>PLIU01000472.1 GCA_003140095.1 Verrucomicrobiales bacterium | reverse complement strand
CATGTGCAGACCATTGGCGCGCTTGAACACGGTAATTTTCCGTTTGCCGTGACGACGTTTGCTCGGATTTCACAATTCTTGGAAGTCAGCCCGAATCGGTTGCTCGACGGCTTGCGTTCGCCGGACCCGGAACGGACCGCCCGCATCAAAAAAGCTCTCGCTCGCAAACGCGCTCCCCGCAAAACTGCGTAGGTAGGTGCCAATGGCACTTCACCAGGCTTCGGTCTGAGGTCGGCAGGCGGGAAGTGGAGCGTAGGCGTAGTGTGCGGGGGAGTTGGGGCACTCGGAGCCATAGCGCAACGACGCTGGACGAGCCTGGGACGGAAGCCTAGCGCGACTGCCGCACACTACGATTCCGTCTGTGACGAGCGCGCGATTTGTGTGGCGGAACGGGCGAGGTCGAGAAAGGGGATAGGGCCGACCGGAGGCCCGTGGAGACGCGCAAATCGCGCGTTGGTCACTGCGCCGGCCGCCCTGTTGATTACATCTGCCTCGCAACTTGTGCGGTTCTGAAATCTTCCGATAAAATGTCGGAATCTACCGATAATCTACCGACAAAACACCGCAATCTACCGATTTGGGGTAGCCTTCATGGCCCACACAGGGGCAAACAGACCACAATGACTTCCAACAAAAAATCTCAACAACCCGGCGACACGCCGCTTTCGTTGACGAAGGAGCTGGCGGCAACAGAGTCGGTTCGACGCGCCGCGTGTAGGATGTTGCCCATGAACACCGATAAAGAGCAGTTCCTGAATTTCAAAACACTTCCTGGGCGGCTGAATGCCGCACAGGCAGCTTGGTATTTGGGATTCTCACCACACGAAATCCCCATCCTCGTGACAGAGGGCCTTTTGAAACCGCTTGGCCGCCCGGCGCGGAATGCGCCGAAATTCTTTGCCTCGGCAACGCTTGAAGAATTTCGTCGCGACGTGAAATGGCTTGGAAAGGCGTGTGATTCCATCAGCGAGCATTGGAAGTATAGAAATCACCGGCAGCCGCGAAGCGAACCGCCCATCGCGGAAACGCCCGCTTAAACATTGATCGGCAGTTTTATCGCACGGTATTGCGTAACTGCGGATTTGATCTCCGGTGGAATTAACGCGGGTTTTTGTAATAGATGCGTTTCGCCTGATGACTATAATTCTGGCACAAAAGCGATTTTAAGTTTTATGGAAGCGACATCAAAAACAAAAGAACCGCCCGCCACGGCCCAACGACTGGCCTACTCTGTGCAGGAGGCAGCCGATTTGCTGGGCGTCAATTATTTTAGCGTTTACCGACTCATCAAACGCGGCAAACTGAAAGTATGCCGAGCACTGCGCGGAAAGTTGCTCGTGCCGCGCCCTGAATTGCTCAAGCTGCTGAAAACCTGAAGCGCCCAATGGTTGGTGTCTCGTCTGGCAAATCATTAACCAATCATTAGGCGCATTTTGGAAATCATTAGGCCGCAAGCGAACCAGGGGGAAGGGGTGCCCATGTTGCTGAACTCGAAGGGCCGGGGTTGTGCCGGGGGCTTTGTCATTTTCCAACGACCGGATGTGCGGTTCGTTGTTGTGCGTACCGTGAATAAACGGCTGAACACAAAAACACGACGTCCTTAGGTGATAGAATTTGAGGAAATGGTGATAGAAAAGTGATGGTTTGCCCAATGAGAAATTCTTCGGCGGTTCCTGTTCTTCGGCCTGGATTGAACTGACGGATGTTTTCGGGCATAACGAAACCATGATGCGGGATGGAACAACAGCCGCCCAGCGATTGGCGATTCAAAAGCTCATTCGCGCGAAATCTGACCGCGAAATTGCGCGCCTGCTGCGAAAGTCTCATCGCCTGCTAAATCTGCATTGCCGCCGACGATCAGGTGTTTCGCACTCGGAAAGATGGACCGATTACGAACTCCGTCTCGTTGGCCGCATCCGGGATGAGGAGTTGGCAAAGCTCCTGCGCCGTACTCCCGGCGCTGTGGCGGCGAAACGGGAATCCCTCGACATTCCAATTTTCTCGCCGCAACGCATTCGCTGGTCCAGCCGTGAGATTGAATTGCTCGGCAAAAGGCCCGATGCCGTTGTGGCACGGATGTTGAGCCGCACGCGATATGCGGTGCAATTGAAACGCCACTCTTTGAACATCCCGCAGTGTTGGGAGAATCGCCGCGCTTGGATGCCATCGGAAGACGCCCTATTAGGAACGATGAGGGACGCCGAATTGGCCCGCAAGCTGAAACGGAGTGTGTTGAGTGTGCGTTCGCGTCGAAATGACAACACGAGCATTCGATTCAACAGAACTCCAAAACGGTGGGCGGCATCCGAATTGCGTTTGCTAGGGCGATCGCCCGATGCCGAAATTGCCCGGCGATCCGGGCGCTTCTTGGCATCAGTGAGGAACAAGCGCATTCAGCTTGGTATTGCGCGGTTCGTGCCAACGAGTTGACGCGCTCCCGATTAGAACAACCCCATTCCCTTGTAACGTTGCTCGTCCCTTGGAAACGGTTGATTTTCGGTCCATCCTTCCTCCTTCAAATCAGCGGTAACGTGCCGCCGCGCCGCAGCGGCAGCCTGGTCGCCCCAAAGTCTGAGCGCCTGCTAAATGTCTGCAAGGTGATGGTGTATTTGCCATATCCAGCATATCCACCAAACCTATTATTTATTGATTATCAATCTGTAAACGCTATCGTACGGTCTTGAATGAATGTCGCAACATTGCCTAGAGTTGTCTTTGGAGTATGTATTGGCATAATGGCTGTATTGTTGCTGATTATTCATAGACGCAGAAAACAACAAACACATTTTATGGCGACAAAAGAACATTATGTCTCACGAGCATTACTTAGGAGGTTTGCACGTAAGAAACTCATCGAGACGTATAACATAAAACACGGCAAATGGAACGCTACTTCTATAAAAACAGTTTTCTTTAGTGTCGGCTATAATCAGTTATTAGCATTCGGCAAGGTTGACAATACGCTAGATGCTGAATTCAAAAAGTTAGAGAATAGTTTGCCGAAGACACTTGCGGCATTGGATGATGCCGCTACGAAAACAACTACCATTCTTGACGCAAAGGTGTATGAACATTTATGTTGGTATTGTGCTTTCCTCTGGCAAATGTCCCCATTTGCGAAGGCAGCATCACCGGTCAATTTCGTGACCCAGTTGGAGTTGGACTTGAAACATGGTAATGTTGACATGTTGAAGGCTCTAGGTCATTCGGAACGCAACATTGCCGAAATCAAAAAGCATTATGCAGCGGGTCACAGATTTATTATCACTGGAAGGAATTTCTTACAGTTGGTATATCGTATCCAATTTGCAGAACGGTGTAAAGCAACTTATTCGCAATTCAGGCATAGCACGAAATGGACTGTCTATAATTCTCCAATTGAATTGCCCATATCGGATATAGCAATGGCACAATATCAGGACATGATTACTCGAACCGTTGTGTATATCCTTCCGATTGCTCCCAAATTAGTTTTGTTTGGTGCGTTAAAACTTGGTGATAATCTCGTATCATCTAACGACACGATTATTAAAGGTGACACGCTTCCCGCTGATGCCGCCGAAGATATTTTGGATATTATTTGTAAGTCTGCATTTTATAGGGTTGGCAGTCAAAATAGAATTGGTGATATAAATGGATTCAGGCAAAGGGCTGCTAAGAAGAAGGTTGCGTTTGTAAAGATGAATCAATTGGAGGCTGTTTTGTCAGCAGGGTTGAAACCTATTGAGTCCGAAAAGGACTTCTTAATAACACCATCGACGCGGATAGAACAGATTCGATTCATCACTTCGTGGATTTCGCCCGACAACACATAAAATCAGGTGTCATGGGGATGTGTTCGCGGCTTGCTTGCACGAATGACGCGGAGTGAGAAGCCGCGTCGGTTATCAAAGGGTTCGACTCGTGCTTCAATTTCCAGCACCGGATAGCGCACGGTGGCAAGACCATAACTTTTGTAGGTCTGAGCAAACAATTCGGTTTCGACGATGCCAGTCCAATCAGCAAGCGAGAGAAATTTCATCGGCTCGCCAGTAATTTGATGATGGGTGCGTTGCTCGACGATTAGGCCGCAAGTCGTGATCGTTTGGCCGACGAATTCGCCAAGGCGGATTACCGGGCAATAAGTTTCCCAAGCCACGTCAGCGAACAGTTCCAATGGATGGCCGCTGACGGAAAAACCGAACAAGTCCGTTTCCCATTCCAAGCATTGGCGGCGCGATGGCTCATTGAGCGGGATACCGGGCAACTGCTCCAGCCCTGGCGGTGAAATGAGCCAGCCTTGGTTTGATTCGGTTGAACGACCGAAGGTCTTCAACAAGTGTTGCGCTTGCCAAAACTGGCGCGTTCTGGTGTCTTTGAATTCGTCAAACGCCCCGCAGCGAATCATGGCTTCCAATTCCTCACCAGATGGTGCAACACGCTGGAAGAAGTCAGCAAATGAGGTAAATGGCCCGCGCTTGCGGGCATCGAGGATCGCGTCCGTGATATGCGATGTGAGTCCTTTCATGCGTGTCAACGGAACACGGATGGCCCGGCCACGCGGCACGAAGGCCGGTCCGGGTTCGTTGATAGAAGGGGGCAGAAACTTCAAACCAAGCCGATGGGATTCCAGCGCATAAACCAACGGATGATAAAACCCTTTGCCGTTGGTCAAAACTGCCGACATAAACTCAGCCGGAAAATAACATTTGAGCCACGCGGATTGATACGCCTCGACGCCATACGCGGTGCTGTGCGCCTTGCANNAAAGCATAACCCGCAAAG
Source organism: Verrucomicrobiales bacterium (assembly GCA_003140095.1). Lineage (GTDB taxonomy): Bacteria > Verrucomicrobiota > Verrucomicrobiia > Limisphaerales > Palsa-1400 > Palsa-1400. The sequence goes on along the minus strand of PLIU01000472.1, from coordinate 1,637 downwards.
CCGGTTACGAGTTGCCACACTTCGGTGGTTTTTTCGGGCGTGTGGCCGCGTGCTCGTGCGGACGCAACGAACTCGCCGTGAATTTCTTCGATGATGGCTCGCTTTTGCTTGTTGAGCGCACGGCGAAGCACATCTGCGCGGCCTGGCGGCAGGCCGGCGAATGCTTCGCACAATTGGAGGATGTGCTCCTCGTAAACCACCAGGCCATACGTGCTCCGAAGGCAAGCCTCCAATGAGAGATGCGGATAGACGACTGGCTCAAGACCTTGGTAGCGCCGGGTGAAGGCCAGCTTTTTCCCCTCGTTGGCTGCTCCAGGCCGGATAACGCTGACGATAGCAATGAGGCCGTCAATTTCGCGCACATTGCTCATGCGGCAGAGGCCCGTCATGGCGGGCGATTCGATATGATGTACGGCCCGCGCTCCGCCCCCGGCAATCATCTCCCACACATTCGCGTCCTGCCACGGTTCCGGAGCTTCCGGGTTGCCGAGCACCAAACCGCCCGTGGATTTGTTCCGCGCAACGCATCGTTCCAAATCCACTTCAATCCCGCGCTCATCAAGCATCCGTTTCACATCGCGCATTGCCGCCAAACCGCCTTGCGCGAGAATGTCCATCTTGACCAAACCCACAGTTTCCACTGCATCCATATCAAAATGGGTCGTGGCGTACCCCTTGTTTGCGATGAAGGTTGGTGTCAACTCGTGCATCGTCTGGCGTGAGAGAACTACGCCGCACGGGTGCATTTTGGGATGGCGCGGCACGCCATCGAGGAATTCCGCCATTTCCAGCGCCGTCTTGTATGGCTCTTCGTCAAACGGCAGGTCTCGATTTTCGGGACTGGCGCGGAGCATTTCGATCAAACCAGCGCCGCCGCTCGGCGTCGGTTCATCGGGTATCCAGCCGCCGCCAAAGCTCCAGGGGAAATGATCTGTGAATTTTCTGACTTCGCGTTCCGCGACGCCAAGAACTTTGGCGACTTCGGCAAACGCGCTGCGGGCCTGGAATGTCGAGAAGCCGCCGACCACGGCGCAATGTTCACGGCCATATTTCTCGAAGATGAGCTTCACCACGTCGTCTTTGAGGTCGTGCGCGAAATCAATGTCGATGTCGGGCAATTTGTGCAGCGCCATCCGCTCCTTGTTCAGAAAACGACGGAAATATAGGTCAAAGCGAATCGGACAAACGCCACTGATTCCCAGGCAATAGCAAACGAGGCTGTCCGCCGCGCTCCCCCGTGTGATCCACTCGATGCCGCGACGCCGGCATTCTTGCAGAAAATCCCAGGTGATGAGGAAGTATTCTTCATAGCCGACTTCATTGATAATGCCGAGTTCCTCCATCACCTGTGGACGGAACATGTCGGCGCGGAACCCATAGCGTTCGCGGAGTCCCTGAAACACCAACCGCCGTAGGTAATCGCTTGGCGGCGAACCGTCTGGTGGTGTGAACGCCGGGAATTGTGGTTTTCCAAAGGGAAACGCGAAGTTGCATCTTTCGGCTATCTCAAATGTATGGCGCAGCCAATCGGGATGCTCCTGACACCCGGCTGCCATTTCAGCGGGAGTGCGAAAATGCAATCGCCCCCAGCGCAGCTTTTCGGGATGTTCCTGCCGCAGCAACGTCAGTGTGCGGAT
>PLIU01000193.1 GCA_003140095.1 Verrucomicrobiales bacterium | reverse complement strand
GTGAATCGGATTCATTATGGCTGGCGACGCTTGCGCCGTTTTGGAAATGAAGCGTTTGATCGGCAGTGTTGCCGTAAACGGCATTTTTCTGGAACCGGCCTGTTCCGAAGTCGTCACCCTGAGCCGGTCTAGATGGGATAAAAAGCTTCGCGGTATTCAGATCATAAGGAGTTCGGCTTAACCCTGACGGCGCAAATTCATCACGCGTCTCCGTTACGTCCGGATTTCGCATCGAACTCAAGAATGAGTGCTGGGATGTCCCGTCGCTCGTCGTCCCGGCCGTCAGCGAGTTCAGGCCGCCCCCCATTTGCATCGGCGGTTCTTTTATAAGAGGCTGGTTCGTACCAAAGAAGTCCTTGGGAGCCGCGTCGTATAAGGACGAAAGCGGCGAAAAGCCAGACGAAACAGAAGGCGACACGATTGCCAATGGTATTTGTCCGCGGAAAAAATCAGCAGGCGCGCGGTCGTACTGACTAGAGGCGGCCACACCGTACGGGGACGTTCCCGTCAACGAACCTTGTGGTGCAAAGCCTGAGGATTTTCCGAGAGCGCCGTAAGACGAACTCGCGGTTCCACTCGAAAAAGCCGCCCCGGCGGCACGCTGCGACTGGGTAGGTGTGCCATTAAGAAGCTTGTCGATATCGCTACCCAATTCATGGATGAAACCCGCCGTGTCAGTAGCCAGCTTTCGCAGGCCGTTTACGTTCGCCGCAGCGACTCCAGTCATCTCCGGGTCTCCCCCTGGAATAGTCCAAGGTTTTTTTACCCCCCAAGCACGCCAGACGTCATTGAAAACAGTTGCTTGAAAATTGTCACTGTTGATTTGCTCCGGGGAAAGTTGACGGGATTGTGCCTCAGCCGCCACTGCGTCCCTTTTCTCCTTCGCTGCCTCTTCCAGGCACTCGCTTAATGTGACGCTAAGATTTGACACTGCCTCTTCGTGCCTTTTATCTTCGTCCCTCAGCGACTCCCTCAAATAGGCGGTTGGCGTGACTTTTTTAATGTTTTCACGGAAGTCTTTGTGGTCTTTTTCCTCTGCTGCCTTGTTTTCTTCGTATTGTTTCCTGCACTCCGCTTCATCTCCAAGTGCAAACCGACAAAATGGGAAGCAAGTCAACAACAGGGAATAAACTATACAAATGGCCAGCCTCTCCGACGCTGGTTTGTTGCGATTAGATTTCAAAATCCTCATCCTATCGTGTCCCATAAGGGCACAATCACGAGTTTCGAACCCCGCCACAAATTTTCGTTTTCCTTTAATTTTTGGTTGCGCGTTTACCAAAGGAATTAGGCTGGATTCTCCATTTGCCGCAGTGTTCATGGGTCTAAAAAATACCGGTTTGGATTGGCAAGCAGCCGAAGCCGCAACTCTGTTAGTAAATTGTTTCGATTACATACGTCTTTTTCGTATAGAAAATTTACCGAACGGGAGCGCAAGCCACAAGTCCAAATTCTTGGTGATTTCGTGAAGCATCGGAGCCGCAAAAAAGTTGATATCCTGGCCTTTGCCACCAGCGTGCGCCCATCCGCTGCCGATGCAGTTATAAGGCGTCTTAGGGAATCCGCCCTGGGATTGATCGGATGCACAGGGGACGGGGTGTTTTTACCTTCCAGGCGCGGCGATTCCGACATTCGGGCCAGGGTCAGCCGGGTTTGCCTTTCCTACTACGCGCTGGGATTGTCGTTCCAGCTTGAAGGAAACCTTGGGCGTCCTGCATGTACCGAGTATTGTGTTCCACTACTTGGCGCTCTTTGCGCGAGTCGGGATTGGTCGCATCGTCTGGAAACAAGTTATTGACGCTCGTTTGGAAGACTGCCGCGAACGCAAGGATTTCGTATTCTGTAATTATTTCCTGTTGCAACTCGACTCGCTCCAGTGTTTGAGAACTAACCCTAATGCCGTTGTGGGCAAACTCATGCGCCAATCTTTCGAGGCTCCATCCCCTTTCCTTGCGCAGCCTTCGGACAAACGGGCCAATGATGTTTATGTGATTTTCGTCGCTCACATCAAAGTCTCCTTTTCTTGCTCAAATGGGATGCGGTCGCACGGCCTCTCCGAAGCACCTGCATCGGACTAAACTACTCCCCATTTCGCAAAAGGCAAAATTTTGCTGCTGTGCGACAGCGGACGATCCGTTGCTTGACGCGGGTTCGGCCAGGCCGGAACCCGCTGTGCCGGATGCTGATAGGCTCGAACGTCGCATCGGCCACAATCATACCATCGCCGCAACCAAACCGGAACAAACCGGCGTGCAATTGATAGGCACTGGAACGGTCATGCGAATTGATTAAGACAAGTTCGGGGGGAGTATTCACCGGTGACGGGCTGAACGTCGCGGCGTTGGAAGCGCAGCAAGCGCTTTTGAAAACCGCGACGGTCATCGAGCCTGACAACCTGCTCACGCGCCTGAACCGGAGACCAGCCGGATTCACGCAACCGCGAAACAATTTGCGCCGTAGGAACAAATGCATAACGACCGCTCACGCCTGGCAGCTGCGAAGCCGCAAACACGGAAGGAGCTACGGCACGGATTTGGTCGTCGGCCAATTCAGCGCGACGGACGGACGATATTGAAGTAGTGAACATATATTTGCCTCATTTCGTTGTTAATTCTTTCTTTGCACGCGCAGCGACGGGTACGCGCGATGAAAACCTAAAGGCAGTGCTTTGGCGCTGGCGTAAACGTCACGTAGTAACGGAAGCCACGACCCGTAGAATCCTTGACGTTTCCGCCAGCGCCATATAATCGCCCCGCCTTTTCATCGCTGCGAAAGCGGGCCCCATCCGACTTTTACGGGTTAGAATTGCGAGTAGCCCTGGGGGTGGCTCTTCCACGGAAAAATTGGACCCGCTTCGGTCAGCAAGCGGGGAGCGGAAAGTGGAGCGCGGCGCAGAAACGACATGAGGAACGGAGCCAGCGCGCAACGGCGCGCACCGCTTGCTGACGGAAGCGAACGCTTCTGCGTTTTTGGCATTCCGCGCAAGGAACGAGCGGGCGGGAAATGAGGAAAGGCGGCCCGGAGCGACATGAGCGAGGCCGCCGTGTCAGTTCCCGCCCGTTGGTTCCGGCGGCTTTATTCCAGATTTAAAAATAGGTGGCTCTCGCCCATGTCCTTCTCATCCGGCAACAATGCGCCGCCCCGTTTTGCACATAAATCCTGACAAATCTTTCGCAGCTTCTTTCGCTTTACCGACGCTTTCGGCAGCTTGATCAAGAGGCGGTCGGCGAATTGTTTCCCGCGTTTGCCCATGTAAATCACGGCGGCAATGACGGTTTCCGCGCCAGCGGCGTAGAGCGTTTCGACAAATTCAAGGGCGGCTTTTGCTGTGCGAAATCTCGCGAGTGAACGAAGGTCGGGATTATTGACCGTGCTCAACCATTGCCGGGCTTCGGCGCAGGACTTCTCAAAAAGCGATTCGATGAATAATTCATGTTCCTTGCGTTTCAAGGCTTGATTGTCCCGCGCCACTTTTCCTGCCGGTTCAGCGTCATGTTGCGGCCAATCTGGATGCTCACGCGCGGCTTTCAAATACCGGGCGCGAGGAATATCCGCATTGTTGATGTAATAAGTTTCCTGCACCAGCGTGCCATCCCTCAGCCAAAGGCGCAGCCGCCCGTGAAATTTGCCGTTAAGAGAGTTTATTTCCAGCTTCGGATTTCCGCTCTGATGCCGATAAAGTTGCCTGCCGGTGCCGTGTTTCATGGTAAAGGAACCAAGCAAACGGCCCTTTTCATCCCATTGGTGGCTCGTGCCATGCAAAACGCCGTGGCGATAAGACAATTCCTCTGCGAGTAGATCGTTATGATGCCAGATGCGGTTGAAACCGTGGAACTTGCCTGCCACTTCCCTGGTCTCCGATTGGACGCGGCCATTCCGGTAATAAAACCGTTTTATGCGAATCTTGGGCATGTCGTCGTATCAACTGGTCTCAGCTTGCTCGCCGGCTTTTGCACGTCCGGGAGCGGACAAGGAGTCTTCCTCCTCCGACCAAGTGCAATAGGACGCGCCCGGTTTGCCGTACCGCGCATGTAGCAAGCGCCCGGTCAAACTGATCGAACTTGCCTTTCCAACGGACATGCTTCGGTGATTCTTAATCTAGTGGTTATCCGATGTCAACAGGGGAGGTGTCGTTGCTTACTCAATGGGAGTGAACGACCGCGACATCTTGCGTGTACTGGGGCGAAACATTCGTCAAGCTCGCCTCAAGGCGGGTCTGACTCAAGAATGCCTGTCCGAGTTGTCTGGTGTGCATGTGCAGACCATTGGCGCGCTCGAACACGGTAATTTTCCGTTCGCCGTGACAACGTTCGCACGGATTTCCCAGTATTTGGAAATCAGCCCGAATCGGTTGCTCGATGGCTTGCGCTCGCCGGACCCGGAACGGACCGCCCGTATCAAGAAGGCTCTCGCCCGCAAACGCGCTCCCCGGAAAACCGGGTAGGTAGATTGCTTTGTGCTTTATCAGGCTTCGGTCGGCGCCTCGGCACGCGGGAAGTGGAGCGTAGGCGTATCCAATCACGATTTGCTCGGTGCCTTTCGCTTTGGCCTCTGGGCAAAGTCGGATGAAATCCGCAAATTTCTTTTCGTATCCGGGTGGAGGCTTCATCGGATTCCTTTCTCAAGGGCTGGAACTGGCAGTTTCGCCCAAACAATTTCTCGCGCATTCGTCATGATAACTTGAAGAGCAATACCATGAACCTCGAATCTGCGCAAATCGTTGCCTATCGTCCAAAAAGGCTTCGGTCTGAGGTTGACACGCGGGAAGTGGAGCGTAGGCGTAGAGTGTGGGAATTGGGGGCACTCGGAGCCATAGCGCAACGACGCGGGCCGAGCCACGGACGGAAGCCAATCGCGACTGCGGTATAATTCCATTGCGTCAGTGACGAGCGCGCGATTTGAGCGGCGAATCGGGCGGTGTCGTGAAGGGGACAGGGCCGACAGGAAGCCCGTGGAGCCGCGCAAATCGCGCGTTGGTCACAGCGCAACCCACTGAGTGGTGTCAATTTAGAACAACCCCATTGCCTTGTAATGCTGCTCGTCCCGTGGAAACGGCTGATCTTGGGTCCACCCTTCTTGTTTCAAATCAGCGATGATATGTAACCGCGCTGCTGTGGCAGCCTGTTCGCCCCAAAGTTTGCGCACCTGCTCAATGCCTGCAAGGTGATGGCGCAGCTTGCGATGGCGCATCCCGTATGGGGGCTTCCCGGCAAACTCATCCAGCCAACGATGCACCTGTTCAAACGGCTGAGCCAGCGCTGCTGTCGTTTCCGCGCAGTGTTCTGCAAACGAAGGCATTTTCAATTCGACTTTAATCGGTCATTCTGAGATTCGGCGTTGAGGTCGATAAGTGTGACTGCTTCGCGAGCCTTCTGATTACAGCGACAACTCCATCAATCGTATCCTCGATTTTGGACCAATCAACCGTTTGGGTGATTTTTTCGTTGTCTCGTTCGACAAACGCTGCGCTAGATTTCAACGCCTCCTTCATATTTGCTGGTAACGCTCCCTTGCGATTGAATAGCTGTAATTCAAATTTTCCGTTTTGGTTGCACACGCCCAATACGATTATCCCGTCCACGCATTCGAATTCCAAAAATACGCACGGCGGGCCAGCAGGATCATCAGCTTGATGCTCGTTGTACTGCGGTTTCGAAAAAGGAACCAGATCGCCTTTGTCATGCTTCCCCAATAGGAGGCCAATGTATAAATCATATGTAAAAAGTTCGGCATGGGCACCGCTTATCCTCTCCCCTCGTAGAAGATAAACGTTTTCATCCCCAAAGTACTGAATCAATCGCTTTTTACAAAAGCTAATCATTGCAGGCTTTTCCGCCAGTATTCTGCGCCACGGCACCGTTACTTGAGCCGCGTGGCCAATTACAGAATCCAGAAATTCTGCGACACCAGTCGTAACGTCAACCCACTTCATAAAGAGGTCCTTGACGTAACATCTTCTTTTCTCAAAGAAGTCGTCAGGTTTAGGGTCCACTTCGGCCGCTCCCCGAAGGAGTCTTTTCCAACTGAGGTGGCTACTTCGTGGGTTGTCGAGAAAGCTGTAGTTATGACCGCTTCCTTTTTGAAGCAAGTAATCCCCTATGACAAGGAGAGCCCGCTCCCAGCGATGCTCGCCGAAATCGTTTAACCCATCAGCGGAGAATATCTTGGACGCTTTGATGAAATAGTCAGTAAAGGATTTTCGATATTCAACGTCGTCCGATTCACTCCATGTACAGGACTTGGTCTCTTGCCAACGGTCGAGCACACCAGAAAACTTCAATAGAAATTCGATCTGGCCCCTGAAATAACCGTGTTGCTCCGCCTCTTGAATGCGTGACCGCCATGCGTCGCTCCTCAGCATCAACTGGGCCTTTAATCTTTCCTCCCGCACCTGCTGTGGATTGAATCCAGGCAATTCAAGATCGGTCACAGATAAGTGTTCGAGTATGGATGTGGATTTATCAAGTAGCTCGTTGACGGATCGAACACAACGCGTGAAAGCTTCAAATTCAGTGTTAGTGTTTTCCGCGAGATTTGTAATCACTCTCATCCATTCCCAAAACGAATCCTCTCGGAGGTCGTCGCGGTTTTTGCAAATGTAGGCACAGTAAGCTTGAAATTGAAGCAACTCTGCGAGGTCCACCGGACCGTTAAGAACCTTTTTGAAGATGGCTTCTTCATCGTAATAGGCGGTATCACGGAGATGCGTTTTAAGTTTTCCGTCTGTTTCACCGACACATTCGTCCAAAACAGTGATGAGTCCTTTTATAAAGGGGGCATCAATACACCCATGTTCATGATATTTTGGGAAAGAGAACGGCACGTTGCGAGCCGTTAGCGCCCGAAGGGCTTCATTCGTGCTAACCGCGTTTGAGTTCCGGGTAACGATTGCAACTGCTCTGACAAAGATCATAATCTGCTCGTCGAACAGATTGGGTTTCTTATCCTTATCGCGGTAGATCCAAAACAGGTCGGTCCACGTACCGTCAACCTGCTGGCTGAAATGATCCCGAAGTTTTTTGCGCTGTCCTTTGAAAAGGTATATTTCATTCGGTAAAATTTCTCCCATGAATTGTTCAAGCTTTGCTTTGAAGGCCTCGAAGGCTGTCAAGGGTTTGCCCCGGGCATTCATCTTGATATACAAATCATCGGTCAGTCCAAAATCATCGAGTTTCATAAACTGAAACGTGACGTAAGGGTGATCCGTTTGAGTAACACGTTGGTAGGAGGCGCGAGAATCTTTAAAAAGATTGTGAATGTCATCCAACATGGTCAGTGCGGATTGGACCGTTGGGTCTCGAAGCCACGATAGGAAGAACTGGGGAGAGTCGATCAGGGTCTTCGAAAAAGAGTTGCGCTGGTCGATGCCATCTGCCGACTTGTCTGGCGTTTGAAGCTTAGTGAGATCGAATGACATACCAACGAGCGCGTCAAAGAACTCTTCCGAACTCCTTCTCACCTTATAAGAAAAACGGCATTTATCGTTCGCTTGCAAAAGTTGACGGAACTTATCACTTTCTCGATCTCTGCACGCCAAGTACCAATGCAGCAAAAACAATGTGGTCAATCGTTGCTGGCCATCCAAGGGGCAGAATGCTTTTCCTGCGACTGTACCAAATACGAAACCCAAATCAAGCGGGGGTTCGAAAGAACCATCCTGTCTGGAAAGCACTTTATGCATGTCTGCAAGAAATTCCGTCCGGACTTCTCGCTCAGATGCACGTCCTTGGGCATAGTCACGCTGAATAATGGGTATTTCGACATGGGTAAATTCGGAGAAATGAGAAGACTCGAACAAGTCACGGAACGTAGTTGCGGCGGTACTCATGCCGGAGCCTTTTCATTGGGGATGAAAAACTCTGTCAACGTTTTCAGGATCGCTTCGTGATAGTCGCGGCCATCTTGCCCAAGATCCCAAAACATCATATTGCGAATCTTGTGACTGTAGCCCTTCAGGAAAACAGTCCTGGTGCAGAGAGGGACAAATGTCCCCGATCTATCTAAGTCAAGGATCCGCCGGCGCTTAATGGGAAATACCGCGTTTTTGTAACTGGTGTTAGTGCTCGCATCCAAAAGTGCCAAATTGGCCAGACTGTTGTCGGTCTCGCTGAAATCTGCTTCCTTGAACCTTTTCAAAATCTCATCATATAAGCTGTCAAACGTTTTCTGGTCAAAGCGCGGAGCGTCCACCACGGAAATGATCTTCGTACACAAATCGGGCTCGTCGCATGCGTCAAGGCGTTGTTTCTTACGCTCGCTTTCATCGGTCCAGTATTCCAAGACATTTTCTAGCCATTGCTTTTGCTCACTAATGCGCTCAGGTTTGCCTGACTTGACGGAGCGGATATGTTCAATATGCCAATGCGGCTCCTTTTTGAAACTAGAAAATGGAAAGAAGAACGACGCTCTGTTCTGCAATAGCGTCGCAATATTGAACAAAAGGAGGACGTCCGATATTTTGCGTTTGTCGCATGGGTAGTCTAAATCGACGAGAAAGTTGCTGAGTGCGCCAGACGGGGCGCCGCTTAGGTTGTTTAACGGCTCGCCGCACAGCCGCTCAAAAATCCTTCCTCGCAAGAATTGGCGAAAAGTGCTTTTAGTCTTATTTGCAGCTTCCCGCATAATGTGAAGCATTGGTTCCCCAGCGGAGACTAAATAGCCAACTAAGTGATAAAAGGTTCGGTCATTGTACCACCCTTCCAGGTTTAGGAATCGCTTCTTGACGTCCCGCCACTTGGCATTTACGCCCACCGCAGATTCCTCAAAAAGGCGTTGATATGCAATAAACGTATAAAGGGGATCGTCGTCGGAGATGTCGGAAGCGGGTTTCTCACTCGCGATCAACCAGAAGAGATACTCAATCCGAGTTGCGAACGTTTTATCGCCGCTGTAGAGGAAGTACCAGAAATGATCGTCCTGTAGCTCCTTTTCGATATAGTCCCAGTCTTCGGCAATTTGGAGCTGCCCAATTGACTCTTCACCTCCAATGCTTTCTCTCTCTGCGCCGAGACGCTTTGGCAGCGAACCATTTGGATCGAAATTGCCGGCGCGTAGGAAAAGCGCGCGGATTAGTTCGGCGCTCGTCAGAGGAATTCTCCCGACGTTTAATCGGACAAACACGTCTATTGGCTTTTCAGTTGCAGGCAATTGGTACCAGATGAACTTCGCGTTCTTACCAGTCCCGACTTCACTGGTCAAAAGCTGGGAAAAACGATCAACGTAATCATTCCTCTCTTTGAACCAGTTCTCAATTGTCTGATAGGCGGAGGAGATATAGTAGTAGTCGATATTGTCGCCACTCGGAGGAATATGGAGATTCTGGTTTAGGGTTTCAAGAAACGTTTCGCTGTCCTTCCTGGTTGCGTAACGCAGACTATAAAGTTGCTTGGCGGAGTCTTGCGACATCGAGCGCAGGAACTTCAAGATAAGGTAAATCGTCGTCAGCCGTTGTTGGCCGTCGATTACCTCCCAATCGCCTTCGGGACGCATCCGCACGACGATCGGTTGAAGGCAATAGAACTTGTTATTGTGCTCATCGGAACTGCACTCCCAAAAAGTTGCAAGATCGTCAAGAAGGTCTTTGACCTCACGGCTGGACCAACGGTAACCGCGCTGGTATTCGGGGATGAAGAACTGCTCCGTGAGCAAGGCGCTGACAAGAACCGGCGCCAGGCCCATTTTTTGCAGCAACTCCGACGGAGTCTGAACGTTTACGGATTTCATCGTCGCCAGCAGTGCTCGTCCGGCGGCTTCGGCATCGGACTAGGCGTGGTGATGGTTAAAATCATGGCCGATGTGCGCCGCCAATGCCTTGAGATTGTGGGCTGGCAGGTCCGGCCAAATCCGCTCGGCGACGCGATATGTGCAAAGGTAATCAAACTCCGGACACCGCAGACCGAAATGGTCCAGGCGGTTCGCAACATTATTTCTGTCCCGTGCCGCCGCAGGTGGGACAGGTAATTTTCCCGACCCCGGAACACTTGGGACATTCTTTCCCATTCACTTTTTTAGCGCCTCTGCATATCGGGCACGATATCGTTTTCTGGCCGTTACAAGATTTACAACTCATTTGTCACCTTTCGATTTTGTATTCTGAGGTTCTCAAAAGAGCCTCTGCTTGTCCGGATCGTGGGACCAATTCCGTGCTTTCGCAAGATTTGCTTTGGTGGGGTAATGTGGCATAGCCGATGCTTCTGTGCTATTTACTGACAAAAGCGTCTCGGCACCATGCCCACCTTTTGCAACAATTCGCGCGGGGTGTTTGCGTTCGCTTTTTTCATCATTGCCAGCAGCACGCGTCCGGCGGCTTCGGCATCGAACTGGGCGTGGTGGTGGCGAAACTCATGGCCGATGTGCGCCGTCAATGTGGATAGCCGGTGATTTGGCAGTTCCGGCCAGACGTGCCGGGCGAGAGTACAGGTGCAAACATAATCAAACGCTGGTATAGGCAAACCGAAATGATTCAAGGTAACGCGTAGATGTTCGATGTCGAAGTCGGCCTTATGGGCAATCACGAGGTCGGAGCGGTTCAACCGGGCCAGCAATTCCGGCGCAATGGTGGGAAATTCCGGTGCATCCAGAACATCCAGATGGGTCAAGCCGTGACATTCAATGAAGACATCGTGAAACCAGCCGTGCGGTTTCGGTGGCCGCACCAGCCAATAAGGAGCCTCGGCAAGGTTGCCATTCTCAAAGACGGCAAGCCCGGCGGCGCAGATGCTCACGCGCGATGGATTGGCCGTTTCAAAGTCTATGCTGGTCATA
>PLIU01000358.1 GCA_003140095.1 Verrucomicrobiales bacterium | reverse complement strand
CATGGACTCTCTGAATTGCGACCTGCAATCGCAGCCTACGCGATTGCGCATCGAAACCATCGATGCATTCAATTCCTGGCTTGCCAATCAATTGCCGATTGCCGCCGGCGCCGGCGCGGGCTCGGGCGGTGGCGCGACGGGCCGGCCTAGACCCGCGAAAAGGTCTGGCACATCTTCGCCAACAGTGACGATTTTGCGCGGGGTTGCGGCGCGACGTTTCGTCAAGAACAGCGGAGCGATGACTCCCAGCGGCAGTTCGACCTGGCTCTGGCCATTGGCCGTCGCCGGCAGCGGGTCGCTTAACCATCCGCACAACTCGGCCCAGGTGAATACAAGGCGACCGGCTTTCATTCCCGACTCCAGACGGCTGACTGGAATCGAAATCGACGCGCTCACCAAGTTAAGCTGCTGAATCTCCTGGCGGACGGGGTCGGGCCACGCGCCGGACACCGCCTCGATCGTGATCACCACCGTTTCGTCGCTTGCGGCAGGCACGGCGGCGGCGGGCGGCGGCGGAGCGGGGCGCGTTGTGGCGAATGGCAGCGGGGACGCTGGTTTCGTCGCGGCAAACGGAAGTGGAGCGGCGGCCGAAGCTTTGGGCACGGCGGAACCCTGTGCTATGGAAGTCGTCAGTTTAGGCGTAACGTGAGGCAGTCCTACAGGTGTGGGCGGTTTCGGCAGAATCGGCGCGGCCGCCGGCTTGGGTGCGCTTGGTGGCAGAGCAGGCAGCTTGGGCGCGCTTGGCGGCGGCGCTATGGGCGCGGTGGTGGCCGCCTTGGGTGCGGTCGTCGCGGTCGCTGGCGCTGAATCCCCTGGGGAGATCGCAACCCGGCGGTCTTTGGCCCCGAAAACCCCCGCCACTTCGTCCGGCACCACCGTCCGCTTTTGATCCGAACGCCTGGCCAACCGGGCTGGGCCAATCGCGGCCAGAACCAGGGACAGAGGCAACTCAATCAGGGAATCGTCATGCGCATCATCGCTCGTGAACGTGCCCGGCGGCGAGCCTTTGCGCAACTGCGCTAAAGGAATCTTGACCGCGCCTTTCCGCAACTGCTCCACCGCGACGCTGGCGGAAAGCGAAAACATTCCTCCGGGACGTTCCAAAACCAGCGCGGCCAAGTCCTCAGGCAGACACGAAAGAATCTCATTCAACGGCAACGCAATCATGTCGCCAGTCGGCGCCGCGCTCCGTATGGGCGCGGGTGCGGGCGATGTTGCCGCGGGCCTGGGCGCAGGCGCGGCCGCTGGAGGCCCTGATGGCCTCGGCGGCGGCGCCGGCATGGGAGCAGGGACCGATTCCTCCTTCACCGGAGCGGCGGCAGGCGGCGGGCTCGACGGTCTCGAAAACAATCTCTTAAAGACACCAAACATAAATCGTGTTGTCGTCCACACTGCCAGAACCCATTCGGCTCGTCGATAGTAATTTGTGCAAGTGATTTCGAGATTTCCTGTGGCGAGATTTCCTTGCAGGAGGGCGGGATTGATGTATCCTGAGCGGCGCAGGGGAGATCAGCCGTTGGCCGGCCACGGCAACCCCAGGAAGCACCCGCCTCGATTGGAACTGGCGGGAATATGGAAAAATCAGAACCGCTTGAATATTGAATGCCACATATATGAATACACCCATAATCAAGGAGATTTTAAGTTGGTACGGCAGCGATAGTCCCGGAACCTTGACCAACCTGTCCCGTCTCTTGAACCACGGCAAATTGGGTGGCACCGGACGCCTGGTCATCCTGCCCGTGGACCAAGGCTTCGAGCACGGCCCGGCTCGCAGCTTCGCCGTCAACCCGCCCGCCTACGATCCCCGCTACCACTTCGAGTTGGCCATCGAGGCCGGCTGCAACGCCTACGCCGCGCCGCTGGGCTTCATTGAGGCCGCCGCACGGGATTTCGCGGGCGAGATTCCGCTCATCCTCAAGATCAATAATCACGATGTCTTGCTGGACGAAAAAGACCCGCTGCCGGCGCTGACCAGCGGCGTGCATGACGCCCTGCGCCTGGGTTGCGCGGCCATCGGGTTCACCATTTATCCCGGCTCCTCCGAGCGCGTGAAGATGTATGAACAATTGCGCGTGGCCGCCGCTTTGGCCAAACAAAACGGCCTGGCGGTCGTCGTCTGGTCGTATCCGCGCGGCTCCTCCTTGAGCAAGCAGGGCGAAACGGCCATGGATGTGTGCGGTTATGCGGCGCACATCGCGGCGGAACTGGGCGCGCACATCATCAAAGTGAAATTGCCGACCGATCATCTGGAGCAGGAGGCGGCGCGCAAGGTTTATGAGCAGGAGAAAGTGCCCATTGCCACGCTGGCCGAACGTGTCAAACACGTCGTGCAATGCACCTTCAACGGGCGCCGCATCGTGATCTTTTCCGGCGGCCCGGCCAGCGGCGACGAGGCGGTCTTTCAGGAAGTGACAGCCATCCGTCAGGGCGGCGGTTTCGGCTCCATCATGGGCCGCAACTCCTTCCAAAGGAAAAAGGAGGACGCCTTGCGGTTTTTGGGCAGAATCATTTCCATTTATGCCCATTGACACCAGCGCCGGATAGGCGTCTTTTTCACTGCCATGAACAGGAAAGGATCGGCCAACGAAACCGCGGATCCGCCCGCCCGCAAAGCGGACCCGTGCGTCATGGTCATCTTCGGCGCCAGCGGGGATCTGACCAAGCGAAAACTCATCCCGGCCTTGCTCAATCTGGCCGCGGCCAAACTGTTGCCGGAATCCTTCGCCATCATCGGCTACGCCAGCAACGATTTGACCACGGAGACCTTTCGCAATCAACTGACCGAAGAGATAAAACAATTCGCCAGTTGTCCCGTTACGCCGGAGATGTGGGACTGGTTCCTCAAACGGATCTATTATGTGCGCGGCGATTTCCTGAACCCGGAGGGGTACAAAGCCCTGAAGGACCAGATGACGGCGGTGGAAAAAACCCACAGCGTTCCGGGAAACCATTTCTATTACCTGGCCGTCGCGCCCCGGTTTTTTGGCGAAGTGGTGCGACAGCTCGGCGCGGCCGGTCTGGCGCAGGAGACCAACGGCCACTGGGCCAGGGTGATTATTGAGAAGCCCTTCGGACGCGATCTGGATTCCGCCCGCGTCCTGAACCGCCAGATCAAGCAAATCCTGGAAGAACCGCAGATTTATCGCATTGACCATTACCTCGGCAAGGAGACGGTGCAGAACATCATCATCTTTCGCTTTGGCAACGGCATCTTCGAACCGATCTGGAACCGCCGCTACATTGATCATGTCCAAATCACCGCCGCGGAAACCGTCGGCGTCGAGCGGCGCGGCGGCTATTACGAAACAGCCGGCGCCTTGCGCGACATGGTGCCCAATCATCTTTTTCAATTGGTTTCCCTCACCGCCATGGAGCCGCCCATCTCCTTCCATGCCGACGCCGTGCGCGACGAACAAGCCAAGGCCCTGCACGCCGTGCAATTGCCTTCGCCCGAAGAAGTCTTGACGATGGCGGTGCGCGGCCAATACGGCGAAGGGCATATCGGGGACGAACGCGTGGCGGCCTACCGCTCTGAGGTCGATGTGGCGCCCGATTCCAACACGGAGACCTTCGCCGGCCTGAAGCTGCGCATTGACAATTGGCGCTGGGCGGACGTGCCGTTCTATTTGCGCACGGGCAAGCGGCTGGCCAAACGCACCACCGAAATCGCCATCCAGTTCAAGCGGGCCCCTTTCCAATTGTTCCGCGACACACCGGTGGAAAACCTCGAAACCAACCGCCTGGTGCTCTACATCCAGCCGGAGGAAGGTCTTTCCCTGCGCTTCGGCGCCAAGATTCCCGGCCCCATCATGCACATGGGCGGTGTCGAGATGAAATTCAATTACGTCGATTATTTCGGCCGCACCCCCAGCACCGGCTACGAGCGCCTGATCTACGACTGCATGGTCGGCGACGCCACGCTTTTCCAGCG
>PLIU01000075.1 GCA_003140095.1 Verrucomicrobiales bacterium | reverse complement strand
CTCGAATCCGCCAAGTCGGGCTATTAACGAGGAGGATTGAACAAACATGGTGCATGCGCACCGGCAACCCAAGGCTGGAACCTGAGCGCCGATCTCCAGCCTCGCGAACTGACAAATTTCCCAGGCACTTGGGAGCGTTTTCCCAGAGTTATCGTCTAATAAAGTGTGATGATATTTGTCTCTTAATATGGAATGAAGTATAATTCGTCGAAACACGCCATGCGTACAATCCGGCTTCTCCGAAGGTCCATCGGTGTCTTGATTGCATTGGGCATAGGACTGGCGGCGAGCGCCCAAACGGCGCAAACGAACTCGCTGGTGGAGGGCAACACCGCGTTCGCCCTCGATCTTTACGCCCATCTCAAGGACACGCCAGGCAATCTTTTCATGTCGCCCTACAGCATTTCCAGTTGCCTGGCCATGACTTATGCCGGAGCGCGTGGTGACACGGAAATGCAAATGGGCCACGTCCTGCGCTTCAGCCAAGGTGACGCGCCGCTCCATTCTTCTTTCGGCGAACTCCAAAAGCAACTGACTGACGCGGAAAAGCCGGACGGCATCCAATTGGCCATCGCCAACGCGTTGTGGACCCAAAAAGGAGAACCCTTCCTGCAGGCATTTCTGCAAACCGCCGCAGACGACTATAAAGCGGACATCAAGCAAGCCGACTTCGCGACCGACTCCGATGCAGTCAGGCAAGAAATCAACGGCTGGGTCGCGCAAAAGACCATGGACAAAATCCAGGGCATCCTTCCGCCCCATAGCGTGGATGCCGCTACCCGGCTTGTTCTGGCGAATGCCATTTATTTCAAGGGCGCTTGGGACAACCCTTTTGCGACTTCTCACACATCCACCCAACCGTTCCTCGTTTCCAAGAAAAGCCAAGTCGATGTGCGCCTCATGGACCAGGTCGAGATCTTCAAATACGCGGAGAACCACGACTTTCAAGCCGTGGAACTGCGCTACAGAGGTCCTGATGAGTTACTACCCAGCGGACGTCACCTGTCACTGCCCAACAGAGGCCATGTGTCTATGGTGATATTGCTGCCGCGCCAAATCGAAGGCACTAGCCAACTTGAAAAGCAACTCAGTCCCGGCTTTCTTGACCGCCTGCTCGCCCAAATGACAGAGCAGAGAGTCAGAATCGAGCTGCCGAGCTTCAAATCGCAGTCTCATTTCAAACTCAACGACAAGCTGGCGAAAATGGGCATGACCGACGCTTTTATCTGGGGAAAAGCCGACTTCTCAGGGATAAATGGCATCAAAAAGGAGGATGACGGGGGCCTTTACATATCTGACGTGTTTCACCAAGCCTCGGTCGAGGTCACGGAAGAAGGCACGGAAGCCGCCGCCGTCACCGTCGTCGGTATAAAGGCAGGCGCAGCCCTGGCTCCATCACCGACACCGCCAGTTTTCCGCGGCGACCATCCCTTTATCTTTCTCATTCGCGACATGCGTTCCGGCAGCTTGTTGTTCATCGGACGAATGGCCGATCCGCATGCATAATCTGACCATCAAATCCAAATGAAAAAGCCCAAATTCCTCCTCTGCCTCGCGCTCCTGACGAATATGGCTATCGCCGGCTGTTCCTCGATTCCGAAAAATACTGATCTCGCGGGCGACCAAATTGCCAGGATGTATCATCTGGACGTTGATAATCCTTCTCACAAGAACCGGGCCAAACTTGCCCATGATTTTCCAAAGCTTACGCCAAAAAGCAAATTCATGGTGCTCTCGTATAACTGGCCGCGCGCCCATTGCCCGGAGTTTGTCGAGGTGCTTCTGCCTCTGGCAAAGCTGCCCAAAAAACCTGAGCAGGCCACCTTCGGCCATTCTCTTTGCGACTTGGCTTTCATCTGCATGCTTGACTTAAAGCCAGAAGCTGTGCGTCCCGTCATCCTCGAAGATTTGCAACGAGCCGGACCGCTGCTTTCGTTAAGAGTGCTGGAGGCGTTGCCGGAGAAGGAATTGCCGGAACTGGATGAAGTTCTGCTGGCAAATTTAAACAGTCGTGGCGCTGACTTGTCGAAGATTCCGTCCATCATCGAGCGCTATGCGTCCGCGCGTATCCTGCCACAAGTGATTTCCTTTTACCAAGAGAGAGTTCAACAAGGCTGGATGTGCTCGCTGCAAACAGCGGTTCTTCGTTATTGGCTCAAGCACGACCGTCCCGCCGCGTTGCAGGCCATCGAGAAAGCAGTCAACTTTCGCCTGAAGACCCGCTGTTACACCTCCGTGCTTGCGCAAACGCTCCGGGATTCCTTCGATACTGATGCGGAACAACTCGTGCGCAAATTTGTTGACGATCCCGATCCATCAGTGGCCGCGAGCGCTAAGGATTTGTTAGCCGGCCATGCCGCGAGGGAAAAACTGAACTCTCCATAGGATCAACCATGAAACCCAAAATCCTCCTCTACCTCGCGCTTGTTTTGAGCGGCGCACTGGCAACTTGTTCTACAAGCGCCGCCGACTCAAACTCACTTCGAGTCGTCGTTAAGCCCTCCAAGACCGAAGTTCGCATCAAGGAAATTTTCAAGGTCGCGCTTCGCGTTGAAAACTCAACAACTACCAATCAAACCGTGCGCGTCATGAGTTGCATTTGGGATGACGAATGGAAAACCAGCAATACAAATATCTCTTGGCTTGGCTGGGTGTGTACAAGAAATCTAGCCATACCCATCGAAATCCCGCCCGGCGGCGCATACACGAATCAGTTGGCCATGCTCATACCTCAACCGATTTCCGACAAGGCCCTTTCTTTTCGCATGAGCCTCACTCCGATTGGCAGCCAGACAACCTTTTGGAGCAACGACGTTAAACTCAAGATCCTCCCGCCCGACAAATGAACCCCAAAATCCTCCTCTGCCTCGCGCTCGGTTTGAGCGGCATGTTGCCGATGGTTTTTATTTTTCCTGTGCTCGCGCGTGATGCAACGGTGACGGATGCGATTAAGTTTTCCGAGCTTGCCATTCCTGAATCGCCATCCCAGCACAAGCGTTGGATTCCGCCGGCCACAGATTTGCCAACCAGCCTCATTTCCGCCGTCAAAGTTCTTTTCGATCTCGGCCTGGCCGATCCGCGCGGCTGCGAATATCGCGAATTTGAAGCAACCACCGGAAGCATCTGGGGCCAGACCAACAGAATTGAGGCGCATGGCTGGGTTTTGCCGGCGCGATCCGGGCTCCGGCAGGCCTTCGCCATCGGTTGGGACGGCTTGATCTATCCGGCAGTCCTGGCGGGGAAAAAGGCCGACTTGAAGCAGGATATGGAAGCCCTGTTGCAGGCGGACGAATTGTGGCGCATGACAGTGGCCACCAATAGGTTCGCATCCCGGGGAGCGTGGTTGTGGAATTCACAAGATTTCTTAATGTCGCATACCAGCATGACGGCCATCAAGGTTGCACTCTTACTGCGTCTCGGCGAAGGGAAGCTGGCGCGGGCATACTGGCAAGCCTGGCGCGCGGTGAGAACCATGAATGAGGAGGAGGCCCACGGTCCATTCCGCGCGCTTGCCGGGGAATGGTCTTCCACACAATTTGGCCGCGGCGTGAGCGCGTTCATGCGCGCGGACGATGCTTTGGCACTCGCGGACTTTCGCCAACTCAATCGCCGAGGGCCTGAATTGGAAAAGGAAATGAGCAGGCGTGGATTTTGGCGCCCCAGGCCGGAGAACGGACAGACGCCGCCTTATTTCGCCTTTCTCCAACCCGTCTCGGAATTGCTGGCGGACGAAGAACGACGCACAACCGAGGCGCCACATCCGAGCGTGTTGCACCTCGGGCTGGATAAGTTCCCGGACAAATCCAAACGCATCGCGGCTCTCATCTCAGATTTGGACCAGATCAGTCAACGCCAGCGAAGTTTCCCCGGCAGCGTATCGCTGGGCTTGAATCCAGTGGTGAAGGCTCTCATCGCGGAAGGCGACGGCGCGGTCGATCCTCTGCTGGACTGCCTGGAAAAGGACACTCGCCTTACTCGGTCTGCTGACTTGGACCACAATTTCCGGCCGTATCACATGATCCCTGTTCGGCAATGCGCCCAGGCTGCGCTGGACGATATGCTCAAAGTTCACTGCGAGTCGCCCGGCGAGTATCGCGCCTAGTGGCAAAAATATCGATCGATGTCCGAGCCGGAGCGTTGGTATCAAACGCTGCTGGACGATCCAGCGGGCCGCAAACAATGGATGCAGGCGGCTGGGAACATATTGGCGCGGACCGATGGAAAAACTTTTTATCTGTGGCACAACGCCCCGATACCAAACGCGACCAATCATTATACCTACGTGGCCGAATCGCTGCGCTCAAAGACTGCCCCTTCCGTTGCTGATTTATTGGGCAAACGCGCCCTTGAAATCGCTCCAACCACCTACACCAGTTCCGAGGATTGTTGGGCTTTCGATAATGCCGCGGACCTCGGCCTGATGCTGGACGAATGGGACACCAGGAACGCAGGCTCGGCGTTGAAAAAGATCATGCAGCGCGGCCCGGCGCCTTTTTACGACCAACGTGAAACCTGGAACAGCTTTTGTAATGATGTTTTGACGCCGTTTGCGAGACTGGCTGTGGCGTTGGCCAACCTGGGCGACAACACAGGGCTGGATCTATACTCGAAATGCGTGAAGGACCGCGCCGCAAGCGATTTGCGCCGATTGCCGATGGCGTTATTGCCCTTGGCGCGTTTTCCAAATTATCCATCGATCAAAGAAGCATCCGAGCGTCTTTTCCGAACGGGAAATGGCGACTGGATCGAGGCGCAGTCGGGTTACGATCTACTAAACACGCGTCTGCCGCTCAATAGGCCATTTCGAGAACTCATCCTGAACTCGCTGACGAACAGAACAAAAGCCGGGACATTCGTTTTTAAGGGAAAAAATCAGTTCAACATTGCGTTCGATCGCGGAGGGGAAGAAGGCGGGATTCTCCAACCAGACGTTTTTGCGCCGAGGATTGGTCAAACCGTGTCGTTCCGCGTGTGTGACGATGTCGCCCGCCGCCTTTCACGGATTGAAGGTGTTCCTGTCCTGCGACTCTTTTGGCCCGAAGACAGGCGGGATGAGACTGTCGCCAGCATCGTCAGATTCCTCCAAGATAACGGGGACAATCTGAAGTTGAAACCGGCGGCATGGCCCGCGAGCAATGATGATTAAATTATGAAACCCAAACTCATCCTCTGGCTCGCGCTGGTTTTGAGTAGCGCATTGATCGGCTGTTTTGCCAATGATACCTATGCGCAAGATTTCACGGCTGGGACTTTATCTTCAACCGATAGAGAATGGGCACAGGCGCGAGTCGCCACCATTGCGTTGCACCTTTACAATGACTTCCACGCCGAATATTCCGAATTGGATCGTATTCTGATTCCCGACACCTTCAACATGCGTCCGCGAGGGGACAGGGCCATTTCATCTGG
>PLIU01000185.1 GCA_003140095.1 Verrucomicrobiales bacterium | reverse complement strand
CGAATCCGTCAAGTCGGGCTAGTATCATTTGGCAAGTGCCAATTGACGAAACATTTGCTTTGGCCGTTAATAGGGGAATGGCCATGGAGCGGCCAAAAACTTATGAGGACGGCATTCCTGGCCTCCCATAATTTTCAATTTCTCCGCCGCCTCCCGTGGTGCCGTATCCCAAATTCGCTCATTTCTTAGGAGACCTTTTCACCACGACACGAAGATTTAAAAAGGACAAATACGGTGGGCACATGCCCTCTGTCGAGCCGTGACTCTATCCCGCGGAATCGATTTACGCCTCGACGGAGACGGAACAAATTAAGAGCGGCCCGAACTTGGAAAATCCGGCCGAGCTGCGCCTGCCGCGCGCGAATTCCAAGAGGCTGTGCGCCTGATGCCAGAGGTGGTCGAAGCTCGTTTGAATTTGGCCATTGCATTATTCCGGGAAGGACAGTGGCACGAGTCCCTCCATGAATTCGAGCGCCTCGCCGCGCGCAGCCCGACCAATGCCTTGGCGGGGCACTACCTGGAGATCCTCCACAAAAGGACACGCTTTAATTCTTCTTGTTGTTCCAGACCGCCATCAAGTCGGATGATCCTTGGGTCCGTATGCTGTTGTCGCTCAGGATGTCGTCAGTTGCGGCCAGCATCTCGGCACGGGAAAAGACCAAAGTGTCGTTGAAAAGCGGGTTGCCTTCGAACTCAATGATGATGAAAGGCTCGGTGGCGTCGCGCAAGACCTCGACCAAATGGGAGAGGTTCTTGATGGAAACGCCGTTGACGCTTTTGACCACATCGCCTGTGGGATCATCGTAACCGCGGGACAATTTGTGGGGCAGGAGGCTGGTGACCACCACTAGACGCTCGCCCGGAAAATCCGGCGAATCGTCGGTCCGCCGCAAGAGCGGATTGCCCTTGCCAACCAGTCGAACCGTCCAGGTGGCCCCCACCTTGCTCGTAATGAGATCCGAAAGGAGGTCTTGGCTGGCTTCGGAAAAGACCAGTGGACCGTAAACGAAATAGGAGGGATAGGAGCCTCTGAGAGAGGGCATGAGCGCATTGTTGGTGGTCGCAACGGGGACCTGCAATTGCAATCGCCGGCCGGAGCGCAGAACGGTCAGCGGCACCTTGTTATTGGTGGCGATTTGTTCAACCAGGTAATTAAAGCCCACTCGCGGCCCGCCCTCGAGCTTGATGAAACCTTCATCATCCACGGCGGCATCGCCGATTTGCGTAATAATATCCCATTTTTGAAGAGGATTGTCCGCCGGGTGTCGGCTGACCGCTTCCACCGCAAGCCCGTGAACGGTCTTGTCCACCCTGAGAAAGGAGCGCAAAGAGGGATTCTGCAGTCCGAGCGAACGGATGCGCAGCTGGTGCCGGCCAGGATAGGTGCCATCCACCATTTTGTTGAGGAACAAATCAATCTCCTCGCAAGGGATGACGTAGCTGATGTTCTCTGATTTGGACAGATGAGCGAAGGCCACGCCGATCATTTTGCCTCCCACCACCGCCGGACCACCACTATTGCCCGGGTTGATGGCGGCATCGACCTGGATGCGCAGTCCCACGGCGCCATAGTTGTAACGGACAAACTCGACGCGCGAGACGATGCCCTTGGTGATGGACAAGCTGAAACCGCCGGTTGGAAAACCATAAACCATGACGGGATCGGTGATGGCAGGGAGTCGCCGGGCGCGGGCCAGTGGAGGATGACTGTCAAAAAACGATTCGTCATCCAATTGGAGCAACGCCAGGTCTATCTCCGGAGAAATCGCGACAACTTTGGCCGTTACCTTGTCTCCGGCCTCATTGGCCTGGACTTGAATCTGGCTGGCGTAGAGGATGACATGGGCGTTGGAAAGAATCCTCTTTCCCTCAATGACCACGCCGGTGCCGACCAGCGAAGAGGCGGCCAATTTGTTCCAAGGCTTGAAATGATCGGGATGCCGAACGGTCGCGAAAACTTTGACCACGGATTTCTCCACTGCGTCGCCCTGGGCGGGAGAAGATGAGGCTTCCTTTGCCGGGAGGGGCGATGGCTGGTCCTGGTCCGGGGCGGCGGCGCTGGCCACGCCAACGGCAACGAAGACAAGGGCGGCCAAAAGACGATGCCGGGCGAATGGCTGCGGTGATGGAAGGCATGTTCTCATGAACGAGTCTGACTGTTCTAAAGCCATTCGTCAATCTTGATTTCGGGACACACGGGGGTTCCATCCCCCCTATCCCTTGCTACTTCGGCAGGGCGGGGAGCATGGCCAGGATTTCCTGCTGCGCCTGATACCACTCCTGCAGCGGACGGGACAACTCCGAGGGCTTGAAATCCTTGCGCGCTTCCACGTCCAAGGCGGCATCGATTTCCTTCTTGAGCGCCGCGTTGATGTCGGACTTGGCTTCGTCGGCCCAGGTCTTGTAGGAACCGGCCGTGGGTCCGAGCATTTTGGCGGCGTCCAGGCGCGTGCCTTGATCGTATTTAAACTGCGGCACCAAGACGATTTGTTTGTTCTCCTTGCCTTCGATGCGGTTGGTTTCGTCCTGCGTCGTGATGACCAATTTGGCCAGGTCGATGATGCGTTGGTCCAGCTTGGCCAAGGCGTCGTCCTCGCTGACGTAGCTGTTGGCTTCGTAGTCCAGATTGCGCGTGGCGGTGGTCAGGCGCTGGCAGACACGGCGCACCACTTCCTTTTCCAGTTCCTCGAAACATTTCCGGCCTTGCTTGACGATCAGGTCCCGCTCGTCCTTCGTGAAACTGTATTTGTTGTCGTCCAAGCCGACGAAGGTGGAGTAGTTGGCGTTAGTAAGGAGCTTTTCGAGCTTGGTGGTCAGGCTGGCGGCGTTGAGGCGCTCGACGGCGGGGGCATTGGTGGGCTTGTCTTTGAGTTCCAGTTTCAAGTCCACGGGCATGAAAGAGAAAGCCGTGCGATCCAAGCCGCCGAGTTGGTCGATTTGGTTGGTCAAATAAGTCCAATGGGCCTTAAGACGTTCCTTGTGATTGAGGTCGCCGATGAAGTCGAATTTGTTCTCCACACGCAAAGAGCGGGTATCGGCGTTGAACCAGGAAAGAATGTCGCCAAACGCGCCGGAGAGTTGCATGGCATAGCTAGCGTAGCTTAGATTGACTTGTTCCAGCGGGATGCGGTCATGCGGATTGCGCGGGGCGCGGGCGCGGATGAACGTTTCGATGATGTTGTTGGGCAGCAGATCAATAATTTCGGCAATCCGCGTATAGGCGCTGACCACCGGGTTATCGCCATAATCGAACAGGCGGACATCGCCGTAACGCAAGGTTTCCTCGTCGGTGCCGAAGAGCATTTTTTTCTCGCGCGCTTCCGAGCTGTCAAAATAACCCCAGGCAATGGCCGCCCGGTCGTAGGGCAGCGCCTCCTTGATGGTGCGCATGCGCCAGCCAATAAAAGCGGCGGCTTTAAGCACGTTGTAGTCCATGACGGAATCGGAAGTGGTTTTATTGGTGTAGGCGTCCAAAGGTTTGCCGGCAATGTAGGCCCGGAACCACTCGTCGAGTTCCTTTTGGGTCAACGAGGCCGCCAGGCTGCCGGCAAAATTGTGGCGCAACCCCAGCACGTGGCCCACCTCGTGCGCCACCGTTTCGCGCACGTAATCCTGCGACACGCGCAGCACGGCGGCATCGGTCAACTCGTCGCTGGCGAGCACTTCCTTGAGTCCTCCTGCCAACTGCTGCGCGAAGGCCACCGGGTCAAGGTTGCAACTGGGGCCGGAACCCAAAAACGGCAGCGCACGGCGCATGGCCAGGTCTTTCTTCTTGTCGTCTTTCTTCGGCTCGGCCATCTCCTCCATGCTGCGCAAAAGGATGCGCGCCGAGGCGCGGCCCATGAACGCGAACACGCTGGTGATGTAGGCCTGTCCATGCTCAGACTGGCCGGTGATCGGGTCCATCAGATCGTCCGCGTAAGCGAAGCCCGCGTTGTCCCACGGCACCCATTGGATGATGTTATACTCGGCATCCGGCGCGGTTACACCCTCGGGCGCTTTTTGCACCTGCACGATTTCCTTGCCGAAAGCGAGGTTCCAATAAAGGATCGCATCCTTGACCGCCTGGACGTAATTCGTGGGCGTGTTGGCCGAATAATAGAAAACCACCGGCTGGCGGATATCGAAGCGCGCGATGTGGGAGGAGACGCGGCCCGTGCCCTGCTCGATGTGGCCCTCGGTTTCAAAGAAACGGAGGTAGCGGAAATCCGGCGCGTCCAACTCCTTGCCCTCGATGGCGGCGGGTTTGTAAGGGGAGATGAAATAGCGCACCTCGTAGCGGGCTTCGAGGTTTTCGGCAAATTCGCGGTTGCGCGCCTGCACGCTCTGGCGGATGATCACGCGGTCCTTGTCCGGGCGCATCTCAAAGACGCGGCTGTCGGGGATTTCGAGCACTTCATCGTGGTCGCGCAGATTAAGGCGCCCTTCGCTCGTCCACACGTCGGTGAAGACGCGGCGCATGCCTTTGTTGAAATCCACCACCACCTTTTGGTTATCCTGCCGGACGATGGGAAAGGTGGCCAGCAACCGGCGCGCCGGCAAATCTTCCGTCACGACTAATCCTTGTGTCGATTCATACATATCCACGCCATCCGGAAACAACTCGAAGCGGACGATCCTGCCCGACAGTCCGGTGCTGGTGGCGGCCAATTCCTGGGGAATGATCGAGGCGGTAAATTGGTAATCCTTGCCCAAACCCGCCTTGGGGATGGTCAGCAGCTTGTCCCCCGACACCTCCAAAGGCGGAGCGATTGGCGCCGCGGCCGCGGCCTTGGTGGGCGGGTGGTTGGTGTCGGTGGCCGCGGGCTTGGGTGGCGGGTGATTGGTGTCGGTGTTCGTGGCCTTGGGTGGCGGACTGTTGGTGTCCGCGGCCGTGGCGCGACCGGTGCAAAAAAGGGACAGGAGAGCGAGAGAAATTGCAGGGAAAGCGACGAGAAGACGGATGTAACAAATATGACGTTTCATTTCAAAAGACCGCAGTGTGGCCGCAAGGCAGCCTCCAGCGCAAGCATGAACCGAAAACGCAAGCGGTTGCGGTCGCATATCATTTTGAGCGACCTTGTGTTCCTCCCTTTCCTCCACATGCTTGTGAAGGAGAGAGTTCTGAGGTGAGGAGGTTCCGACACGCCATATCCTTTACGTGTCCCCGCGCGCTGGGCGAAGGAGACGGCTTCCCGACAGAATTGTGCTTAACATAAGCATCTCGCCTAAGATTGTAATATTTTTCGTCAATCCTCATTCAAGCCGATTTTGCAGGCTTTGACTGGGTTTGACCTGGCTTTATTCTGGAATTCTTCTTCGACCTTATATGTCCAATTTTGGGACACTCCCTCATTGCGGCAGGTTTGATTTGGTTTGATTCACCTTGATTAGGCTTGATTGGTGCCTCTGCACGCTCTCGCTTTCGAGGCTCGCCCGGCCCCGAGTCGGCGAGCCTTCTTAATCTTAATCATAAACATCATCATAATCGAAATGTATTCCCTTTCCGCCATCCACACACGCGAGGTTTGATCCGGTTTGATTTGGATTGACTGGGTTTGACCGGGCCGTATTCCGCCGCCCCCGTACGCCGCCGAGGTCCAATTTCGGCCATTCCGCCCCTCTAGCAGGTTTGATTTGGTTTGATTAGGTTTGATTCGGT
>PLIU01000199.1 GCA_003140095.1 Verrucomicrobiales bacterium | reverse complement strand
AATCCGCCAAGTCGGGCTAGAGCCGCATGATACGCGGACACAAGTCCGGTTATTTCGGTTCCCAATACACTTGTTGAGTGTGGTTTGCCAGTTAGTCAATTCCTCCCGGCTATCAATCTGCGATAGCATCTTTGGATAAAACGCTGCAAGAGATAGCGTGCTCTGTCTGAATACGCTCAACTGCTCATAAAAGAATTTCTCCAGAATGAATCCGCTTCGGTACTCGTGCATCAACGCATCGTGCAGCCTCGCAGAGCGTTTCTCATCTCCATTTTCTCGATAGAGCGCATCGACGGGCGCCGCGAGGTAAATGGCAGATCGTTCCGATTCGATAGCGGCAGATGTCCTCGGACAATGAAACCTGCGCCTTCATGCGCGCCGACGGAATCTTTCGTCCAACATCAGGTTACCTTCGAGTGGATTCGCAGCCGCATCGCCAATGATTCGGGGGTTTAGCCATGGACAAGGAAGGCCCATCTGCGATGATGGTCGAGTCCCTGGATGGCTGCGGACCATTTGGGTGGTGGCGTGCGGCAGGCAGATTCGCGCCATCCGAGCACCGCTCAAGAGATCATGGGACAGCATGACAGAAACAAAAAGTGGGCCGCGCCAGGAGCGCCGCTCCGGCTCGTGGCTGCGGACCCTGGCCCTGGGCCGGAATCCGAAAACAACCCTCATCCGCGCCGCCATTCTGGCGCTAGTGTGCGTGGTGGTATTCAAGTGCCTGCTCTTGCCTGTGCGCGTGGAGGGCATCAGCATGACGCCCACTTACGCCGATGGCGCTATTCATTTCGTCAACCGGCTCGCCTACCTCCGGCGCGAGCCGCGGCGCGGGGACGTGGTAGGCATTCGCTTGACACCTCCGAATGGATGGTCAGCCCCGCACATCATGTACCTCAAGCGCATCATCGGGCTGCCTGGCGAAACCATTTCTTTTGCGGACGGCCGCGTCCTCGTCAACGGGCGGATTCTGGACGAACCTTATGAGAAGGGGCCATCCAATTGGAATACGGACGCGGTGACGCTCGGAGCGGACGAATGCTTTGTCGTCGGCGACAACCGCTCGATGGCAAAAGAGGATCACGAGTTCGGCAGGGCGGAGCGAAACCGCATCGTGGGCAAGGCGCTGTGGTGAAATGGCCGCGTTTTTTTCTCCTCGCCGTCGTGGTGGCGCTGGCCGCCTGGGCCTGGGTGGCTCTGCATCCCGACTCCGAACGCCAGATCCGCCGTCGGCTGGAGGGCCTCGCCCACGCCGCGTCCTTTGGCCCCAACCAGGGTTACCTCGCCAAACTGGCCGGCGCGCAAAGCCTGGCGGGTTTTTGCGCGACCAACGTCGAAGTCAACATCGACGTTCCCGGCCGTCAAGAACACGGCCTGGCGGGGAGGGAGGACATTCAACAAGCCGCGCTGGCCATGCGCGCCTCGGCGCGGGCTTTGACCGTCACCTTCCCCGACGTCACCGTCCAGGTCAGCGCGGACCAGCAATCCGCCGTGGCGGATTTGACGCTGCAGGCGCAAGTGCCCGGCGAGCACGACATGATCGTGCAGGAAGTGAAAGCCACGCTCCAAAAAATCGACGGCCAATGGCTGATCGTCAAAGCGGAAACCGTGCGCACATTGAAATGATCACAATCGACCACAGGCAAGCATTACATCTGGTGAAGGCCATGCCTGATAATCCGGAGTAAGATAAGCAGGCGATGCAGAGGGTGGATGAGATAAAAGTGGGGGCTGGCTAGACTTGGTTGGCTTCGCGGGCGTTGTCCCGGAGGGACAGCAGGGCTGAGACATCGCCGAGGATTTTGGTAGTGAATAACGCAGCCGCGTTGCTGTAGGCCATCGATTTGAACCGCTTGGCTTGAAGTTGGTCGAGAAGTTCAATCTGGATAATCTTGATTTGCCTGCGTGCGAGGCCATACTGCCGGCATGAGGAAGCAGTTTAGCATCGTGCTGATGATGGTGCTCTGCGCAGGTTTTGGCGTGTTTGCGTGGGTGGAGCTGCACCAGAGTGAGCCGAGTTACCAGGGCAGGTCGCTGCGCGTTTGGCTGCAAGCCTATAGCGAGGGCAAGTCAACCCCGGATTGGCTCCACTCTCAACAGGTGCAGCAGCAGTTGCAGCAACAATCAAACGCCATCGCCCAAATTGGGACGAACGCGATTCCGGTTCTGTTGAGTATGCTCCAGGTCAAGGACTCAGTCGTGAGGAGCAATCTGATCTGTCTCTTGAGAAGGCAAACCTTCATCCGAGTGCATCCGCACACTGACCGCGAATATCATTCGATAGCCCTAAATGGATTCGAGGCCTTGGGGCCGATTGGCAAGCCTGCCGTCCCAGTCTTAATTCATCTGCTCGAGGATCCAGAACTTCGGCGGAACGCTGCTTTCAGCCTGGGCAGGATTGGACCGGCGTCGGTGGATGCCGTACCGATTTTGATTTCCTGGCTGACGAATACGGAGGTCGCGACTCGCTATTGCGCGGTGGATGCCCTGGGCCGGATTGGACCTGCCGCACGCAAGGCCCAGCCTGCTTTGCTTGAACATACGAACGACGCCAACCGATTCGTGCGGACTGCTATTGAACTGGCGCTCGGGAGGCAGAAGGCATATCCGGACATTCTAATACCCAAGTTGATTCAGGAGCTCGAAGCCGATCTCGCGGCCAACAGGTTTGAACCAGCCAAAGTTCAAGCTCTCGGTGCTTTCGGGGTTCAGGCCAAATCGGCGGTTCCCATTCTCCTTCAACTCTTATCAAAACACTTTGCCGAAACGCAGGAGATTGCCGACGCCCTCAAACAGATTGACCCCGAGACTGCCGCCAGCGCCGATTTGCTGGCCCGCCAATTGCGAACGAAAATTGTACGGTGAAAATTGAACGCAAGAGCATGGTTAAGAGCAGGACCACAACGCAGGACGAAAATCATGAAAATCCATCCGCTTTATCTTAATGGCGAGTTCGTGACGACCGACCAGCATTTTTCCGTCAGGAATCCGGCCACGGCAGAGGTCTTCGCCGAAATGTCCGCCGTGGACCGTCCCCGCCTAAAACGGGCCATCCAAGATGCCCATGCGGCCTTCGCCGGCTGGCGCGCGCTGACGGCCAAGGCGCGCGGCGAGTTCCTGCACAAAATCGCCAACGAACTGGAACGCCGCCGCGATGAGATTGCCCGCACTATGACGCTCGAAGCCGGCAAGCCGCTGGCCCAAAGCCTGGGCGAATTGGCCATGACCGTCGATCATCTGCACTGGTTCGCCGAGGAGGCCAGGCGCGGTTATGGACGCGTGATTCCGCATCAAACCGATGGCAAACGCAACCTGGTGGTCAAAACCCCCATCGGCGTGGTGGGCGCCATCGGCCCGTGGAATTTTCCCCTTGTGCTGGGGGTGCGCAAGGTCGCCCCCGCGCTGGCGGCGGGTTGCACGGCCATTTTGAAACCGGCCAGTGCCACCCCTTTGTGCAACGTCGCCTTCGCCGAAGCCTGCCATGCGGCCGGCCTGCCCAAGGGCGTGTTTCAATTGGCGGCCGGTTCGGCCGGGGAAATCGCCGCCGAGTTCCTGGAAAACCCGCTCCTGCGCAAAATCAGTTTCACCGGCTCGACTGAGGTCGGCCGGAGCCTGATCGCGGGCGCGGCGGCGCAGATCAAACCGCTCTCGCTCGAATTGGGCGGCCTGAATCCGGTCCTTGTATTTGACGATGCCGATTTGGAGAAAGCCGTCGATGGCGCCATGGTGGCCAAATTCCGCAACACCGGCCAGTCCTGCATCGCCGCCAATCGCATTTACGTCCAGCGCGGCCTCTATGATCTCTTTGTGCGGCGCCTGGTCGAAAAAACCAAGGCCCTCAAAGTGGGTGACGGGTTGGAACCGGACGTGCAAGTCGGCCCTTTGATTGACGAAAAAGCGGTGCAAAAGGCCCTCGAGCATATCGCCGATGCCGTCCAGCACGGCGCGCGCGTGTTGTGCGGCGGCAAGCGCCTGGACCGCCCCGGCTGGTTTTTGGAAGCCACCGTGCTCGCCGACGTGCCCAAGGAGAGCCTTTGTCTGCGGGAGGAAACGTTCGCGCCGGTCGCCGCGGTCAGGCCTTTCGAGACGGAGGCGGAGGCGATCGAGGCGGCCAACGAGGCGCCCTTCGGCCTGGCCGCCTACGCTTTCACCAGCGACTTGAGCCGCGCGTTCCGGCTCATGGAACAGGTCGAAACGGGCATGCTCGCCATCAACGACGGCCTGCCGACCACGACCAATGCGCCCTTCGGCGGTGTCAAACAAAGCGGCTGGGGCCGGGAATTGGGCAGCGAAGGACTGGACGCTTTCCTGGAGACCAAGCACGTCTCCATCGGGATTTAGAACTTTGCCAGGACCTTACTTTTTCAGCAGGGAGGCGACCACGTCATCCGTTAGCTCGTAGCCATCCAGGAAGGGGAAACCTTCCCAGACGACGGTGCCGGCGGGGTTGATAATAACGCAATGGGGAATGCCGGTGACCTCGTATTGTTTTTTGAGAGCGGCGGAAGTATCCAGCGCGCTGTAGTATTTGATGTTCTCCTCGGTGAATTTGCGCACGACCTCTTCCTTTTCATCCGAGATGCCCATGACCACGAGCTTGTCGGCGAATTTTTCGTGAAAGCGGTTAAGTTCCGCCACCGCCTTGCGGCACGGCGGACACCAAGTGGCCCAGAAGTCGATCAAGACGAATTTCCCCGCGCGAGCCGGTTCCTTGTTGATCCATTTTTGCACCGTCATGGCCGGCGCGGGTTTTCTCAGGAACGATTTGGCCCACAGTTTCTTGTCCTCCGCCTGGCACCAGTGCGACACGAACACAGCAGCCACGGCCGCGCACAACAATAATCTCTTCATAAGGTATTCTGATGTTTTTCAAAAGCATCCTGCCTCAAACCGGCGGCGATGTCGAGCCTTAAATTCAAGGCCTTAACTCAATCTTGACTCCGCCGCAGACCGGTTTAAAGTGTTCGAGGACTCGATGAATCAAACTTGAAGGATGATTCCCTATGACACCCCGGTCTGTTTCCAGTCGTTGGCAAAGCTGTGGGCCTTTGGCCGTTGCGCTCTTGGCTGGCTGTTTGACTGCGGCCGCACAGGACGCGGCCAAACCGACCGCGCCGCTTCCCAGCAATGTCTCCCTTCGCCATGAAGTGCGGCACGCCATCGAAAAGGGCTGCGCCTGGTTGGAAGCCACGCAGAATACCAACGGTTTTTGGTCGCAGCCCGACCATCCGGCGCTGACCGCGCTGGTCTTGACGGCCTTGATCGGACCGTCGCCTGGGAAATCCACCTCCCCAGCCATCGACAAGGGCTACGCCTACATCCTGAGTTGCGTCCAGCCGGACGGAGGGATTTACAAGAAGGAAGTGCAGTCTTACAACACGTCGGTCGTGCTGTCTGCGTTGGTTTTGCGCAACCGGCCCCAGGATCGTGTCGTGATCCAGAATGCGCGGCAATACCTGATCGGCCTGCAAGTCGGTGACACCCAACTCGGCCAAAGCAACAGCCCGTTCAGCGGCGGAATCGGCTACGGCGGCACCGATAAGCGGCCCGACCTCTCCAATACCGCGCTGGTCTTGGAGGCGCTTTATGAGAGCAGGGCTTCGGTGCAGGACGCCAACGGGGTGAAGGCGCCGGATTTGAATTGGAAGGCCGCCCTGCGTTTTGTGCAAAATTGCCAGAATCTGCCCGGCCCCAACGCCCTGCCGTGGGCCTCCGATGATCCTGCGAACAAAGGCGGTTTTATCTATGCTCCCGGACGCAGCAACGCCGGGCAAACCAACATGCCTTCCGGCCGTGTCGCCTATCGTTCCTACGGATCGATGACCTACGCCGGCTTGTTGAGCTACATCTATGCGGATCTAAAGTCCGACGACCCGCGCGTAATCTCCGCCTTGGACTGGTTGCGCGGGAACTACACCGTCGATGAGAATCCGGCCATGGGCCCGCAAGGCCTCTATTACTACTACGTCCTGATGGCCAAAGCCCTGACCTTTGCCGGTGTGGACATTTTGGAAACCAATGACGGCCGCAAGATCAATTGGCGCGAAGAGTTGGCGCTCAAACTCATTAACCTGCAAAAGGCCGATGGTTTCTGGGCCAATGAAAATGGCCGTTGGTGGGAAAAAGACCCCATCCTCGACAGCGCCTACGCCGTCACCGCGCTGGAGATCATTGAAAACAAGCTGTGACGCCGACGCAAAAAGCCGGCGTGTGGCTGCTCTTGTCCCTCGGCGGTTTGATTGTCAGCGCACGCCAAATTCCGCCCCCCGCCACCAATACTCCACCCAAAGAAGCGACTAAACCCGGGGCGGCTGAAGGTTACAAGCCCATGGAAAGTTCCATGACGGCGCTGACCAATGCTCAATTGCACATGGTGGAACCCGGGATTTTTGAAATCGGCAAAGTCAGGCTGGACCAGCGGCGCCGCAGCGTCACTCTGCCGGCTGTGCTGGACAAGGCGCAAGGGCTGATGGAGTATTTCCTTGTCACTACTTACGGCAAGACCCATGAAAGCATTTTAAAAACCGAAGCCCTGCCGTACCACATCCACCTCGCCATGCTTCTTCTGGGGGCCGGTGGGCCCGGCAGCGCCGAGTTCCCCGGCAGCCCGACCAACGGTGTTCCCGGCCCAGTGATCCATCCCTCCAAGGAAACCCTTCCCGGCAACAAGGTGGCCATCGAGGTCAAATGGAAAACTCCGGAAGGAGAGGCGCGGCACTCCGCCCAGGACCTCATCTTCAAAAACGACAGTCGAGCCATCATGGAGCAAGGCTACTGGGTTTATAACGGTTCGCTCATCGTCCAGAACAAGTTCCTGGCGCAGATGGATGGCTCCATCATTTCGCTCGTGACCGATCCAGTGGCCTTGATCAACAACACCGGCCCCGGCCACGACAATGATTTGATTTGGGAGCCGAACGCCGCCAGTCTGCCCCCGGCGAATGTGCCCGTCGAGGTCACGCTCACCTTTTTGAAATGATCATGCGCTAATATGTATATTCCGCCCGCTTTCCGAGTTGAGGACGCCAGCAAGCTCGCGGCGTTTATGCAGTGTCACAGCTTCGCGACACTCATCACCCACGACGGCAGCGCACCGTTTGCCAGCCATCTTCCGGTCCTTTTCCGTCCCAACGTCGGGAGTCACGGCACGCTCGTTTCCCACATGGCGCGCGCCAATCCTCAATGGCAGCATTTCGCCTCCGGCAGCGAGATTCTGGCCATCTTTCACGGGCCGCACAGCTACATTTCTCCATCGTGGTATCAGACTGAGATTGCCGTGCCGACTTGGAATTATGCCGCAGTCCACGCCTACGGTATTCCGACGGTCTTCAGCGAACACGAGCGCGTTGTCTCGCTGCTGCGCGAGACCATATCGGCATACGAGGCATCTTTCAAGCAGCCTTGGCCCGGAGACCTTCCGGACGAATATCGCGACAAGCTCATAAAAAACATTGTCGCTTTCGAGATTCCCATCAGCCGCATCGAAGGCAAGTTCAAGCTTGGCCAGAACCGGCCAGCCGCAGACAGCCAAGGGGTATTCGAGGCGCTTTCCCGCGCCGACGACGAGGACAGCCGCGCCCTGGCTAAAATGATGCTCGCCGAATGCAATGTCCATCCGAAAGCCTGACAAATCGCCAAGAACGTCACAAACCAAGGGTGGACGAGATAAGAGTGAGGGCTGGATAGAATTGGGTGGCTCGGCGCCCTTTGTCCCGAAGGGACGTCATGAGAATAGCCCGGCGTTTCAATAGATTTCTCGGAGAGAACTACTACATCGTCGCAACTTAGAGCTTATCCTTAAATA
>PLIU01000322.1 GCA_003140095.1 Verrucomicrobiales bacterium | reverse complement strand
CCCAGCAAGATGCCGACGACACGATCCCTGGCGGGAACCAGCGACGTCTGGATTTTGAACTGATCGAGGTTCACGAAATAAAACGCTGCCGCCAACTGTAGTCCGAAATAGGAAAGACGGGGGCCCGACGTCGCGATCCATGCGGCCACAATCGTGACCGCCAGGAACAGCAGCGTGAACCCGAAAATCGAATCAACCTCGGGCAGAACGAACACTTGCGATGCGATTCCTATTGCGCCGCCAACCATGGCACCAGTAAACCGTAAAACCTGCTTTTGATGCGAGGCGCCGATGGTGGTCAGCGCGGTCAGCATGCAGGTGGTCACGGACGTGCTGATTCCCGGCCAATCCAGGGAACTGTAGATGATATAGCAAAGGCTGGCCGCCAGGCAGCCTTTCAGCGCAAATTTAACATGTTCGGGGTTGGACAACGCGTCCCGCACAAACAGCGTCTGGCCCGGGTCGCCGATGCTTGATGCAGGGGCAGAATAGGCGCCAAGCGATTGAGAACCGATAAAGACATCAGCAATCAAGGAGACGGTTTTTTCCATCTCTTGCAACATCGGCGCCTGAGACAAGGAATCCAGTTCAGGCGGGGTTTTCCTTAAGTGCGGAGTCCGGCTGGCCAGTAGATCGGCTCGAATGCCGCCGACATTCTCAGTCAATAGACGAATTCGTGCCCGAGCCTCGGTAGACATCTGGACGCTGAGATTTGACAAGCTCGCGGCGGTATCTACAAGTCTTCCCACCAGCGCCGCTATGGCCCCCATTTGTTCAGCGTAAAGCGGCGAGTAATTCGATCTTTGCAAATTGCTCCGCAACGTGGATGTGCCCAGGACCGCCATGCGTGTGATTTGTTTTGTTATCTTCTCATCAGCAGGGCGGCTCTCGGCGTAACAATCCAGCAAATTCTCAACGCAAGCCAATCGTTCTCCAATGGACCGGAGAAGGTCATCCCCAAGCCCCAACTCCTCGAACACCAAGGCAACCGTTGCGGTGATCAAACTTGCAATTGTTGCTTGACCGGCCGCCCAGAGCGTTGTTTCCACCTTCAGCTCGACAGAAATATGCTGATCCCAGAGCGGAAGACTCAGGGCGATCAAAATGCCCAAGCCGCCGGCTGTGGCGAAGTCCGTTATCGTGCCGATGACGAAGAATACGAGAAACAACGTGCCAATCAACCACAGCAAGCGGAGCGTGGGGTCGTCCAAGGAAAACATCGCCCCGATTATCACGTAGCCAGCGGCGAGGGGAAAAGTAACTATGGACTTCTTCACAGCTCTGACTGTCGCTCGAGTGCTTTCGCGGGACCAGGCCAGCCCATAAACTGCCCACAAACCGTACGGAATACGAAACGTCGTATTGATGATCATGATCAGCGTGGCAGCGATGACCATGCGCGCAACCAACAAGCCTCTTCCAGGATAAGGCGCGAGTTCTTCCCGCAGCAGCTTTTCTAGCCAAACCACAGGACGAGGCCACTCCGTTGCGCTTTGAGCGGCGGCGTCCATCGTTAGTTCCCTCGAATGATGACCACTGCTGACTCGCTTACGCGAAATAACTCAGGAGCGGGATCCTCAACGCGAATCCGGACCGGAAATCTGGATGCGAGGTGGACCCAATTGAGCGTTCGCTGCACATCCGGGAGGCCGTTCTCAAAACTGCCAATCAGATCGGCATCTGGCGTGACCCCAAAGCCAATGCTCTCCACAAAGCCGGCGAAACGCCGATCGGGCTGGGACATCACGTAAACATCGGTTCGCATTCCGGGGATAATGTGCGGCAATTGCCCTTCGCGGAAATTGGCAATGACCCACCATCGGCGCGCGTCAATCAAAGTAAATATCTGCTGACCTACATGGGCGTAGGCGCCTTCCGAAATCTTGAGGTTTGTCACTCGCGCCTCGAACGGTGCGCAAATCCGGCAGTTATTGAGGTCATAGCGCGCGCGCCTTACCGCGGCTTCCCTGGCGCCTCGCTGGTTGATGAGCGGTTCAAGGGTGGTGACAGCATTAGCGGCCTGCTCGTGTTGCGCTTTGCTCTGCTCCAAGGCGGCCTTGGACTGTTGATGCTGTGCCACGGCTGACCGCTGCCCTGCCTGCGCAAGAAGCAGTTGCGATTCGGTCTGCTTGGAAGCCTCTTTCTGCGCGATTTCCAACGTCCTCGCCTTATCGACCTGGTCCACCGTGACAAACTGTTTTACTAGTAGCGGTTCCAGACGTTGCAGATTGTTGCTCGAGTATGTCCACTCTGCTGTGGCGCGCCTGACGCCCTGTTCGGCATTGGCCACGTCAGCCTGCGCCTGATCGATGGCCGCCTCGTAGCGGGCCATCTCGGCCTCCGCGCTATGAATGTTGGCCTCCGAAACAGAAACCGCGCTCTTGAGCGCTGCGATTCTTTTTGCCTCGTCCACAATTTGCCCTTCGAGGGTGGCCTGCGCAGACAATGCTGTTTCCANNGTGGCGTCATCCGTCCGTGGATGATGGGTCGATTGGTAAAACACGATCAGACCAACGGCCAGCGTCATGGCCACAATGCCAACACTGACCCAGCGGCCGACCCGCTGAGTGGAATTTGAAGTTGTTTCAGATATCATAATCCGTTCCTCCTCAGCTAAAAAAGACGAGCCAAAGCACAAACGTGAATAACGCCGTCAGACTCGGAAAAACTAAAATTGGGTAAACGATAGAGACTTGCAGCCGCGACAGAAGCCATCGGGCTGGAACCGTCAACAAAATGCCCGCGACAAGACAGACGAGCCATGCGGGGAAAAGAGAGCCCACAATATCGAAGGAGGGATTCCGTGCGCAGCCTGTTAGCAGTCCGTAGATTGGCACAAGGCNNCCTTGACTGAATTGAAGTGCCGGTTTGGAACGCCAGTTCTGCCACAGACGAGAGAATAGCCGTCCGCGCCAGAACATCCGTTGAGCGGGCTTGCGCAAGAGTCTGTTGAGCGGCAGTCACGTCAAGCAGACTGCGAACCCCATGGCTATAGGATTCCAGTGCAGCGGCATAAGATTGACTGGCGGCGGCGAGAAGCTCGGTCGCCGCTTGCCGCTCCCGAAAAGCGGTTTGGAATTTGGAGTAAGCCGTCCAAACTTCATCCGCCACCCTATCGCGCGCAGCATTCACTCTTGCTTCCGAGGCCAAGGCATCGGCCTTCGCTTGAGCCAGTTTGTGTTTGCGCGCGCCTCCATCAAAAAGGGACCAAGTCAAACTCAGGCCTGCCCCCCCTTCCCAATTACCCGTATGCTCCCACGGAAGCGATTGCTGCGAAGCATAAAAGGAACGCGGGCCCGCTGAAGCGTTAAAACTCAGGGTGGGATAATACGCCGCGCGAGCCTCCTTGATTTGCGCGTTGGCCGAACGCACTTCGGCCAATTGCTGCATTAGGTCCGGGCGTTGTTCAAAAGCGCGATCTATCGACTGCTCGACGGTATTTGAAAACGAATCAGGAATTACAAGTTCATCAAGCGGCTGCACTTGAATCAAAGACGTCGGGAAAATTCCAAGGGCCCTCGCCAAAGTGCCTCGCGAAATCTCTTTCACACCCTGAAGTGCTTGAAGTTCGTATTCCGCCTGCGCCGCCGCGCTTCGGGCCTCCAATACATCTGGCGAAGTGGCTAACCCTTGCTTCAAACGGTCTTCCGCTGCTCTTTGCACGGCCAGCGCATTGGTAAGGCTTGCTTCGGCAGCGCTTATCTGACCGACCGCGTTCAGAACGCTATAGTAGGCCCGTTCGACTTGGTAAATGATTTGGCGATGGGTGTCGTTGAAGGCGAAGTTTGCCGCCAGAACTCCAGCTTTGGCAGCGCCAATTCGACTGGATCGCGCGCCGAAGTCAAAGACCGTGTAGCTGAGATCCAAGCCCCCATCAACACCTGAGATCGTTTGACGATAAAAGCTGGTGCCAGAGAAAACGACTCCGCGATTGATTTCGGCGAGCGCCGTGGCGGCTAAAGTTGGGTACAACTCGCTCCGGGCGATTCCGAGCGTGTCTGCCTGGGCGCGGGCGTGTTCCCACGAATTACGAGTCTCGGGATTCTGCGTTTCGGCCAAATCAATCAGTTCCGGCAAAGTATACGTCTTCGCCGGATCGATTGGAGACACGGGGTTTCGGGGCAACCTCATCTCGTTTTTGAACTCCTGTTCCTCGTACGAATGCCAAGGATGGTCAGGAGAAGTTGGAGCCCGCTGACAGGTCCCTCGGCTCGCATATAGGAGAATCGAGAAGAAAGCGACCCAGGCGAGGTTTCTCGGTCCAATCCAACTCAAT
The DNA here is from genome assembly GCA_003140095.1 of Verrucomicrobiales bacterium. GTDB lineage: Bacteria > Verrucomicrobiota > Verrucomicrobiia > Limisphaerales > Palsa-1400 > Palsa-1400. The sequence goes on along the minus strand of PLIU01000322.1, from coordinate 14,983 downwards.
AGTATGGTCGAGAAGAGCATGCTTTACCTTGAGTCGCTTTGTTCATCAATTTTGCCATGTATGCCAGTGGGCAGAGCCTAGCTAGGCTCACCTCGATTAAAAGCCGTCGACCTCGACGATAGCTTGGGCAAAGGCCTGCGGGGCTTCCTGCGGCAGATTGTGTCCGATGCCGCCCTGGAGGATTCGGTGCGCATATCGGCCTGAGAATTTCTTGGCATAGGCGCTTCCGTCCGGATGGGGCGCCCCATTGGCGTCTCCTTCAAGGGTAATGGTGGGCACCGTAATGACCGGAGCTTCGGCCAGCCTCTTTTCCAAATCGTCATGTTTCGGATCGCCTTCCGCCAAACCGATCCGCCAGCGATAATTGTGGATCACGATGTTGACATGATCCGGGTTGTCGAACGACGCCGCCGTACGGTCGAATGTGGCATCATCGAAGTCCCACTTCGGCGAAGCGATCTGCCAAATGAGCTTCGCAAAATCACGTCGGTATTCACCGTAGCCGGCCCGTCCGCGCTCCGTGGCAAAATAGTATTGGTACCACCAGGCAAGTTCAGCCTTTGGCGGCAGCGGCAGTTTGTTGGCAGCAGGGCTGCCGATCAGATATCCACTCACCGAAACCATGGCCTTGCAACGCTCCGGCCAGAGAGCCGCCATAATGTTGGCCGTCCGCGCGCCCCAATCAAAACCGGCGACGATGGCCTTCTCGATCTTGAGCGCATCCATCAAAGCGATGATGTCCAGAGCCACGACCGATTGCTGGCCATTGCGGAACGTGTCGGTGGAAAGAAACCGCGTCGTGCCATAGCCGCGCAGATACGGGACGATCACACGGTAACCCGCCGACGCCAGCAAAGGGGCCACCCCGACAAAGCTGTAAATGTCGTAGGGCCAGCCGTGAAGCAGAACCACCACAGGACCGTCCATAGGGCCTGCTTCAGCGTATCCGGAATTGAGGACGCCGGCCTCGATCTGCTTCATGGAGGCGAAGGATGCATTGGTCCCCGGCTTGATGCTTGGCACATCCGCAGGATCGGCCTGCCTGGACTGTGCTTGCGCCGGTCGGAAGATGCCGAACTCAGCGGCGCCCACGGTCATGGCCGCAGTGCCAAGAAAACGGCGGCGATTATAGTTGACTTTATCGGACGTTTGGATCTTACGGGTATTTGTTTTCATATTTGTGTTTCTATTGCTTTTTCTATTCTGTGTTTCCTCGAACTCGATGCTTGCCTGAAGAAAAACTGTGATTGCCTCCTCGGAAACAATAGCTCTTTCCTCCTCACTATATTTTTCTTCGTTGCCACTTTGTGACTGTCCGCGACCTTCGGACAGAGATTGAGGACACCCACAAACAACAGCGAGTCGGTCCATGGCACGAACAGCGGCTTCTAACTCATGAAGGGCGCTCTTCCACTCCGGCTGCGGCTGCGGTTTCAGTTGTTCAATTCTCTTTCTTGCTGGTGAAGTTTTAACAAGTGCTGCAGCGGCGCTCATATTTTATCCTCTAGTCATGTTTGTTCTACTGCGATTTTGCCTGTGTCACTGTTATCATGTGAAAACTCTAACGCTCGCCAGCGGTTTTGTGAATTCCTCGACTAGGCTAAGGACCGATAACTCATTTGAGTTATACCTTAGACGGTCGAATGCTGGCATAGCATAGGACCCATAGGAATTTAGAAATTGCGATCTACTCAATGAGGTTTAAACTAGCGAATTATCAGATCTCTCAGCGAACGCCAAATAACTCGTAGGGGTTCGTATGATTATCCAGCCAATGCGCGGTGGTCATCCGCAATCATATTCCGCTGGTCAGCCGAGGCAGGGATCGGGGACTGACTGGTTGAAAAAGCTCATGTCAATGCTGCGTCTCGTCCAGTTTTCAGAAGCCGCGTCATTGAGCCTCAGCCTTCCCAGGTCCAGTTTCGCCATTAAGGTGGCGACGTGTGAGACGATAATCTCCTCGCACTTCGCCAGATCGTTCTCTCGTGAACGCACATTCTCGCGGACGATCGCCTCCAAATCGTCGATATTGTAGAGGTAAACACCGTTGAGGAGCTGGACATCGGCGTCGATGTTGCGCGGAACGGAAATGTCAATTAGAAGTAAGCGGTGGTTTCTTCGCTTCCCTGACAAGGTTTCCAGGTCGGTGCCGTGCAACAGTGTATTCGGGCAGCCTGTTGACGCCACTACGATGTCCACCTCGGCCAACTCCTGGTGGCAATTATCCAAAGGCAACGCCCGGGCTCCGACCTTAGCGGCCAATTCAATTGCGCGCTCCAAGGAACGATTGCAAACAAGAATCGACCCGGCACCCCTTTTGGCGAAATTGCGGGCACACGTTTCGCCCGTTTGCCCGGCGCCAATGATCATGACTTTTCGCGTGGTTAGATCAGAGCCAAAAAACTTTTCGACTAACTCAACGGCCGCACTACCAACCGAAGTTGCGCCGCGACCAATGCAAGTGTGGGTGCGTATGACCTTCGCTGTATGGAAGGCGCTTTGAAAAGTACGGTTCAAAACGCACCCTGTGAGCTGCGCTGCCCGGGCGGCGTCGTAGGCGCATTTCACTTGGCCGGTGATTTCCGTCTCCCCCAGCACCATTGAGTCTAGTCCTCCAGCAACGCGAAAAAGATGACGCGCAGCCTCCGCATTTTCATAAAGGTACACATCCAAGTCGGAGTCAAGCTGATCGTCGCTCAAAATCCGGAGAAGCCGATCCCCGAGGCCCTTCAGTTGTCGGGTGACAGCATATATTTCGACACGATTACAAGTGGAGAGTAGGACAATCTCATCGAGTTCGCCGCATAATTTGAGATGGTGCGCTTTGTCTACAAGCTGCGATGGCTTTACCGCAAGTTGCTCGCGTAACGCAATCGGCGTTGTTTTGTAGCTTACGCCCGCGGCGAATAGAGTCATGGAACTTTCTGGGTTGTGGCTTTCTTTTCAAGAGAATCCACTGGTATCGCCGCAAGGGCAAACGCTAACGCAGCAAACAGACATAGGCAAAGCACACCCAGTGTCTGAATCCAACCGGAGCCGAAGACGGTCCCAGCTGTGCCCGCAAGTAAGTTCCCAACCGTAAACGACGCCAATTTCGAACTATGGCCTTGTGGTTGGTTTGCAATTTTCGGTGTGGGAATATCCTCACTTGGACTCGCATCGAAGCGCCCTTTGAGAGACAGCCCGAACAATAAGGCGAGCGAGGGCACAAGCACAACAGCGCCAAAAGCCATGGAGACAATGATTGCGATGAGGGTGGACTGTCCGGCTGCGGCTTGGGCAACGGTAAGACCTGGAAGTAAGCATGGTTGTTGGGTCACGGCCCAGCCGGCTACGATTGTTGCGACCGCGAGCGCGGCCGACACACGGGCCAACCCAAACTTGTTGCGCCAGACAAGTATAAGCGCCACCAATCCAGAAGCGATTGAAAGGCATAACAAGCAGGCTCCAAATCCGTTCGTTAACCCATTCCAAATCGGTCGGGCATCCGCGTGCAGAACCAAAAGACCGAACATCGCCAGCGTCCCTGCGGCGACGCCCGCCCTAAGGCTCATTTTTCGGAGGACGTGGATCATATCCGTATCCGCACGCCTCCAGGCATCGGCAGCCAGATACACGGCCGAGAGATAGCTACAAGTTGTAATCGAAAGCACTCCAATCAGCACCGAAGTCGGATTTAGCCAACTAGTGACCAGATTGCCTGCGGCGTTGCCCACAGGGACGCGACCTGAGGCGATGCCGCCGATGGCAGCGCCAAGGGCAAAAGGAGTCAACACAGAAGACAAAGCGAACACCCGATCATCAATCAGCCTCTCCTTGGGCGCTGCCGCAAATTGACTTCGTAGCGCGTAAGCTGCTCCGCGCGAGATGATTCCCACCGCCGCAATCAATAGAGGCACAGAGAGTGTAGAAGTAATCGAAGCGAAAGCGACTGGATAGGCGGTCCAGCATACGACAAGTATGAAAATCAACCACACATGGTTGGCCTCCCAAACGGGGCCCATCGTGTTGTGGAGAGAATCGGCGAACTTAGCACGGTCGCCACCCTTCCTATAGAAAACAAGAGTCCAAAAACCTGTGCCGAAGTCGGCCCCCGCCAGTACGATGTAGGCGGCAAGTCCCACCAGAATAAAGATCATTGGAATATTAGCGAGCATAAATGAATCCCGAAGGTTTGCCTTCTGAAGGCGCGTTGCTGAGTTTCGTTGGCGCACGACCTAGTTTGACCAGCAGCCATGCGGCGACAGTTCCCAATCCCAGGTAAACCAAAATGAGAGTTCCATAGCCGACGGGGATGCCCTTGGCGCCAGTAACCGCCTGTGCCGTGCGCATGAATCCAAACACAACCCACGGTTGTCGTCCAACTTCAGTGGTGATCCACCCGGCGATTAATGCCACAACAGAAAGTGGCCCAGCCAGAACAACGGTTCGATAAAACCAAGGCGTGGCTGGCAGCCGTTTCAGGCGGAAGCGCACATACAGATAGATTACGCTGACCAGCGAAAGCAATGAGGCGATCCCGACCATCGTCTGAAAGGCAAAACGAACCACATTTACGGGAGGCCGTTGATCAAATGGGACCGCATCCAAACCTTTTACCGTGGCGTTTGGATCGTGGAAGGCCAAAAGAGACAGCATGTGCGGCACCGCGATTCCATAGACAACTTCTTGACCGTTATACCATCCAAGAAGATGCTCCGGTGCTCCGTTAGTCGTTTGGCCAACGCCTTCCATGGCAGCCAGTTTCACCGGTTGCATTTGCGCAACGTCGCGCGCCACCCAGTCGCCGATAATGCCCTGTAAGGGGGTGGCGATGGCCGCGGCCGACAACGCGATGGTTAGGCCCGTTTGTTCGTAACGAGACCAGTTGCCTTGTAAATAGCGCCAGGCATAATAGCCAGCGACTATAAAACCAGTGACCACATAGCCGGCAAAATACATATGCACGAACTCGTGCCAGAGATACGGATTGCCAAACAAAGCCGCCCACGGATGCACATCCGTTGCGCGGCCATCTTTCAATACGAATCCCGACGGATGGTTCATCCAGGCGTTTGTTGAAATAACGAAGAATGAGCCAGTCACGCCGGCGATCGCCACAGGAAATCCACATAGGAAGTGCGCCTTGGGCGCCAGTCGATCCCACCCGTAAACGTATATAGCGATGAAAATGGCCTCCACAAAGAACGAAAATCCCTCCAGCGCAAAACCTAGTCCGAAGACGTTGCCAAAGCTGGCCATCATCCCCGGCCACAGCAACCCAAACTCGAAGCTAAGGATTGTTCCCGTCACGACTCCGACTCCGAAAAGGGTTATCATTGCCTTGGACCATGTTTTGGCAATTTGGCCGAACACGGGTTGACCGGTGCGCAGGTATCTCCATTCTGCGAACAAAACCAGCGCAGGGAAAGCGATGCCAAAGCAGACGAGAGGGATATGCACCGAAAACGAGAGAGCTTGCATCTGGCGAGCTTGAAAAAGATAGCTCTGGTTCACTGGCGCAAACAGAGTCGTGGCGAGAATAGCATGCATGTCAATGAGCTTTGTGTTTATGTAAATATTGGGTCAACTTCGCGACGGCAACAGCACCAGCCGCTCCTACAAGAGTATCCATAAGGCGCAAGATCGGCTGCTGCCACGCGTTAAGCGGACTTATCTCAGCGACAACCATAATGACTGCGATTGTGATTCCGGTCGTGACGACCGCGTCCGGGTGATTTGCGAGTGTCAAAAGTATGGAGCCAATTCCGATCAAAGCGGCCAACCCCCATGTGTAGAATGGAAACACTAGAAGATACGAAAGACAAAGGGCACAACTTACGACTGTTGCTGCTAAACGGATCAGAGCGGCATCCACGCTTTGGTCATAATTGTCGTGAAACACAAATACTGCGGATATAGCCGCCCACATTCCTCCCAGGAGATTATCGTCCCTCGATAAAAAGCTCGCCTGATTAAGCAAAGTTGTCATGAGCCAGTAGCTAAGCGCGGCGGAGACCCCAAGCCCAAGGGAGTGGACACCGACCTTCCCAAGATGCCAGCTGTGTAAAGATTTTGATTGCATATGTCGGAACTTGGTCGTCATGCCCTGAACAGTGCTCATGCGTTTTTGCCGAGCAGTTCTTTCGCGGGCTGTTGAGAAGTGTGTTGTTCGGCCCGACTGAACGGCTCGTGGTTGACAATCAATCTCGAACCTCGACGCCCCGTCAGGTAAGTCCATACCCATTGCAGGAAGACACTCACCTGCATGCTAAATAGGGCAAGGAAGCACAAGTGGACTACAGCCCACATGAGCCAGGCAAAGAATCCGCTTAAGCAGAGCTTGCCACTTTGCAAAACGACAAAACCTTGCCCAACAACGGCCATGTTTCCTTTGTCAAAGTAACGGAACGGTCCAGGCGGTGAAGCGCCGGTAACGCGGGCGTGAATCAGCTTCCCGGCATAGCGCCCCCCTTGAATTGCCACTTGCGCTACGCCGGGAAGGGGCTTGGCGTCTTGGTCGAGCGACGCGGTATCGCCCACCACGAAGATCTCTGGGTGACACGGAACGGTCAAATCTGCCCGCACTTTAACGCGTCCGGCCCTGTCGGTTTCGACGTTGAGCCATTTGCCGGCGGGCGACGGAGCCACACCGGCCGTCCAAATCACCGTTTTGCTCGCGATGCGCTCGCCGGCGATCACGACACCATCTTCGTCAATTTGATCTACGCCTTGTCCCAAAAGAACTTGCACACCCAGGTCTTCAAGTCGTCGTCTCGCCGCGAAAGAAAGCTCCTGCGGAAATGTCCCCAAAACACGTGGCGCCATATCGACCAGCACCACTCGCACCGAGCTGGGATCGACTCGGCGGAATTCCGACCGCAATGTCTTGCGAACAAGAACGCCAATCGCGCTGGCCATCTCAACGCCCGTGGGCCCGGCGCCGACAAGGACAAACGTCAGGATGTCGCGATGTTTTTTAGGGTCTTCCTCGGCCTCCGCCTGCTCAAACGCAGATAGGATCTTATTCCTTATTGCGACCGCGTCCGCGAGGTTTTTGAGTCCAGGGGCGAATTTTTCGAATTCGGGGTGTCCGAAATAGCTGTGCCTGACGCCAGTCGCCAAAACGAGATAATCGTAGGGTTCGACGACGCCGGCCCTATCGATCGTATCAAAACGGACGATGCGCTGTTCCTTATCAACAGCGGTGACCTCGCCAAGGATCACAGTTGAATTTTGTTGATTTCGAAGAACCTCGCGGATTGGCGCCGCAATCTGTCCTGGCGTTAATACGGATGTCGCCACCTGGTAGAGAAGCGGCTGAAACAGATGGTGATTGGTACGGTCGATCAACGTAATCCGAGCCGGTGTATGTTTCAGCGCCTTGGCGGCGGCCAAACCGCCGAAGCCTCCGCCGACAATGACAATGCGAGGGATCTGTTTCTGAAGGTCAGTGTTATTCATAAACGGGAGTTGCAACGTAGGGTTTAACCATTTTCAACGGATCAACAATGCGGTTGAACTCGCTCTCAGTGACGAATCCGAGATCCAATGCAGCGGCCTTGAGCGTGAGATCCTGGTCCATGGCATGATGCGCGATCCTCGAGGACTTGTCATAGCCAATGACCGGAGCGAGCGCCGTGACAAGCATCAGGGACCGGCTGACATATTCATTGATCTTCTTGAGATTTGGTCTTGTGCCTTCAACAAGGAATTTGCGGAAATTTGTGCAACCGTCCGACAAGAGCGTGATAGATTGCATGATATTCGCGATGATCAGCGGCTTATAGACGTTCATTTCAAGATAGCCTCCGGCCCCTCCAAAACCGACCGCGACGTCGTTTGCCATCACTTGTACGGCGAGCATCGTCAGCGCCTCGGCCTGAGTCGGGTTCACCTTCCCGGGCATGATCGAAGAGCCGGGTTCATTCTCCGGAATCACCAACTCTGCAAAACCGGCGCGTGGTCCGCATGACATGAGACGAATGTCATTGGCGATTTTGTATAATGAAACAGCCAGAGTGCGCAACGTGCCGGAAAGCTGCACCAGCCCGTCATGAGCTCCTTGGACAACGAACTTGTTCGGCGCGGTGATGAACGGCAGACCCGTCTGCCGCGCAATCTCTGTCGTAGCGGCTTGGGCGAAACCGGGCGCAGCGTTCATGCCTGTGCCGACCGCGGTGCCGCCCAGCGCCAAGTGATAAACACTTTTTAGCGAGTCTGCGATTCGCTCCAAATTGTCCGAAAGCATTCCCGCGTAGCCGGACCACTCCTGACCGAGGGTGAGCGGCGTTGCATCCTGCATATGAGTACGGCCAATTTTCACAATCCCATCCCATTCTATGGCCTTGGCTGTGATTGCGTCCCGCAATGCCGCCACAGCCGGGATAAGACAGTTGGTTGTGTTAACAGCAGCGGCGATGCACATCGCGGAAGGAAATGAGTCATTCGACGATTGCGACATGTTTACGTGGTCATTAGGATGCACCGGCGTTTTGCTGCCAAGCGGCGTGCCCGCAAGCTGGCAGCAGCGATTTGAAATGACCTCGTTTACGTTCATATTGAACTGCGTCCCGCTACCCGTCATCCACACGTGGAGCGGGAACATCTCGTGGTGCTCGCCACTCAGGAGTTCATCGCAAACCTGGACGATCAACCCGTGCGCCGTCTCAGGAAGACGGCCATTGGAATGGTTCGCGGTCGCCGCCGCACGTTTCAGAATGGCGTAGGAGGTTATCATTTCTCTTGGGATAAGGTCATGACCGATGCTGAAATGCTCGAGCGAGCGTTGGGTCTGCGCACCCCAGAGTTTGCCAGCTGACACTTCAACTGAACCGAGGCTGTCTTGTTCGAGACGAGGCGAGTTCATGGTCGTATCATTCATAAGCTTCGTAAAGAGGTTCCCAAATATTAGCGTCGAGTTCCTTTTCAAATTGGGCCGCATCGATCTGCGCGAGACCGTCTTTTATGGCCTGCCTCCCCACTGCCCGCGCCACTGTGCGGCTGACTGCCCGAATGGCCGTCAACGGAGGGAGCAGCCCGGCGTTCTTGTCCTTGCGCGTCGGAACGATTTCCGCCAAACCTTGGACGGAAGCCATAATCATGGCGTCGGATACGTGCCGGGCGCGCGACGAAATGATACCCAACGCGAGGCCGGGGAAGATGTAGGAGTTGTTCGTTTGCGCGAATGAAACCGGTCCGCCCTGATAGCTGGCGGGTGGGAAAGGACTTCCCGTTCCAATCAAGGCGCGGCCCTCCGTCCAGTCAACAATCTGTTGGGGAGTGGCTTCGCATCGAGAGACAGGATTGGAAAGCGGAAATACAACGGGCCGCTTAACATTCTGCGCCATAAGGCGAATGGCATCCGCTGTAAAAGTGCCAGGTTGGCCGGAGACGCCGATAAGGACCGTCGGCTTGGCATTTTTCACGACGTCGAGTAATCCAATGTTCTGGGCATCGGGGACCTTCCAGCTCGCAACATCGGCACGCGTGCGTGCGAAAGGCTGTTGATCGGGTCGGACGTCCTGCCCGCCCTCAACAATCAGTCCATGCCGATCAAGCGCATAAAAACGGGAATAAGCCTCCCTCTCAGTTAAACCGGCATTGCGCATGGCCGACAAAATGAGTGAGGATATTCCGATCCCCGCGCCACCAAATCCGAAGCAGGCGACTCGCTGCTCGGTTAGGGGGATTCCTGTTACATTGATGGCCGAAAGAAGCGTCGCAGTAGCAATGGCCGCTGTGCCCTGGATATCGTCGTTGAACGTGCAGAGCTGGTCGCGATAACGCGCGAGAAATTTGGCTGCATTTCCCCCCGCAAAATCCTCCCACTGAAGCAGCACATGAGGCCAACGGCGCTTGACAGCCGTCACGAATGTGTCAACGAAGTCTTCGTACTCTGCGCCGCGCACTCGCTTGTTGCGCCAGCCGATGTAGAGCGGATCGGCCAATCGCTCTTCGTTATCTGTACCCGCGTCCAGGAGGATCGGCAGGCACCATTCTGGGCGAATTCCCGCCAGCGCCGTGTAAAGAGCCATTTTGCCGATCGGGATGCCCATGCCGCCCGCGCCCTGGTCGCCCAAACCGAGAATGCGTTCGCCGTCGCTGACAACGATGCAGCGAACATTGTCGTAGCGCGGAGACGCGAAAATTTGCTCAATGCGCTCCTTGTTCGGATAGCTGAGAAAGAGTCCACGCGGCTTGCGCCAGATTTCGCTGAATTTCTGGCAGCCCTCACCAACCGTCGGCGTATAGACAATGGGCAGGGTTTCTTCCACATGATTCGTGATGAGAGAATAAAACAGTGTCTCATTCGAGTCCTGTAGATCACGCATGAATCGATACTTTTCGATAGGCGTCGTCAGGCTCGTCAGGCACTGGCGCCTGCGGGTCCGCTGGTTCTCCAGCGTACCGATATGAGAGGGTAGAAGTCCGTGAAGTCCGAAGGTGCCACGTTCGCTCTCGGCGAAGGCGGTTCCTTTGTTGAGCCGGGAATTGTTGAGCAAGTCCGGTCCAGTTAGATTTATTTTCATTATGGGTTTCCTTTCATTGTTCATTTAGGGTTTGCAACGGGTTTACGCAGTCCAGGGGCTTGCAGGAGGTCGGCTCGGCGACCCACGAGTCACTTGGAACCTGCGGGCTGCCTGGATAGACGGTATAGCCCAACAGATTCGCGAGATTCAGAAATGCGACGCCACCTGACCGGAGTCGCATCGGAAAGGGATTTCTTGATAGCAATAGGCGCATGAAGGACTGATTCTCAACGGGAAGCCTTGCGGAGCGTTCTGTCATCAGGAAAATCTGTAAGCCCCCTTTAAATCGGAGCTTCAGAAATGAAACGATCAAGTCACCAACGGGAGTGGATTGGGCGCGCCTTGGCATCTTTTCCGGCTCATCAAGGTGGGCTCGGTTGCGGAAGTCGGGTTCGCAAAGTTCGACAATATCGGAATAGCCTTCTGGAAATTTGCAGGCTACGTAGTCCTTCTGGATAAAATCGATTCTAGTGATTTCTGAAGGGACAAAAACAAATTTTGAATGAGCGCCTGCTATAACCAGTCGAGATTGTGCAAATAACCGTGCAGGCTCAATGCTTCGCGAGGTTGTCTGGGCTTTCGATGAAACCGCTTCGATGAAACATTCAGTAGAGCCGTCCGCCAGATGAATGCGGACTAGCACCGACGTGTCGTCTGAAAGATCATTCATATCAGTTCCTGATTCTGTGTTCGGGCGTGTAAGGTGCATGGAGTTTGCCGCCTCCGAGGACTGCCTACGCGGCTGTCGATGGTGAGGTCGTGGTTGCGGCCAGATTTTTTGCCAAATATGCTCAGATATCGTTTCCTCGAAATGCCCGGCCTTTGTTTGGGCGCTATCTGGCTTAAGCCTGTCCTTCCGGGTTGCTGAGCGGCCTTAATCTTCCCAACAAAATTTAGCCCGCATTGGCTCGCCACCTTGGACAACTCCGCTGGCAGTCGCACCGAGCTATCATCTGTGGTTTCGTCGTGCAGAATTGCCAGCGCAGCGTGCCGAATTTGCCGAAGAGAAGCCCACCGCTCCAACCAGTTCTTTAGCCAAATAGGTAACGAAGGAATGGCAAGGTTTGCGATCAACACCAAGTGCGCCGGTTCGGCTTCGTCCAGAGCTTTTTCCTCTGTCGGAGGAAACTTCAACATGTCCAACCGCCAAGCCTCGAGATGCCAATCGACGTCAACGGCCATGCTCGCTGCGATCTGGCGGAGGGCCGACGTGGCTTGCATGGCGCCCGTGAAGTTCTCATAAATGATCACCGCCTTTAGCGGAAAATGGCCTAAACGGTGGAGCTTTTTAAAAATTGATTTATAACCGTTTATTTCATCACTGACACTTCTACGGGCCGGGACAAGTTGCGGCGAGTGAATCAAAGGACGTTCAGAAATGTTCACGTTCCAGCCGGAATCTGTCCAAGCCATATCCAATTTGCGCTTTTGCCCGGCAAGCTCAGCTACATTGTCGTCAGTAATTGTGTCTGTTATGCATCTCATGCTTCAAATACTAGACGCATTTTGCTTGTTTGGTAATTCCTCGACTAGATTATCGCCAACTAACGCTTTCAGGTTATGGATTCGGACATTGACGAACGGTAACGAGAATTCAAGAACAAAAGGACAATGTAGCTTGATATAAAGTTCGGGGCGAAGGGCGTATGTTGACTTTTAATGCGGAAGTTAATTTGGCCTTTTTGTGACACAATACCGTTTATACCTGTGGAACCGATTGATTGCGCGCCGACGGCCGTGGCAGAGAATGCCGCAGTCATTTGAGGTGAGCAGTGAATAAACGAACGGCTCAAACTGACCTATGAAAGCCCTAATTATTTATGACACTATTTCTCCTGCCTTTAAGGCAATCAATTCTCTCCGAAACGCCGATTCTTCTGCCGACGCACCGACGCCATTGAAAATCAAGCTTTGGCGCCTTGGGCTGATGCGTTTTCCATCCATGGCAGGTGAGGCGTTGCGTGAGGCGAGCGATGCCGACCTGATTCTGTTCGCGGTGCGGCGGACTCAAGCGCTGCCTTCGTGGATGAAACATTGGCTCGAACGATGGGCGATGCACCGCAAGATTGCGGATGCCGCCGTGGCATTGATGGTTGACGACGCATACGATACTGGGAAAGTCGCTTTAGCGAACGATATGTCCAAGTTTTCCACAGACCACAATCTGACTTTCGTCGCCAAAAGCAAACAGAAGTCAAAAGCTGAAGCACCGTTTGCTTATTGCAGGCCGCCCGGACACGCTTTGATAGTTGCCTTGCTTGCATCCAACCAGACGGAGGAACTAAACAAATTGCGCCGAATCGTTAAATTACCGTAATTGGCCAAACAAGGAAAACCAAGCAATATGAAAGCCAAGAATGGCAAATCCATGCCGAAACCTAAAATGTATGAAACCGAGAACGACATTTCGGCCAAACAGCGTTCGGAACTTAACGCGCTGATGAACCAGAGACTCGCGGACGCGGTGGCTCTTCAAATGCAGATGAAGCAGGCGCACTGGAACGTGAAAGGCCCTCACTTCATCGGTCTCCATGAGCTCTTCGATCAGATCGATGAAGCGGTGGAATCGTATTTGGATTTTATCGCCGAGCGAATCGTTCAATTAGGCGGCACTGCCGAAGGGACGGTGCGGATGGCGGCGCGACGTTCACGGCTTGAGGAGTATCCACTCTCCAATGCCGATGGCCTCGCGCACGTCCACGCCGTTGCCAAAGCGCTGTCCGCCTTCGGACGGGAAGCCCGCGCGACGATTGATCAGGTGAATGAATTGGGGGATGCCGATTCCGCAGACATTTTCACCGAGATTTCGCGCGGCATAGACAAGTGGCTTTGGTTCGTCGAAGCTCACATTCAGGCGGCGAAATAAAAATACACTCCCCAGGATTCCATTTTAATCTAACTGGCAACTTTGGGTCGGTTAAGAAATCGGCGGAAAATTAGTTGGCCTTTTTGGCCTCGAATATCGTCTTATTACTTGAAGCCGGACCGTTGCGCGGTAAAACGGCCTCGCTCGAAGGCCCGAAGATGACTAATTCAAAAGATGTCGATCTTTTTACGGAAGCGTTGCGCCTCGCTGAATCAGAGCGCGGCAATTATTTGTCCGTCGCTTGCGGCGGAAACGAAGAATTGCGCCGACGGGTCGAAAAGTTGTTGAGGGCATTCAATAATGCTGGTGACTTTTTGGGCCAGCCCGCCGCCGGGATGCCGTCGCCCAATGGCGAAGCCGTGCCTCCCATAGAAGAGGCCGGAAGCCGCGTCGGCAGGTACAAGCTGTTGCAACAGATTGGTGAAGGCGGGTGCGGTGTAGTTTTCATGGCCGAACAGCAAGAACCGGTGCGCCGAACGGTCGCCTTCAAAGTGATTAAACCGGGGATGGACACCAAGACCGTCATCGCCCGCTTTGAAGCTGAACGGCAGGCTCTGGCCCTCATGGACCATCCGAATATCGCCCATGTCTTCGACGCAGGAACCACCGCTAGCGGCCGTCCGTATTTTGTGATGGAATTGGTGCGTGGTCTGAAGATCACAGAACACTGCGATCAGAAGGGACTCTCCACAGCGGAGCGGCTCGATTTATTCATCCAAGTTTGCGGCGCGGTCCAGCATGCGCATCAAAAGGGGGTCATCCATCGTGATCTGAAGCCGTCCAATATTTTGATCACGACATCCCCCGATGGAAAGGCAACGCCCAAAGTCATAGATTTCGGGATAGCAAAAGCCACCAGTGGCCAGCGGTTGACCGACAAGACATTGTTTACCGCCTTCGAAATGCTCGTCGGAACGCCCGCTTACATGAGCCCCGAGCAAGCGGAGTTGACCAGCATTGATGTGGACACACGCAGCGACATCTACAGCCTGGGCGTGCTGCTCTACGAATTATTGACAGGAACGATCCCCTTCGACACACAGGAATTGCTTAAATCAGGCCTCGACGAGGTCCGCCGGGTCATTCGCACCCAAGACCCGGTTCGTCCTTCCACCCGATTGAGCACCATGGCGGAGGCCGATCTCACGACCGTTTCGAAACACCGCCACATCGAACCCCCTCGGTTAATTCGCGAAGCGCGGGGCGACCTAGATTGGATCGTGATGAAGGCGATGGAGAAAGATCGAAATCGGCGTTACGCCACAGCAAACGGGCTGGCGCTCGACGTCGAACGATTTCTCGAAAAGGAAGTCGTTCTGGCCCGTCCGCCAAGTCCCGTTTACAAGCTGCGAAAGCTTATTCAGCGGAACAAACTGGCGTTCATCGGGCTGAGTTTGATTTTCCTCCTCTTGGTCGTTGCCTTGGCAGTCACTTCAAGACTGACAGGTGGACCCCATCCTTTAAACCACGAAGCGCATAAAATAAGCGCGACTTTCGCCGATTGCTGTCATTTCTACTTTTGTTTGACTGCTGTTCATTCTGCGCTTTTAAACCTTTTGGAAAAGAGAGAACGTGCCGCGCCTGGCACTGCCCGTCCTCCCTCTCC
>PLIU01000464.1 GCA_003140095.1 Verrucomicrobiales bacterium | reverse complement strand
CTGGCCACGGATCGTGCCAATGTCGGCGCGAACGAAGAACGGTTGAACTTCTCCAGCGACGAGCTGGGCGTGCTGTCGGACAATCTGACCGCCGCTAACAGTAACCTGACAGATGTGGACGTAGCGACGGAGAGTACCGCCTACGCCCAAGACCAGATCCTCGTGCAGTCCGGCACGGCGATGTTGGCCCAGGCGAATCAANNAGGGACCAAAGCCGAACGCGGCGGCAAGTCAGAACAAAAAGAAGAAAAGAAAGAAGAAGATTATGGCAGCGGCAACTTCCAGCAGCACCAGCAGCCTCGCCTTGGCCGGTTTGGCCTCGGGCATCGATTGGACCAACATCATCAACGACATGGCGGCAGCGGGAGAGGCCCCCATTACCCAGTGGAAAGCCGAGGAGGCCACCAACAACACGGAAAACTCCGCCTACCAAACCATCGGCACCGATCTGACCAATTTGCAAAACGACGCCACCACGCTTTCGTCACCCAGCTTTTTCCAAACCACCTCCGCCGCCAGTTCCGACTCCTCCGTCGCCAGCGCCGCCACCCAAGCCGGCACTCCCGATGGCACCTACACTTTTGCGGTCTCCCAACTGGCCACAGCCTCCGCCCAGAACGGCGCCACCATTTCCGCCCAACCCATCAGCCCCACGAACGATGTTTCCAATGTGGATCTGGACAGCAGCGCCTTCGCCGACCCCATTACCGCCGGAACTTTCACCGTCAACGGGCAGACCATCACCGTCGCCGCTACCGACACCTTGCAGTCGGTCTTCAGCCAGATCAACACGGCGACCAACGGCGCGGTCACGGCCAGTTACGATTCCTCGACCGACGAAATCACGCTTGCCAGCAGCGCGCCCATCACCCTGGGCAGTTCCGCGGACACGAGCAATTTTCTCCAGTCCGCCCAACTCTATACCAACGGCACCGACACCGTGACCAGCCTCAACGCCCTGGCCGGCATCAATATCAATGCCATGGCCAACCAGTCCAATTTGGCTACCGCCATCTCCGACGGCGGCAATGGACAGGGAGCGTTCGAGATCAACGGCGTGACCATCAATTTTGACGCTTCCACCGACAGCATTAACGACATTCTGCAGGCGGTCAATAATTCCGATGCGGGCGTGACGGCCACTTACGACGGAGCCAACAATCGATTCCTGCTGACGAACAACAACACCGGCAATCTGGGCATGACCATGCAGGATGTGACGGGCAATTTTTTGGCCGCCACCGGCCTTTCCAGCGGTACCCTGCAAGCCGGAACAAATTTGCAGTACAGTCTCAATGGCAGCGATACGATGACCAGCGAAAGCAACGCCGTCGATGCTTCCTCCGAGGGGTTGACCGGCTTGTCCATCACCGCGCAGAGCACGGGCACGACCAGCATCACTGTCAGCCCTGACACCAGCGCCATCGCCACCGCCATCACCAGCTTTGTCAACGATTACAATACCGTCCAGAACTACATCACCTCCAAAACGACGGCGTCCACCAGCAGCGGCAGCGGCAGCGCCAGCGGCGCGGCGGGCTCGACCACCTCGACGACGAGCACTCCGGGAGCATTGATGGGGGACATGGATGCGGAAGGCATTGCGACCGATCTGCGGCAAATAGTCGATGCCTCGCCGCTCTCGGGCGTGATCGAAAATTTAAACGACATCGGCATCACCTCCAACGGCAGCGATAACACCTTGTCCACCAATTCCCTGGTTTTGAACGACTCGCTGTCTAATAATCTGGCCCAAGTCACTCAATTGTTCACCGATCCGACCAACGGTCTGGCGGCCACGGTCAGCAGTTACCTCACCAATACCCTGAGCAGCAGTGGTGTCATTGCAAGTAAAGAACAAAATCTGACCAATGAAAACGCTGGCCTCGCCACCAGCATCACCAACCTGCAGAGCCAGATCTCGGGCCAAGAAACCGAGATGGAGAGCCAATTCGTTGCCATGGAAGACGCCATCAGCAGCGTCGATGTTGAGAAGGAGTACCTGACCGCCTACTTTGACAGTTCGGCCACGACCACCGACGCCCCGACGGCGGCAGCCTCCACTTCTTCCTCCAGCTAAGGTTCCTCCGGCATCTAGTCAGAAAAACGCCCAAGTCGGCCCGCGGGGCGAATTGTTCGAGTGCGGGCGAAAAAGAGCGGGAATCGGCGGCGACGAGATGGTCGAAAACTACTCAGCGAAACATTTGTCACCGCGCTGGTTCTGCAACGTAGGGCTGCTCCCGATCAAAGGTGGCTTCGCCCATGGGCTCCAAGGAGCTGCCATTATTCTGCGCGCGGATTGGTCCATCTTGGCTCAATTTCCCGCCTGTCGCTCGCTGGCCCGTGACCGGCACGCGCTTTTCGCCATGCACCGTGAGGGCAATGTGAGGCGGGAGGATAAGGGGTAATGCCAGCGGTCGCGACCAGAGGACGGGAAAGTCCTGCATCTGAATGAACCCGTTTCGACTGTAAAGCTGGCGGCAAGGGATGTTGGCATCGGTTGGCTGCAAATGACCGAGCATCATCGTGGCATCTTCCCGGGCCAGCGAATGCGCGATATGGGCCAGGAATGCATCTTCAATGCCCAAGCCAAGGGCGCGGCAACTCAGCACCAGGTGATGGATGCAGTTTTGATGCACCCATGCTGCGCCGATCAGGCCGTATTGCGTGAATCGGTCCTCAGCTTGGAGAACGTAGAGTCGGCGGCCTGCGGCGAAGTGCTGATGGCATTGCTCCAACGTATAGCGCTCGCCGGTGGTGTTGAACTGGTTGGTCCTGTTGAAGAGCTCGATCGCGCGGCTCATATGCACGTCCTTTGTGTCGTGGAGAACCGAGAGCGACACGCGGAGGCCAAGAGTCTGGAGGAACTCCTGGCGTGAAAGCGTCTGGCGGGCTGATTCGCGCTCCAACTGCGCATGAACCATCTCGGTTTTGCGGCCTGCTTCCTGCGTGAGCACGGGCTGCTGGGTTTCCGGCGACCAGAGCAGTATGCGTTTCAAGTAGTAGAGATGCCTGCCCAGCACCCTCACCCCTGGCAATCCTGCCCTCATCGCCGCGCGTTCCACGGGATGGTCATCAATCATGACCGCGTTCTGCGGCCGCAGATTCACCTCCCGAAGGATTTCGGTCAGGTTTTCAACTTTGCTGCGGAAATTGATTTTATGAATGGCGAAATCGGTCAGGGCAATCTGACCCTGAACGATGCTATGCCAGTTGGCCAGGATGAACTGTTCATCGTTCTTGCTGATAATGGCCAGCAGAATGCCGCGTTTCTTCAAGTAGAGGAGCGTTTCCATCAGGCCCATCGGCCAGCCTTCGAGGAGTCCCAGGGTTCCTTCCGCCGCCACGCCACGCCACAGGGTATCGTCGAGGTCCACCGCCACCAGCTTGACCGTGTCTTGCTGCCGGAGCGTGCGATGCATGGCAAAGACCTCATGGAGGAGCGCCTCGAAGAACTCCAGCCAGCGCGCGGAATAATGATCCTTCATCGGCATCGGCGGCTGAATCCGTTGCAGGTCATGGCCGTGGTCGCCATCGCTCAGAGTGGTGCCATGAGTAAACGACCACACCGCGTCGTCCTGGCAGGTCTTCTTGCCGACGCTGCCCGAGACCTGATCCGTGTCAATAAAATGGGCGTTCTCGTGCCTGGCGACTTCCGCCGCCAGGAACATGTTGAGACGCTCGATGAAGTGCATGATGTTTCGCAGATCGTAACGCGGCTGAAAGCGTCCCAGCGGGTTTTGTTGCGGCACCATGAAGCCCAGCACAAAAGTCAGCAACTTGTGCTCGGTATTCAACTTCAGGATGTTGGACAAATAGCGCGCGAGATACTCCTGCGTGTGGCGCAAAAACTCCTCATGTCGCGTTCCATCGTCCGGCAGGCCGAAGTAGGCGTTGCCCAGAATGGTCCGCAGAGGAAGGTGAAGAATTTGAAAATCATATTGCGCGGCCTGCTCCGGTGGTATGTCCACAAAAGAATCGAAGTTATTGAGCAGGATGAAATCGCCCTTGAAAGCCTTGTTCATCATGGCCGCGACCTGCGGGAAAGGTTCGGCGAGGCAGCCTCCCACGACCAGGAAGCGCAACCCGGGATCTGGTGTAGCTCGCAGGTCGGCCGGTGTCCGGTAACGGGCACCGTTATGCAGGGCGAAAAGAGCCGGATCGACTCCTGTCAACCGAGGTGCGCTGGCCGGTTCCGATTTCGGGAGGGCTTGCATGCGTGTTTCAAACTCGTCACTGACCGATACTTTTCTCCGGAGTTGCCGTTTAGTACGCCTTGAGCGGGCATATTTTGCCCTTACCCCTTGTATATCGGCTGGAATGAAGCGGACTTTAGAAAAGTCTGCAACATGCCGATCTTCTTCCTTTCTTTTTCGTCTCTGCCAGTGCTTTTTTTGAGGATGAGGCGTTCCATCAGGAGCGGCCGCTTGCCATTTTTCTCCAACGCGATTACATTGCCCGCGATTCCGGTCGGGTGGAGGACCGCTTCCGGCCGTCAAGGCCGGGGGAGGAAAGTCCGAACACCAGAGGGCGCGATGCCGCGTAACTTCACCCCGGCGCCACGCGTCGGGACGAAGATACACGCGGGAGGGAGGCGCAAGCCTGCCGACGGACAGTGCCACAGAAAACAAACCGCCCCGCCCGCAAGGGCGGGGTAAGGGTGAAAAGGCGAGGTAAGAGCTCACCGCTTGCCGGGTAACTGGCAAGGCACGGAAAACCCCATCGGGTGCAAGGCCAAATAGGAAACCCGGAGCGGCCCGCTCGCGTTCCGCCACGCGGAACAGGTTTCGGGTATCGGCTGCTGAGACAAATGGTTCTCTCCCCCGATCTTTCGGGGCAGACAGAATTCGGCTTACAGCCCGGCCGGAATCATCTCTTTGTTGGCGAAGTATGGGAGCCTGCCCGGCATCCGCTTCGCTACCCTCGGCTCAGGTTCCGGAGGAGCCATTCGCGGGCCAATCGAGCGACTTTTTCCAAAGCACCCGGCTCCTCGAAAAGGTGAGACGCGGCCGGAACGATTTCCAGCTTGCTTTCACAGCGCAACGCCCGTTGCGCCTGCCGGTTCAAAGCCAACACCTCCTGGTCATTTTCCCCCACAATCAGCAACGTGGGCGCGGCCACGGCCGGCAGCGCGGCGCCAGCCAGATCGGGCCGTCCGCCGCGCGACACGACCGCGCCCACCATGGCCGGTCGTTGGGCCGCCGCGACCAGTGCCGCCGCCGCGCCTGTGCTCGCGCCAAACAAACCGATCGGCAAGCCCCTGGCCTCCGCGCGGTTCCCCATCCAGTCCACCGCGCAAACCAGCCGTTCGGCCAGGAGCCCGATGTCAAATCGCAGGCACATCGTCCGCGCATCGATGGCCTCCTCTGGCGCTGAGAGCAGGTCAAAGAGCAACGTGCCGAGGCCCACCCGGCGCAAGGCCGCGGCCACAGCCCGGTTGCGCGCACTATGACGACTGCTGCCGCTGCCATGGGCAAAGAGGACCACCCCGGCCGCCCCGGCAGGAAGCTCCAGATCGCCTTCCAGCACGACCTTTCCGGCCCGCAGCCGGATAGCTTCCGGCGCCGTTTCGTTCATAAAGCATCGCTTCCTTGCACCGGCGCGGGCCGCGCAACGTCCCACCCGAATTTCGCGCCTTGCTCCAGGAGGCGGCGAACTTCCTGATCGCTGGTCTGGGTAAAATCTTCGTACCACTGCCCGACGCCCTCAAAATTGGCGGGGGTCTGCACGCACACGATGTCATCCGCCAACTGCAGGAAGTCCTGATAGGTTTCGCGCGCCGCCACCGGTGCGGCCACAATCACGCGGGCCGGATGCCGTTCCCGGACGGCGATGACAGCGGCGCGCATGGACGCCCCCGTGGCCAGCCCGTCATCCACCAGCACGACGACCCGGTTGCGCAATTCCGGCGGACGCCCTGTTCGGAAAGCGCGTTCCCGCTCTTCCAACTCATGCCGTTCGCGGGTGATGACCTGGTCAAGGACCTCCGGCGTAATACCGAGGGAATGAATGACGTTGTCGTTAAGAAAACAGATATCGCCCGTGGCGATGGCGCCCATGGCGAGTTCCTCGTGTCGGGGCACCCCCAATTTCCGCACCAAAAACACATCCAACGCGGCCTGGAGCCGCCGCGCCACCTCAAAAGCCACGGGCACGCCTCCCCGCGGCAGGCCGAGCACGGCCACTTCCGGGCGGTAGGCGAAGGCCGCCAGTTTTTCCGCCAGCAACCGGCCCGCCTGTGCGCGATCTTGGAAACGAAAGCTCACCCTATAAACCCTAAGCCCGAAACGCCGGGAAGTAAACGCTGTTTTCGATGGGTTGTTTTGACTTCATTCAGAGGCTGTAGAATCTTAAGAAATGAGTTTTCCGATTCGAGTCTGGAACATTGTCTTCCTCGTCGGCTTCATCACTTACTGTGGTATTCGTGGTGTATTTAAGCGGCGCACTGAAGGCAATGAGAAGATAGTCCGTCGGCTGGATGCGCTGGAAAAGACTTTGCTTGTCACCGTGGGTGTGGGGAGCCTTCTTCTGCCGGTGCTCTATTTGTTGACGCACTGGCTGGCGTTCGCTGATTATCACCTCCCGGAATTCGCTCCGTGGTTTGGCGTGCTGCTTATGGCGCCTGCGCTATGGCTCTTTTATCGCTCTCATGCCGATTTAGGGCTGAACTGGTCCGTCACGCTGGAGTTGCGCAAAGGTCATCAAGTGGTCAAGCAGGGCGTTTACCGTTGGATTCGCCATCCCATGTATGCATCCATCTTGCTCTGGGATCTCGCGCAGGGATTGTTGCTGCAAAACTGGCTTGCCGGATGGGGCGCTCTGGCGACATTTGCCGTGTTGTATATTGTTCGGACGCCCCGCGAAGAGCAGATGATGTGCGAATTCTTCGGGGAGGAGTACCGCGATTATATGCGAGAGACTGGACAACTTTGCCCAAGCCTGAGGTTCAAGAAGCGCACCTGACGCATATCCTCGACCGTGTAAGTTCGGCGATTCCTCGAATTTTCAAGAATCACCCCGCGCAACGCACCATTATCCGGTGCTACGCAAAATACCCCAACTCCCTCAAAGAAACGTAATCCTTGCCGTTTTCGGCGGCGCGGCGACCGAGGATGACGTGGTCCAGCACCTCGATCTTCAAGAGCTGGCCGGCGCGAATGAGATCACGCGTGACCCGGATGTCCGCTTCCGAGGGCGTGGGATCGCCGCTGGGATGATTATGCACAAGCACCACGGCGGAGGCATTGGCCGCGATGGCGGTCTTGAATACTTCCCGCGGATGGACCAAAATCGTATCGACCAATCCTTGCGAAATGAGTTCCACCCGGATGAGCTTGCGGCGGACGTTCAACATGACGGCTTGAAAGTGCTCCACTTCGTAGCCGCGGTTTTCCTCACGGAGGTAATCGGCGACACTGCCCGGCGTGTCAAGCAGCGGCGCCTCGCCGTGCAACTCCGCGGCCATGCGGCGCGCCAGGGTGAAGGCGCTTTTCAAAGCGATGGCTTTATCGCGGCCGATGCCCTTGATGGAGCACAATTCACTCAGCGAAGCACGCTCCAAGGCGGTGAGAGTGACGAACTTTTGCAGCAGTTGTTCGCCGATCTCAATGGCGGACACGCCCTTCATACCGGTGCGCAACAGAATGGCGATCAATTCGGAATTCCTCAACGCGCCCGGTCCCGATGCCGCCAAACGTTCGCGCGGCCGTTCGCTCGCCGGAAGGTCTTTAATTTTGATGCCGTGGCTCATGCCGGCAGTCGTTTTAGCCGGAAAGCCGGGCGGCAGGCAAGAATGAAGATGCGAGGGACTCAGACGGAGCCGTTGCTGAATTCCCGCACGATGTAGGGCGCGAACTCGTCGTGAAAATGCGGCGGGATGCGCGCCCGGAACCGCGCCTGTTTGCCCGCATAATCCCGCTCCGTCACTTGCGCCACTTGATGCAATCGCGCGATGACCGCCGATTGCCCGTGCGGCACGCGCAACTCGACAAATTGTCGCATGGGACGCAATTGGGTGCCAAGCTCCTCGATCAAGGCGGAAATGCCCGCGCCGGTTCCGGCCGAAATGGCGACGGCGTTCGGGTATTGCAGGAGATGCTTCTCCAGCGCTCCTTTGCCTTCATACTTGTCGATCTTGTTGAACACCATGATGGTCGGTTTTCCGTCCGCGCCGATCTCCGCCAGCACGCTGTTGACGGCGGCGATTTGCTCCTGCGCCTGCGGATGGCTCACATCGACGACGTGCAAAAGCAGTTCGGCCTGCACCACTTCCTCCAGCGTCGCCTTGAAGGACTCGACCAGCCCGTGCGGCAGCTTGCGGATGAAGCCTACGGTATCAGTCAAGAATACGTTTTGGTTGGTGGGCAGCCGCAGCCGCCGCGTGGCCGGGTCCAGGGTGGCGAACAATTTGTCTTCCGCCAGCGCCGCCGAGCCGGTCAGCGCGTTGAGCAAGGTGGATTTGCCAGCGTTGGTGTAGCCGACGATGGAGGCCAGCGGCCAAAGCTGGCGCTGCCGGCCGTTGCGCTGAGTGGCCCGATGCCGGCGGACGGCCTTGAGGTCGTCGGTAATTTTTTCGATCCGCTCCTGCACGCGCCGGCGGTCGGTTTCCAGTTGCGATTCGCCTTCACCGCCACGCATGCCGATGCCGCCGGATTGCCTCGAGAGGTGGCCCCAAAACCGGGTCAGGCGCGGGAGCAGATGTTGCAGTTGGGCCAGTTCGACCTGCAATTTTCCTTCGCGCGAGCGGGCGCGCAGGGCGAATATATCCAGGATCAAGGCCGTGCGGTCCAGCACCTTGCAACCGAAGATTCTTTCCAGGTTGCGGCTTTGGGCGGGAGACAATTCATCGTCGAAAACGACCGTATCCACGTCGTTGGAGCGGCAAAACTCGGCGAACTCCGCCGCCTTGCCGGTGCCGATGAAAGTGCCGGCGACGGGCGACTCGAGCTTTTGCGTGCCGTCGCCCACCACCGTGCCGCCGGCGGTGGCGGCCAATTCGGCCAGTTCATCCAGGGAATCGCGCGTTTTCCAGCCTGGGCTTGATTTGAGTTCCAAACCGATGAGGAAGACCCGTTCGGTCCGTTTAGTCGTCGAGATGAGAGCTTTCAATCGTTCACTTCGTCACAAGGACAAACTAAAATAGCATGCTTTGCGCCGAATGCCAGCGGCAAGAACCGGGGGTCGCGCGGCGGGAAGCGAGTATCTCAGCCCGGCCTGCGAAGGCGGAACTGCCGTTCCGCGCACGAGACGCGCCACCGAAAGTCCGCCAGGTCGGAAGCCCTTTTCGAATCCATCCATTTAAGCCTTCGCAAACGAAACCAGGAATTGGTCGGGAGATTGGACCGGCATCTCGGCGAAGACGAAGTCGGTCTTGTTGCGCGTGACAATGGTGGTGACCCCGCCCTCCGCTTTCGCCGTGAAATGCTGAATCGCATCCTCGAAGTCTTTGAAACGCGAGGTTAGCGCGGACTGAATTTCCGCTTCGCTCACAGCCGAAATCCGAACCAACTGCTTCAATTTCCCGAGCAACGCCAAGGCATCATTGTGCCCTTTGATTTTCCGCAGAATGTAGTAGAGGTTGCTGAAGGAAAGAGCTGAGAGGCAAATGGTGAGTTCACCTGTTTCCGCAAGCGCAAACAGCCGGTGGGCGTATTCTGCGAAAGGCTGGGGGTCCGCCAAATGATCCAATGTCACGTCAGTGTCCAGGAAGATTTTATCCTTGGACGCCATGTTTTTTCTGCAATTCCTCCGTCACGGCAGCGCGCGGGTCGAAATCCCTCGGCAGTTGAACCGCACCACGCAGGCCATCCGTCAACGGCGTCTTACCCTCCCGACTGTCCTGCCAATTGCGTGCCATGACGCGCAATTGGTGGGCGACCACATCCGTCAGTGTCGTATGGCGCGCCTGTGCCTCCTGTTCCGCCAGGGCCAGAATTTGGGGGTCCAATGGCAACGTCAAAGTAGCGCTCATAACATCTAAATTACCGCACATGTCTGCCTAAGGCAAGCCTCACCCGTCCAAAAGGGGAGCTGGAGAATCAAGGCGCCTATTGGGCCTTTAATGCGGCCAGCGCCTTGGCTATGTCGTCGGAGAGGCTGTGGTCGGGGGAATCTTGGTGGCGCAAGCCAGTTTCGAGTACGGCGATTGCGTCTTCCTTGCGGCCTTGCGCCGCCAGAAAATCGGCGTAGCGGATAACGGCCTCCGGTACATAAGGGCAGAGAGCTAGCGCCTGCCGAAACGCCAGGTCGGCGGCGTCGCTCATGCGTTGGCGTTCGGCGCCATCGGGGGCAAGATACTCGCCGGGAGTGGGAATGTTCTTAACCGCGCCAACCCGCCACGCATAGACGCCGGCGAGGGCGGAGCGCAGCTTGGAAAATATTTTTTGCGAGTCTTGGTCCTGGAGGAAGCGCGGATTGCCGGTGAATCCTGACAGGTCCTTCCGGCCATAAGTCTTGTCCGCGAAATCGATCACGGTTTGCAGGGGCGTCTCCGGGCGCAGCCAGTCGCCGATCATTTCCTGAACACGCGCCTGCCAGTAGTCCTGGTCGCTTTGGACGGTTTCCGCGCTCAATACCGGCGGCGCGGCGCGGTTGATTTTCATGATCAGCCCGTGCGGCTCCAAATAGGGAAACATCCAGTCGAGCGGAAAGCTTTCTTCGATGTAGAATTCGCGGTCGGGGTTGCGGTCAAAAATCGTCCGAGCCAACATCGCGTTGATGCTCATGACGGCGACTTGCCCGCTTGCCTGAACGTGGACATTGTCGCTGGTGACCACCTGTTCGCCCGGCTTGAGTTTGTTTGCCTTCAGCCGTATTAGCGCGTCGGCGCAGTAATCACTGAACATTTTTTGCGAATCCGCTTCGGCCGGCAAAGAAAGCTTGTCGCCGTACATGCGCCTCAAATATTCCAGATACGTGTTGTCGGCCAGTGCGTTCTGTGTCAAGGTGAAGAACGGGTCGGCCTCCGGCTGGGACTGGCAAAAGGCGGTGATTAGTCCGCGCCCCGGATCGGTGCCGCCGAAATAGACGCTCCCGGCTGGAATGGACTGGATGATGCTCTCCTCAAATTCCTGGACGAATTGCGGCTCGTCGGCCAGGACATCGTAATAGGCCAGGTTAATTTCCAACACGGTGCTCCAATAGCAGGTGTCCAGACCCCCAATGGGTTCCTCAGTGCTGCTGTACTGCCGATGGTGCTGTTTGTAATACTCGTATCTGTTGGTGACATATTGGCCGTCGCCGCGGATCGCCGCGTCGAAGAAGGCCTTGAATTCCGGGGAGATTTTCACCCCGATGGCGGCGGCCAGTTGCTCGGCTTGCTTTTCCTTCAAGGCCGAGAAGACCTGGAGACGCGCGATCAATTGTCCGCGGAGCGGATCCGGCGCCATGTCCGCCGCCGCCACGCGCCAGCCGGCCAGCGTGACCAGGCCGGCTGCCAGCGCGCAAACCACTGCCAAGGCCGCCCGGCGGGTCATCTGGCCGTGATGGTTGGCGCCATCCAGCAGCGCCCGGAGCCTTTGTTCCAGGCCGGATCGTTTGGCCACTGGCAGCGCGGCGCGTGGGGCGGCGGACCATTGCCGGGCGATGTCCAGCAAATGTCCGGCGTATTCCGATGGGCGCGTCTGTCCGAGCGCAACCACCAGGTCGTCGCAAGCCCGCTCCCGTTCGACGCGCATCTGCGCGGCGGCCAGCCATGCCAGCGGATTGAACCAATAAAGCGCGCAGACCATGGCCGCCAGGGCCTGCGTCAGACAATCGCCCCGCCGCACGTGGGCCAGTTCATGGCGCAAAACCAGCCGCAACCGCTCCCGCTCCCACTTCGCCGCGTCCGCCGGTAATAAGGCCGCGGGCCGCCAGCATCCCCAAGTCATCGGCATCAGAGGCTGTTCGATTTCCAACAGGCGCACTTTGCGGAGCAGGTGAAGTTCGCGCAAAACCGAGTCCAGCAATCGGAGCAGTTCCGGGTCTGTCACCGGACGGGCGGCGCGTTCGATTCTCCGCAATCTCCCCCGCTGTTCCAGGAAAACCAGCAGCGTCAGCAGGACGCCCGCCAGCCAGCCCTGCCAAATCAAGGCGCGCCAAGGAAACGTCTTCGCCGCAGGCGTGGCCGGCTCAGAGGACGCGGAGCGCGGCGTTTCGGCGGAAGATTTGCTGTCATGGGCGGCGACCGCCCTTCCGGTCACCAGCGCCGGAACGGCGTTGCCGGCGAATTGGGCTGCGGGCTTGCGCAGGAGCACGCCGGCCCAGGCGGGACTGCTCCATCGCGGCGCCAAAACAGTCGCCACGGGCAAAGCGAGCAAACTCGCCATGACCCCCAGCCAGAGAAAATGCCGGGTGGCGGCGGCGCTTCGGCGGCACAACAGCGCCAGCGGAAAGGCGGCCGCAAGGATTAGAAAGCTTTTGCCCGCCGCCTCCGACAGCGCGCCAGCGGCGCGCGGCGATGAGATAGTCAATAATGCTTCATTGAGGATGTTCATGTGTTTAGCTGCCTTCCTTTCGGGCCTGGTCGATGATTGTTTGCAACTGGTCGATTTCCTTGGGTGAAAGTTCAGTGTCCGCGGCTTCCAACAACGCCGCGACTGCCAGAGGGGCGGAGCCGCCAAAGAACGTGCGCACCACCCGCCGGAGCGCCGAGCGGCTGGCGCAGGCCTTGGCTTCCGTGGGCAGATGCACATAGCGCAAGCCCTCGCGGCGGTGTTTGACGTGGCCTTTCTCCTCGAGGATGCGCAAGAGCGCTCGCACGGTCGAATAGCTGGGGGCATCGGGCAGATCGCCGAGGACTTCGGCAGCGGTGGCGTGGCCGCGGGCGTGGAGAATCTCCATGATCTGCCGTTCCCGCCGAGCCAGATGAGCGTCGTTTTCTTTCATATAATGCTAAAAAAATAGCATAATGGCAAAAAGCGTCAAGCTCTAAATGCTAATTTTTTAGCAAAAAACGCAAGTGGTGGCGCACCACTTGACGAGCATCGGCATTGGTATGATCATATTACGATGAGACATTCATGCTCATGCGTTCTTGTATGGACGAATGACAAGCTTCCGATGAGCGGGGAATACCGATGACCCGACTTGGCAGAATTATCCGGTTGCCGCGCGAGATGCGCAGGAAGCTAAATGTCCTCTCGCGCCCGGGCCAGCGGGGAAGGCCGGCCAAGGCTCGGTTCTCCGGCCTCAGCCTGGACGGGGTCTCGGAATTCGGCCGGGATGCCGCCACCGAAGCCTCGATGAGACCCCCAAAGCTCGGCCCGCCGTCGCACTCAAACCGTGCTGGGAGACTCTGGAAAAGGAGGCCTTGCTCAGGCGCCAATCAAAGTGAATCAAACCAAATCGAACCAAATCAAACCAAATCAAACCTGGGGTGGGATGGCCGGACAAGGATGAACGATGAAGGATGAAGCGACTTCAGAACGGAACAGTCAAACCAAGGCAAACCGGTTTGACTGGATTCGGGCAAACAATACCATCATAAGCGAGATGCTTATGTTATCGCCATGGCGGAAATTGCCTGCGATCGGACTAATCAAACCAAATCAAACCTGCTAGGCAAAAAAAAGTTCAAAGTTTAAGGTTCGCCGTTCAAAATTCAATGGTCAAAACGTCACAATACGCGGAGAATGCAAAACAACAATAGCCGCTTGTTCAGGGAAATTACACTTATGCGATAGAGATTTGATGTGATTGTGAAAGAAGAAGAGGGCGGCGGGATGCGGGCCCATCCACACCCAATTCAAACTCAGTCAATGCACCGTCTCATGGGCTGCCTGCGACGCGACAAGCCGCGCTCCCGAAAAACCGAGAGGAAAGCCCCTTTCCACATTTCGCTTGCCTGTCGCTGGCCGAGAGGAACATTTTCAAACTTCATGGAAATGCTGAATCTTAGCGGGAAATCAATCGTGGTCATTGGCGGCACGACGGGCCTGGGGTTTTCGGCCGCGCGCTGTTTTGTCAGGAGCGGCGCGCGCGTGGTGGTTGTGGGGCGCGATCCCGTCCATGCCGGCGCCGCGCGCAAAAGCCTCGGCCGCGCGGCGCGTGCGTTGGCGGGCGACGCCATTGATCCCGGCACGGCCAAGCAAGCCATCGACCTGGCGGTGAAAGAATTTGGGCGTCTGGATGGACTTTATCACGTGGCCGGCGGCAGCGGGCGTCCTTGGGGCGATGGCCCGATGCATAGAATGACCGACGAAGGTTGGCACAAGACAATCGAGTGGAACCTGAGCACGGTCATGTATTCCAATCGCGCCGCCTTGCGGCAATTTTTGGCGCAAGGCGGCGGCGGCAGCATCCTGAACCTGGGCAGCGTCCTGGCCGAATCGCCATCGCCGCGGCATTTTTCCGTTCACGCCTATGCGGCGGCCAAGGCGGGCATTGTGGGATTGAGCAAATCGGTCGCCGCGTGTTATGCCAGCAAGGGCATCCGTTGCAATGTGATCGAGCCGGCGGTGACGGACACGCCGATGGGCAAGCGGGCTGTCTCGGACAAAAGGATTATGCGGGTCGTCAGGGCCAGGCAACCTCTGGACGGCGGCCGCGCCGGCCAACCGGCGGACGTGGACGGGGCTGCGGCTTACTTTATGAGCGACGCCTCGAAATTCACCACCGGCCAGGTCCTGGCCGTGGACGGAGGATGGTGCCTGGCATGAACAAGCCATTTTTGGATTATCTGGCCAAGTGCCGCACGTTGATGGACGTGGTCGCCGCGCAAGACAAGGCGATCGGCCAGGCGGCGGACTGGTTCGCGCAAACGATCCTGGCCGGGCGCATGGTGCATGTTTTCGGCTGCGGCCACTCGCGCATCATGGTCGAGGAGATGTGGCCCCGTTACGGCTCCTTTCCCGGTTTCAATCCCATCGTCGAGTTGTCGGTTTCTTTTCACAATCTGGTCGTTGGCGCCAATGGGCAGCGGCAGGCGATGTTCCTGGAAAACGTCAGCGGCCTGGCCGAAAGGATCCTGCGCAATTTCGCGCTGGCACCGGAGGATTCCGCGCTGGTGATCTCCTCCAGCGGCTGCAATCTGGTGCCGGTGGAAATGGCCGAGCAATTCCAGCGGCAAGGAGTGCGCGTGGCCGCCATCATCAGCAAGGCCCACGCCGCGGCCAGCGCCAGCAAACGGGCCGACGGCAAAAAATTGCAGGACTTCGCCGATCTCGTCCTCGACACGGGCGCGCCGCCCGGCGATGCCATGGTCAACGTGCCCGGCCTGGACACGCCGGTGGCGCCCGGTTCCACCGTGGGCGGCTGTTTGCTCATCAATTGCATCAAAGCCGAGGTGGCCGCGCGGTTGACGGCGGCGGGACACCCGCCCAAAGTCTTGAGCGCCCCGGCCATCGTCGGCGCGGCGCGCTCCAGCGAGATTTTCGAGGCCGCCTACGACGAACACGCGCGCCGGCTGGCCAAACTTTACGCCGGACTCGGCCCGCCACTGTAGTCAAGATGAAAGAACGCCCCCTGCGCACGACCGTCATTGGCAGCTACCCCTTGCCGGGATGGCTGGAATTCGCCTGCGCCCATCTCGATCAGTTTGGCCAGGCCGACCGCGCCGAGTTGCGGGACGACGCGGTCATCGCCGCCATTCACGACCAGGTCGCGGCCGGGCTGGATGTGATCACCGACGGCGAACAGACACGGCTGGACTTCAATCTGTCGTTTTACGGACATCTGGATGGATTGGATTTGGAGGCGTCGCCGCCGCGCCGATTCGGGCCGCCCGCGCATGATCAACGCGGCAAACATCGCGTGACCGGCAAACTGGGCGGCGCGCGCGGATTGGGCGTGGTGGAGGAATTCAAGCGTCTGGAACGGCTGGCGCCCGCCGGCCCGGCGCTCAAAGCCAGCGTGCCCGGCCCCTACACCTTGAGCGGCCGGCTGGAGCCGAACGAAAATTATCCCGACCGCTACGCGCTGACCGAAGCGCTCGTTCCGGTGGTGCGACGGGAATTGTCGGATTTGGCCGGCGCGGGCTGCCGCGAGATCACGGTGGATGAACCCTCGATGAGCTGCTACGCGCACCGGGAGGATCCCGCGCGGCTGGCCGACATTTTTAATCGCACCGTTGCGCCCGTGGTGGGGAAATGCCGGCTCTCGACTCATCTCTGTTTTGGCAATTACAAGGGGCGCGCGGTCGGGCCCAGGATCTACCGGCCGATGTTCCCGGCATTTCTAGACTTGACAGTAGATGAAATTCACGTCGAGATGGCCAGCCGCGAATTCGCGGAGTTGGAGATCATCGGCGAGATCGCCGCGCGCCGCGACGTGGCGGTGGGCATTATCGATGTGAAGAGCTATTACATCGAAACGCCGCAGGACGTGGCCGAGCGGGTGCGCCGCTGCCTGAAATGGGCGCCGGCCGAGCGGCTCTCGTTGGCGCCAGATTGCGGCCTGAGCCAGACCGCGCGGTGGGCGGCGCGGCAGAAATTGAAGAACATGGTCGAAGGCGTCAACGTCGTGCGCGGGGAATTAAAATTGGATTGACAACGAAAGAATCAAAGGCGCGGCGGCTCTTCGCCGATCTGTTTAGTTGACAGCGTCAATCCTGCAAATCCTGTTCTAACTCTTGGGACGGGCGAGCATCCTCGACAGCCATTCATCCGCTTCCTCGTGAGTTTTGAAACGATACACGCCGCGCGGCACGCGCACGCCGCCAAAAGCTTTGCGCCAAGCGATGGCATCGGCCTTGGTGCTGGTGGCGGTCGAAAGCGCATCCGGCGTTTTGGTGCGCCGGCCGACGATGCGGTCAATTTTTTCCTCGACGTTGATGAACGGTTGTTTCACGGCGTTTTTAGAGTAAACTGTGCGGCGCGACAAAGCAAGACTGCGCGACAGCCTGGAAAAGGCCGCGCGAAGAATATGATGGATACTGGATTGAAACTGGCTTTCGCCAAAGACGAGTCGTTTCTGGGCGGCGTCCGGCGTGTGCTGGACGCGCGCGGCGCGGGCGTTTGGTGGCTGGGCCAGAGCGGATTTCTCGTCGCGCAGGATGGCCGCGCGCTGGTCTTTGATCCTTACCTCTCGGATTCGCTCACGCGCAAATACGCCGGCACGGCCAAGCCGCACGTCCGCATGACCGAAAGGGTGGTGGACGCGGCGGCTTTGGGCGCGCTGGGGGTCATCGACGCCGTTACCAGCAGCCATCAACATACCGATCATCTCGACGCCGAGACGCTGGGTCCTCTGCTGTCGGCCAATCCGCAAGCGCGCCTGGTTCTGCCCGCTGCCATCCGGGAGTTCGCGGCCGAGCGGCTCGGCCCGGGAGCGGCGGCGCGCTTCGTTGAATTGGATGATGGCCAATCGGCGCGAGTGGGCGGGATGGAGTTCCACGGCATCGCCGCCGCGCACAATGCCGTGGAGCGCGACGCCTTGGGCCGCTGCCGCTTTTTGGGTTACGTCGTGCAATGGAGCGGGACGACGTTTTATCACAGCGGCGACACGTTGTGGCACGACGGTCTTGTGCCGGCGTTGCGCCGATTCAAGATTGACCTCGCCTTTCTGCCGATCAACGGCGACCGGCCGGAGCGGGGCGTGGCAGGCAATCTCAACGGGGTGGAAGCCGCGCGGCTGGCGCACGCCGTCGGGGCGCGCCGCGTCATCCCGTGTCACTACGATTTATTTGCGTTCAACACAGCGCCGCCGGACGAATTCATTGCCGAGTGCCGCGCATTGGGCCAGCCTTGTCAAGTGCTCCGTCCGGGCGAAGGCTGCTCCTTTTGAATTGCGGCAGGCAGCGCCTCAATACTGGCGCTTGTCCGTTTCCTAGCGGATTTGGGCTTGGATTTTCTGCTCTTCCGCTCAAGTCATTTAATTTGAATTTTGCATTTGCATTCCAATCACAACGCGTTGGTGTGGCAGTCAGGGTTCGACGGAGTCTCACCCT
>PLIU01000070.1 GCA_003140095.1 Verrucomicrobiales bacterium | reverse complement strand
GGTGGCGATGCGGTATGAGCCGAGAAGGTAGCCATTGGGCTTGTTAGCCCGAATCCGCCGCATCATGGAGCAACTCGGGAAGATCCAGTGGAAATATTCCGATCCGACCCGCCGCATCCGCAGTAACGTTGTCTCTGCGACATGACAGGCGTGGTGGACCACGGCCGCCGCACGCTCATCATCGCCCGATCGGGCAGGCATGAAGCATCTCAGCGCCAAAATCATTTTCCTGATTATTCAGACAGGCTCTAAGGATTTTAAGAAAGCGTTATCGTGGAAACCCTGGCGCACCTGAATCATTAGCGATACGCTTGCGGACTCGCTCGAACGGTGAGTTGGGCCTGGACGAAAGATTCCGTCGGCGACACGTCGACGAAGGCGGTCGGGACAACCGCGCTCCCGAAGAAGTCACTCATGATTCGGGTGCGCAGAGGAGGAAGCTTTCGTTCCGTAAATCAAGCGCGCCTTTTCCGCATCGAGCGCGCTGATGCCGTTGTCCGTCCACTGGCCGATGACGCTGTCATATGTTTTGTCCACGGGTTCGATGACCGCGCAAGGACTGCTGCCGACACCGTCCTTGCATTGATCCTCGCACTTGGAAGCCCAGCAAATGCGGTAGTGCATGATGGAGCGATAATCGTAGGGCAGGCTGTTGGCGAGCCAGTTGGTCTTGGGAATCCAATCGTAATCCGGAGCGCGGCCGGGCTTGATGTTTTCGTAATGGATGGTGACGAACTGGTCGCGGTCCCAACGCTCGTGCTCGTGAAAAAAACCGAGGACGTGGCCCAGCTCGTGGGCGGGCATCCATTCCTGCTGGCGCCACCAGAAGGCGGTGATGTTGATATCGGCGCGGACGCCTTTCTTGAAACCGACGAGGCTAGTGTTGTTGCCGGCGTTGGTGTTGCCGGTGAAATTGACGTATTCCATCTGCGCCGCGCGCGGAACGAATTTTATGTTCGCGCCGGTGTCCATCCAGCGCTGCATCGCGCGCAGGGCGATGGATTGCTGTGCGGCTGTCAGTTTGGAAATGTCATAGGGAATGACGCCGCCCGGCCATGGCCGCGGCAATTCCGAATGGGCCTGCATGTGGGCTGGATCGGAATCGGCGCGAATCGGCCACGGCAGCAACGCGAGCAAGAGGACGACGCCGCAGCCGATCGGCCCAAAACGAAGAAAGTTTCGCATAGAGCATTTAAATCATCCCGCGTTGGCCAGCGCCTGGGAGGAGATGCGCAACATGCGTTCGATGGGCAAACGGGCGCGCTCGATGAGAGCCTGGCTCAACTCAACGCGCGGACTTCGGCTGAGCATGCAATCGTGCAGTTTTTCCAGCGTGTTCATTTTCATGAATTTGCACTCGTTGCAGCGACAATTCTCCACCGGCACCGGCACGAACCGTTTGCCCGGACATTCCTTGTTGAGGCGGTGAATCATGCCGGCCTCGGTCGCGATGAGAAACGCGGGCGCGGGACTGCGTTTGCAGAAGTCAACCATTTTTTCGGTGGAGCAAATCTCATCGGCCAACATGCGGACGGCCTTGGTGCATTCGGGGTGGGCGACCAGCGGGGCGTCGGGAAACTGGCGGCGGATGCGCATGACGCCAGCGTGGGTGAACTCGACGTGAGCGTAACAACTGCCCTGCCACAAGGTCATCTTGCGGCGCGTCTGCTCCATCACCCAGGCGCCCAGATTTTCGTCCGGGACGAAGAGCAAATCGCGCTCTTTGGGAGAGGCTTGGACGATCTTGACAGCGTTGCCGCTGGTGCAAATGACATCGCTCAGGGCTTTGACTTCGGCGCTGCAATTGATGTAGGCGATGGTGTAAAAGTTGGGGTTGGTGTCCTGCAAGGCCTTGAGCTTGTGCGCCGGGCAACTCGCTTCCAGCGAGCAGCCGGCGTCTTTGTCCGGCAGAAGAACTGTCTTGCCCGGATTGAGAATTTTGGCCGTCTCCGCCATGAAATGCACGCCGCAAAAGACGATGGTTTCCGCCTTCGTTTTGGCCGCTTGCTGGGAAAGACCGAGGGAGTCGCCGACGAAATCGGCCACGTCCTGGATTTCCGGGACTTGATAATTGTGGGCGAGAATGATGGCGTTCATCTCCTCTTTGAGTTGGAGAATCTCACGCGAGAGAGCGTCCAGCCGGTCGGGCGGCAGGGGAATCCGAGTGACGAAATCCGATTCCCGCCCCGGCTGCACTTCCGCAAGGTCGATCATGCTGGCAATATAATTCCGAGGCGGGTTGGGGCGCAAATCTTAAACTGCGGCCGCGCGACGCGGGGCTGGGACTATTTACTCTCGCAAAACCCGAGGAGGAGTTCCGGAGCGGGCATCCTCAGCGTGATCGTTGCAGTATCGCCGTCAACGAAGGGAGTCTCCAGGGGCCTGGGAACGCTCGACAATCTGC
Organism: Verrucomicrobiales bacterium; assembly: GCA_003140095.1. Lineage (GTDB taxonomy): Bacteria > Verrucomicrobiota > Verrucomicrobiia > Limisphaerales > Palsa-1400 > Palsa-1400. The sequence continues at coordinate 22,516 of PLIU01000070.1, read as the reverse complement.
TTAAGTTGATCAGAGGCCGATTCTGCAATCTGCGCGTTGGGGCCTCGGGCGAGTTCCTGGAGTTGCGGCAGGAACTTCTCAGGTCCAATAGCGAGAATGGTGTCAAATACTACGACGGGAGACTTGTCTTTCACCAGCGCGGCGATGGCTTGTTTGACATCCTGCCTGTCGCATTGATCGGCGAGGCCCATAGCAATCACCGAGCGGACATTCTCGTCCGGGTCATGCGCGAGCCGACAGAACGTCTCCCGACTCAAATCCGAATCGAGAGGGCGAAGGTAGGTCAGAGCAGAGCAGGCCGCGCTGCGTTCTTTGGCGGACTTGGATTGTGTGGCTTTGATCACCAGATCGAAAACATCCCTTCCGAAAGGAAGCCTGTAAACCTCAGCCCAGCTGTACGTATCCCATATATACCCGAGCGCGTCGTCTCGCACCGACTCGTCAGGGTCATTCAAGAGATGGATAAACCGGGGCAGAAATCTGCTATTGAACGCTTCGCCATAGATGTCTCTTTCATGCAGCAGTCCCATCAAAATTAAGGGCGACTTTTCGCACGCAAAGCGTTCATCCAGGAATCTTTCGGTACCGGGAAAATGCGCCAGAGGCCGCACGGCATCCTGGCGCAGATCACTGTTCTCACCCGCCGCAGCCTTTTCAATTTGTGGCAGAAGAGCAGCCCATTCCTCGGTCCGGCCCAGCGGATTTGCAAACTGCCCCACTGCCCATCGCTGCAATCTTAAATTCGGACTGGCCAGGGCCTTGGTAACGGTCTCCACATCCGCCGCGCGGCCGACGGCTTCCCGGGCCTTGTCCTTTAGGGCATCGAGTTTCGGATTGTCGGAAACGAAAAAAACGCCGCCCATCTGGAGATTTGGTCCGGCGAACTCGAGCAAAGCAGGGATCATTTCCAGGCGATGCTGCGGTTCATCCAAACGCTGGATCATCGTTACCACAACGCCATCTATATCCGGGCATCCTTGCATCGCGTTCATGGCCTCCACGTGCATTCGATTAAGCTCAAGATCGTCCGTCTGGCTGTTTCCTTGGGGCCAGCCGGCAAATTCAAGCAGGTCCAAAAAGGCCTGGAAGCGAGTGTCCGGCTGCTGAAGCTGCGGGCTGACCTTATCCAGGTCCGTCTTCGAGGAAATGGCCTTGGAATAACCGGCGCCGACATCGTCCAGGACGCAGAACGGCGCCAGCAGCACAACGAGAGCGAGGCCGGGGAGTTTGGATTTCATGGCGGTTGAAAAGTGGAGTCACAGAGGGTGATTCACAGTTTTAGAATTCGGAGGCATGGTCAACAAAAGGAATCAAGATAGCCCAAGCCTCGCACCGCGCCAACCACCGTCATCCCGCGCAAGTGCTATGGACTGTGCAAGCGGAAATACTGATAACTGTTCGTCATGGGCACCGTGACGGAAATGGTCCCGGCATTGGTCGTCAGGGTGGCTGGAGAAAGGGTCCAGGAGTTGGCCAACAAAGTCGAACTCTGTTCGAGCACGAATCCGTTGGTGGGCGCGCTCCATGAAAGGATGGCCTGGGTGCCAGAACGCGTGATGTTCAAGAACGGAAAGCCGGGTGTTTGCACGACGGCCAGGATGCTCCAAAAGCCGCCCGTGACGGAATAATTGCCGCCGCTCATGGTGGCGGTGGCCGGCTGGCCGATCGTGCCGGTGATGGCGTAGGTGGTCGCGCCGTTGGTGCCGGAACTGGCGCCGCCTCCGCCGCCAATGGTGTACCAATTGATGCTGTAGTTTTGAGCTTGAAGCGGGCGCGGAAAAACCAGCGCCGCACCCACCATCGCAATGGCCACAAGAGTTTTCATAAAGCACATTATTACCGCCGACAATACTACTACCACATCCAACCCCTGGTTGACAACTTAAAAAATTGCCTTTTCCTTTTATTCCGCGCCAGAATTCGAGACCCGGCGCGATCCTTTCCAAATGACCGCCACACAGAGGAGCAGCGCCATGATCGAAATGACCGCGCCTGCCTGGAAGGCGCGGTCCACATAGACGATCCGCACCTCGTGCCGGCCCGGAGGAACTTCCAAGGCCTGAAACGCGTAGTTGGCCCGCCACAAGGGGACAGGCGCTCCGTCCACGCTCGCGCGCCAGCAATGATAGTAAGCCTGCGCCACCACCAGCATCGTGAGCGACTCCGCGCTGGTCTGAAAAACACACTCCGATTGACCCACGTGGCTGGAAAGTATCTGCGCGTGGCCGTCCGCATTAGCTTCGATCTCGCCGCGCGCGAGGGCGGGCAGATAGACAATTCGCCGCGGCAAAAACGACTCGGCGCATAAGGCGGCCAAGGTTGCGTCGTCGTCGAGAAAAACTGGTTTTTGGCCGATGGTGGCCCAGGGCATGAAATTGGTTTGAGCTTCCCAGACGAACAGCGGCCTGGGCGGGGCGATTTGCGAGACGCCGAGGAATTCAAGCAATCCGGGATCAGCCTTCCCGCTCTTCAAGAGGTCCTCCACTTTTTGTTCTGGCGCCAGGTGCATCGGCATGAATCCGCCCACTTTGGGGATGCCATTCAACAGGTTGCAATCGCTGAACAACTCGGCCCGCTGGCCCAAATACAAATTCAGCAGGCTCGGATTGACCAGATTGTCCATGGTTTTTTCCGCCTCCGGGCTGAGCATGGCGCGCGACTCGCCTATTTGTGGCGGCGGCGTCATCGGCGGCGGCTCGGCGGCGTAAGCCCGGGCAGGGACGGCGGGGTTCTGCTGCGGCTCATGCGTGCAAATATCCAATCCCATCCAGACAAGGAATCCAAACGCAAGAAGCGCCCGCGCCAGCTTGCGTTGGGCCTTGCAAACCAACGCCAGCACGGCCAGTCCGGCCACGAGAAACGCCAGGCGGCCCAGGGCGTTGGGCCAGACGGCGCTCCACGAATCGAAGGGAAATGGAAACCAATACGCCAACGCCAACACCAGCAAGACAACCAGGCCGATCATCGTCCCCGGCACGGAACAAGAGCGGCGAACGGCCTCCGGGGATTGTGTTTGCAGCCAGGCCGATCCGGCTCCGGCCAGCAACGCGAGGCAGAACACAGTCAACGTAATGAATTTCACCGGGAAACGGATGAAGCCCAGAAGTGGAACGGCGCGCTTGAAAAAATTCAACACCAGGCCGGCGTCGCCGAATGCCAGCAGAACGCCCGCCAGCGCCAACACCGCCAGTAGGAGCGTCCGTCCCCCGCGCGCCCGCCAGAGGGCGACGGCGGCCAGCGCCAGGGGCAGCACACCGACGTAGTAGGAAGAAGTCCATTGCTGCTCGTCTTGCGAGAAGACTCCGCTTAACGAGCCGGCGGTATGAAACAAAGGCACAAAAAAATTCGCCAACCCCCACGGCGGCAGCGACCAAAACCCGCTGCCGGCGCTGCTGGTGCGGTCGCCATGAGCCAGAAGATCCAGGCAAGGGAACATTTGGGCCGCGCTCAACGCGCCGACCATCACCCCCAGCCCGAGCAGGCGCCGGCCGATCCTCCAAAAGTCATGCGGTGCGTGCAGAACGTCGCGGACAAAAATTCCGGCCACGATCAGCCAAGTCAACAGGATTGTTTCGGGGGAACCGGTCAGCATCTGGCAGGCGCCTGCCAGCGCGGCCCAATAAATCCGGCCGCCGCCCTGCTGGCCGGCGCGGCCGCATTGCCAGACCACGCACGGCATCCAAGCCAGCCCCGCCGCATGACAGGGCCACATCAGGCAATGGATGCTCAATCCATTCCACGCAAAAACCAAACCCGCTACGCTGGCGGCGAAGCGGCTTCCAAACCAATCCTGCGCCAGACGGTACATGCCGATACCCCCCAGCAAAAGATGGCCCAGCAAGAAACAGTTCAGCGACCACGGCATGGGCAACAGAATGTAGAAAAGCGAAAGGGGATAAAGCGCCAGCGTGTTCCACTGCGCCAGGAAGGGCGTCCCGCAGTTGCTGCATGGATTCCACAGCGGCCAATGTCCATGCCGCAAAGAATCCCGCAAATAATACGCCACCGGATAGCTGAAAAGTCCCGTGTCCCGATAACAAAAGGCCCGCGTGCCCAGGAGAAGGCCGGGATAGGAAATAAAAATCAGAAGCCCAAGCGTCAACAAGAAACGAGCCGCCGAAAACAAGCCGTCGAAGCCGTTTTGTGTTTCGGGAGCATCCACTTTCATGGAATGAGCCTTACAACCCGCGCCCCTGGCTGACAATGCCAATGTGAGAAGCGCCTTCCCGTGCTGCCCGGCTCCGCCGTGGACACGGCGCAGCCGGTGAGAGAGCCTTTTAACGGCGCGAGAACTGACGGCGTCCGCCGCCACCACCACCGCCGCCGCCACCGCCGCCGTTGCGACGTCCGCCACCGCCGCCACCCGCAGGACCGTGTTCTTCCCGAGGACGCGCTTCATTGACGGTGAGGGCGCGACCTTGGATTTCCTTGCCCGCCAGGGCCGTGATGGCCGCCTGGGCGCCTTCCGGAGTGCCCATGGTGACAAATGCGAAGCCGCGCGAACGTCCGCTCATGCGGTCGGTGATCAAGTTGACCTCCGAGACTGGCCCGTGTTGAGCGAAGAGGTCTTGGAGGTCGTTTTCGGTCGTGTCGAAGGAAAGATTTCCCACGTACAATTTAGTATTCATTTCGTATCTGGCAGTTTTAGAATCGCTTGCAGTTTCCCGGAACTGTTCCCGGAAATCGGGTTTCAAATCATCACTGAACCGTGTTCACCTGAAGATTCACCATGTTGGAAATTTGACAACGCAATCTAAAGTTGCCGACAAAGTGCGCTTTCCGCCGGAAGATTGCAAGCCCTATTTTGTCAAATGTTCAAATCTATTCGGCGGCCCCGGCTTCGACCCGTTTGCGCATTCTGGCCACGGCGGCTTTGAGGTTCTTGTGCTCAAAGAGGCCGGTGCCGCTGATGAAGGTGTCCGCGCCGGCGGCCGCGCAGCTTGCGGCCGTGTTGCAATGGATGCCGCCATCGACAGCGATGCGGTATCGCAAACCGAGTTTGTCGCGCCAGGCGGCAGCTTGCTGGATTTTTGTCAAACATTCGGTAATGAATTCCTGACCGCCGAATCCGGGATTGACGGTCATAATCAACACCGAATCCACCCGCTCCAAATGCGGCTCCAAACCGGACATGGATGTTGGCGGGTTGATGGCCAAACCGACCTGTTTGCCCAAGGAACGGATTTTCCAGATCAGCGACCCGACTGGGGCGCCGAGTTCGAGGTGGATCGTCATTCTGTCCGCGCCTGCCTGGGCGAAGGGTTCCAGCAGGATGCCCGGCTTGGCGCACATCAGGTGGACGTCAAAGATCAACTTGCTCAACGGGCGCAGGGCTTTGACCACAGCCGGGCCGAAGGAGATGTTGGGCACGAAGTGGCCGTCCATGATGTCCAGATGCAGCCAGTCGGCGCCGGTGCGGTTGATACGCATTGTTTCTTCGCCCAGACGGGTGAAATTGGCGGCCAGCAAGGACGGAGCGATGAACATGGATCGAATCGTGGCGTCACTCATAAATTGAAGGCCCGAAAGCTTCCGCTAAACGGATGGCGCGCCACAGCCGTCAAACCGTGGCGGGCGTCGGCGAACCAAATCCGGGCAGCTTGGGCGGCAGCGGTTTGGGCACTTCCGGCAACGGCGTGGCGGCGACAGCGCCGGACGGCGGCTCGACTTTCGGGTCGGGCGGCGGCGGCGTGAACACGCCTGTCTTGACAATCTGGTTGACTTGCTCCCCATCGAGCGTTTCGAATTCGAGCAGGGCGTTGGCGATGATCTCCAGTTTGTCGCGATGCTGTTCGATGAGGCTCTTGGCCCGGCTGTAGGCTTCGTTGATGATCCGCTTGACCTCAGTGTCGATTTCCTGCGCGGTAAATTCGCTGTAGTCCTTGCGCTGCACCATGTCGCGTCCCATGTACATATGGTCGCTGTCGTTGCCGTATTGCACCATCCCCAGACGGTCGCTCATGCCCCACTGGCAGACCATCGAATGGGCCAAGGTGGTGGCTTGCTGGATGTCGCCCGAGGCGCCGCTCGAGATATCGCCGGAGACGATTTCCTCGGCGATGCGTCCAGCCATGGCCACGGCAATGAAGTCGAGCATTTCTTTGCGTCGATAACTGAGCACATCATCTTCGGGCAAAGACATGGTGGAGCCGAGAGCTTGACCGCGCGGGATGATGGTCACCTTGTGCAGCGGATTGGTGTGTTCGAGCAGGACATTGATCAGCGCATGGCCCGCTTCGTGCCAGGCCGTGAATTTCTTGTTTTCTTCGGACATGGCCATGCTGCGGCGCTCGCGGCCCATGCGGACCTTGACGCGGGCTTCCTCCAGTTCGGGCATGCCGATGGATTTCTTGCCCAGGCGCGCCGCCAGCAACGCCGCCTCGTTCAAGAGATTGGCCAAATCCGCGCCGGAATAGCCGGGCGTGCCTCGTGCAATGACCGCCAGGTTGGCTAAAGGGTCCAACTTCACGTTGCGGGCGTGGACTTTCAAGATGGCTTCCCGCCCGCGCACGTCGGGCAGGCTGACAATGATCTGGCGGTCGAAGCGGCCGGGCCGCAGCAAGGCCGGGTCCAGCACATCGGGCCGGTTGGTGGCGGCGATGATGATGATGCCGTCCTGGGTGTCGAAACCGTCCATCTCAACCAGCAGGGCGTTCAAGGTTTGCTCGCGTTCGTCGTTGCCGCCGCCCCAGCCATGGCCGCGGCTGCGTCCGACCGCGTCGATTTCGTCGATNNGCGCCGACGCCGACGAACATTTCGACAAAGTCCGAGCCGCTGATGCTGAAGAACGAGGCGTCGGCCTCGCCAGCGATGGCCTTGGCCAAAAGTGTCTTGCCGGTGCCCGGCGCGCCGACCATCAAGATGCCCTTGGGGATGCGGCCGCCGAGTTTTTGAAATTTCTTGGGGTCCTTGAGGAACTCGACCAACTCGGAAACCTCCTCTTTGGCCTCCTCGACGCCGGCGACGTCTTTGAAGGTGATCTTGTTCTTCTCTTTGTTCAACATGCGGGCGCGGCTCTTGCCGAAGCTCATGGCGCCTTTGCCCGCCATCTTGATCTGGCGGAAGATGAAGAAGTACAACGCGCCCAGGATGAGCAGGAAGGGAAAGATGGTGTTCAAGAACAGGCTCAACATCAGGTTGCTGTCATGGGCCACTTTGAACTCGCGGGAATAGAGCAACTCCGTGAGCATGGCATCCGTCAGAGGTGTCTCCAGCTTGAACGACGTTTCCGTCCTCTTGCCTTCATGATCCTTAACGAACTCGCCATTGGCTTGTTTGGAGTAGTACTTGCCGATCACCCGTTTGATGTCGGGCGACTGCAGCCCATAAACGATGTGGCCGCTGTTGGGCACGATGAGGCCGTTGGTGAGTTTATCCACCAAATCGGGGAAGGAGGCCAATTCATCCGGAGGGGTTTCGTTGCCGTTGCGGACGAAGGCCACAACGACGGCGATAATAATTATGGCAACCCAGACCAGGAACGTGCGAGGGGGGAGCCGCATCTCACCGCTGCGTTTGTCGTTCTTGTCCGGTTCTGTGCTTCTATTTTGATCAGGCATTTAATTACTGTTTGGGCGTATCATAACACTAATCCGCCCAAGCCGCAAGAACGAGTTCCAGCCGGCAACACGGTTTGGAACGAAACCGCCCTACTCCGCTTTCCCGGGCTTCTCCGCTTTGCCGGGTGTTTCGGCTTTTTCATCGCGTGGGGCGCGCGGCTTTCTCTCCGGGCGCGGCGGCTTTTCGGCAGTGTCGCCGGGCGCCTTGTCCTCGCGCACGCGCTCGGCCCGTTTGTGGCCACGCGATTCCGTCCTGGCGGCGCCATCCCTGGCGTCGGAGCCGGCGCTGCGCGCCTCGGCAGGGACCGCCACGGGCGTGGTGCTCTCCACGCGCACCTTCAAGGTGGAGGCCACCTCGGCGTGAAGCCGAAGCGGGATGTCGTGCTCACCCAGGGTCTTGATGGGGTGTTCGAGTTGAATCTTCCGCTTGTCCAGCACGATGTCGAATTGGATTTTCAACTGGTCGGCGATCATGCCTGCCGTGACGGAGCCGAACATCTTGCCATCGTCGCCGGTCTTGGCCTGCACGACGGCAATGAGCTTGGAAATGCTCTTGGAGAGCTCGGTCATGGTGTTGAATTCGTGCGCCTCGCGCTCGCCCCGGCGCTGCTTGAGGGCCTCGATGCGGCGTTTATTGGCGGCGGTGAGCGGGACGGCCAATCCTTGTGGAAAGAGATAGTTGCGGGCGTAGCCGGCGGCCACTTTGACCAGGTCGGATTCCCCGCCCAAACCGACAATATTTTGAATCAGGATAACTTCAGTTTTTGCCATAAGTCGAAAGATTCAGTTCTTTGCCGTTCTTTAAATTAGAACGAACAGACAATGTAAACGAATGTAAGCGGCATGACAACAAAGAAAGCTGATGTTTTGATGCCGTAGCCGCTCCAGACGGCAATAGGAAAAAGGCTTTATCCTGAGGTTATTTATTCGGCGAATTTGAGGACTGCGTCGTGGTCAATTCATTCGTGGACCCTTCTGGCTCGCTTCCAAGAGAGCGGCGCGCTTCCGGCGGAAGCTCCGACAGCAGGTGTTCTAAACCTTTCAAATCAACAACTTACGTCGCAAGCCCGACAAGCTCTAGTCAGCTTGTGGCAGATAAATTTTGAACGTGGAACCCCTCCCACGCTCGCTATACACGCTAATATGGCCGCCGCTTTGTTTGATAATGCCGAAACAGGTGGACAATCCCAATCCGGTTCCTTCGCCAACGCCCTTGGTCGTGAAAAACGGCTCGAACAGGTGCGCCTTGACTTCCTCGGTCATGCCCGTGCCCGTGTCCGTGATCGCGAGCATCACATATTTTCCCATTTTCAATTCAGGATAACGGCTCACGCTCTCTTCATCCAACGTAACATTCGAGGTTGCCAGCGTGAGTTTGCCTCCATCGGGCATGGCATCGCGCGCGTTGATGACCATGTTCATGATGACTTGTTCAATTTGCCCGGCATCCGCCCTCGCCGCCTGCAAACCAGGGGCGTGAATGATTTGAGTCGCCACATTGCCGCCCATAAGATGCTGCAACATGCTTTCCATGCCTGCGATGACACGGTTGAGATCGAGGGATTCAGGATGCAGAAATTGCTTGCGGCCATACGCCAGGAGTTGACGGGTCAGCGTGGCGGCGCGACCGGCGGCTTGGCTGATTTCGTTCGCATTTTGGGTCAATGGACTCCCTGCGGGAAGATCGCCCAGCAGCAATTCACTCTGGCCGATGATGGCCGTCAGGATGCTGTTGAACTCATGCGCAATGCCGCCCGCCAATTTGCCGACCGTTTCCATTTTCTGAGATTGAAATAGCTGGGCTTCGAACCGCTTGCGCGCGGTTATGTCACGCTGGATGGCCACAAAGTGCGTGATGGCTCCGCCCGCATTGCAAATGGGGGCGATTTGCCATTCCAGCATCAATCCCTCTCCGTCCTTGGCATAACTGATGGTTTCGCTTGCCAATGCTTCGCGCCGTTTGAGGTAGTGCCTAAGCTGGCTCAAAACGGTTTTATCCGTATTCGGTCCTTGTAAAATCAACGACGTTTGGCCCTTGGCTTCCTCCGCGGTGTAGCCAGTCATCTTCGTGAAGGCGGGATTGACAAACAGAATGGTCGGCCCAGCCAGGGTGAGTGCCGCGTCCGTGATCACGATGGAATCTTTGGCCTGCTCCACGACGGTCTCAAACAGTCGGAGCGATTCTTCCGCTCGTTGGTGCTCGATGACTTCCCTTTGCAGCGCGTGATTGGTCTGCTGCAATTCGCGGGTGCGCTCGGCGATCCGGCTCTCCAACTCTTCCATTTTGCGCCGGGACTCTTGGTGCAGCCCCCATTTCTCCGTCAGCGCCTGCGCCAATTGGAGCACTTCCACGGCATCAAACGGCTTCTTGAGAATGAGCAGCCCGCCACGATTTCCGATCTTTTCGAACATCTCGCCCCAGGAATAATCCGAGTAGGCCGTGCAGATGACGACTTGCAAGTCAGGGTCAATCTCCCAGATTCTCCGTGTGGTCTCGACCCCGTCCCAGCCCGGCGGCATGCGCACGTCCACAAACGCCATCGCGTGCGGACGCCCTTCTTCCAGGGCCTTTTTCACCAGCGCAAATCCCTCCTGTCCCTGATAGGCCGAGTCCAGATCAAATTGCGGCGCCGCCACCGTCTTAATCGAACTTCCAAAAAGCAGCGCCTCGCTATCGGCGTAGCGGGTCAATTCATCCGGGGCCAGAATTTTGCGGAAATCATGGTGAATCTCAAAATTGTCATCAATGATCAGAACGCGCCGGTTTCTGTGTTCAGTTGCGGTATTCATGGATGAGTTGCCAAAATCTTGTCGCGTCAAGAATTCCAGGTGATTGCTTCTATTTCGTCGTCCTCGAACATAGTTCTCTCATTCAAACGTTTTTTGCCTCTTGGGCGCGGTTGGCCAACGGCAGACGGACGATAAATGTGGTCCCCTTGCCCATTTCAGTTTCAAAATGGATAGTGCCGCCGTGTTTATCTACAACAACCGAATGCGCGATGGCCAGGCCCTGGCCCGTGCCTTTGCCCACAGGCTTGGTTGTGAAGAAGGGGTCGAAAATGCGTCCGCGAATTTTTTCCGGAATGCCGCTGCCCGTGTCGCGGATGCGAATTTCAGCCCACTGCCCGACCCGCCTCGTCGTCACGGTTATGACGCCTTTTGCGCCCAGGATGGCTCCCTCGGCAATGGCATAGCTTGCATTGACGACGAGGTTTAGTATCACCTGATTGAAGTCGCCGGGCAAGCACGGCACGTCGCGGAGCGACGCGTCGAAATCAGTCACTACTTCCGCAACGTTTTTCCATTCGCTCCTAGCCACGGTCAAAGTGCAGTCGATGGCGTTATTCAGGTCGATGGGTGTCTTCACATCAGAGCCGGGATGTGAGAATTCCTTCATCGCGCGGACAATTTTTGAAACGAGCTCCACGCCGCGTAAAGAATCCTCGATGGCTTTAGGGATTTCCTCGGAGAGAAAATGGGTGTCGGCAGCCTGGGCGGCGACTTCAACTTCAGCAATCAGCTCTGGCCCGATCGCACCGTTTTTGGCGGCCAGGAGCAGCCGGTCGTGGCAGGCCAACAATCGGTTCAGAGCGACGAAGGATTCCTGCACGAAGCGAGTGTTGTCGCCGATGAATTGCATTGGGGTATTGATTTCATGCGCGATGCCGGCGGCAAGCTGGCCAATGGATTCGAGTTTCTGGGCTTGGCGGAGTTGCGCTTCCATTTGCTGATGTTCAAGCTCACCCCTCTTTCGTTCGGTGACGTCGCGGGCCACGATGACGACAGTTCCAACTTCGCCGCGCGCATTCCGCACGGGTGAGCCATGCGATTCAAGCACGCGCCACGAGCCGTCGTGGTGCCTCACCCGAACATCAAGCGCCTGTCCTGAGCCGGTGGAGACGCAGACCTGCATGGCCTTTAGTACCTTGGCCCGGTCCTCCTCATGGACCAAATCGAACGCGGATTCTTCTAATGGCTGGCTGAGCGAGAAGCCAAGCCTTTTGTCGCACGAGGGACTGTGATAAAGGAACCGCCCGTGAGTGTCCACCACCGCGATGAGGTCGGTCGCGTTCTCTGCAATGAGCCGGAAGCGTTCTTCGCTTTTGAGCAGCTCGGAAGTGCGCTCGCGAACCATTCGCTCGAGGTCGTTGAGCTTGAACTCGGCTTGCTGGAGAAGAAGCCATTTCTCAGTCAAGGCGCAAGCGAGTTGCAAGACTTCCACATTGTCGAAAGGCTTTTTCAATATGACCAGCCGGTCGGTTTGCCCAACCTTGGCGATCATCTCGTCCCACGAGTAGTCCGAATAAGCGGTGCAAAGGACAACTTGCAAATCAGGATAAATCTCCCATATTCTCCGTGTGGTTTCGACCCCGTCCCACCCAGGCGGCATGCGCACGTCCACAAACGCCATGGCGTAAGGACGCCCTTCTTCCAGGGCCTTTTTCACGAGCGTAACTCCCTCCTGTCCTTGATAGGCCGAGACCAGATCAAATCGGGGCGGCACCACTGTCTTAACCGCACTCCCAAAGAGCAGCGCCTCGCTGTCCTCGACGGCGGAACGAATCGACTCGACCGGAGCAAGGATTTTGCCGAAGTCATCATGGATAGCTCGATTGTCATCAATAATCAGCACGCGCCGGTTCCTTTGCTCAGGGGCTTTATTCATGTGGGTTTTCCGGTGTCGGGCAAGGCAGTTCCAGGGTGAAGGCAGCGCCCTGGCCGGCGCCACCGCTAAGAACGGTCAAAGAACCTCCCATGGCCTTTGCAGCCAGTGCGCCGCTATGCAGACCGAAGCCATGGCCGTTCTTTCGGGTTGTAAAACCGTGATTGAAAATGCGCGTCAGATTTTCCGGAGGAATCCCAATTCCATTATCCATCACAGACATCTTGACCCGGCCATCACCATTGACCACGCGCAGTGTCATTCGCTTGTCTGGGCGCCCTGACTCACCGCAGGCGTACTTGGCGTTTCTTATTAGATTGACCAGAATTTGCAGGATTTTGTGCTTCTCGACATTCATGGCTGGCACCTTTTCAAATTCGCGGATAACCTCCACGCCATGGCGGCTCAGAGCGCTATTATTAATCCGCATGCTGTCTTCCATCAGATCCACTACGTTGATCATTTCTTTCACCCCGCCGACGGTCGCATAGTTCTGCTGCATGGCCACGATCTCCTTGATGTGTTCAACATTCCGCCGCAAGGAATCCAATTCGCTCACCATTGCCTCCTGGTCGGCAGTGAGACATTGGGCGAGATCGGCCAAATGTGCCGGCAGGTGTTTGCCCCTGGAGTCACGGGTAATAAATTCCCCAAGGTCATGCGCGTGCTGCCCCAGCAAGTCCACGACTCGGGCCAGCCCTGAGGTCTTGGACTTCTTTACCCTGTCAACGATTATGCCAGTGGAAATGTTGACGCTGTTGAGCACATTGCCGACATTATGGAGCACGTTGGTGGCAATTTCCGCCATGCCGCCACGACGGGAAGCTTCCACCAATTGCCTGTGGATGTTTTCCAGTTCTTGGGTCCGCTCCGCCACGCGCTTTTCCAAATTGTCCCGCGCGGTTTGTAGGGCAAGGTCCCGCGCCTGAATCTGAACGAGCATTTCGTTGAAACCGTCCACCAACTGCCCTAATTCATCATTGCTCTGCTTCGTCGCACGCACGGAATAATTTTTCTCCAACGTCACCGTCCGCACCGCGTGCGCCAGTTGCAGGATGGGTCCGGAAATCACCCGCTGCATCCGCATGGAGAGAAAGAAGGCTATCAGTAACGAGAGGCCCAAAACGAGCGCTGCGATCAGCGCAAACCGTTTCAGTTGGTCATTTAGCTCGAAAAGATCGCAGGCGACGTAAATGGTTCCAATCTCCTTGCCTTGCATAGTGATCGGCTGAAAAATCCACAGTTGATGGTTCCGGAATTGGTGGCCGGAAGGCTGGACCGGCGGATACTGGGCATTCTTGGATTTGCCGCCGCGCTGATACACGGCTAACACCTCGCCCTGCTCGTTGTAAACACAGGCGCTCGCAATGGCGGCCTCAACGCGCAACGCCCCGAGCGTCTCTTCGGCGGCTTTGGCATCGGTGAAGTCCAATGCGGCTGTGCAGTTGACGCTTACAACTTGCGCCATGGTTGACATCTCCTCGGTCAGTTGCCCGCGAAAGTTGAACGCCTCGACCCCGACGAACGCCAGGACCACCAGCAGCAGGGTGATGGTGCTGGTCAGCATGATGATCAGCGTTTGTTTGCGTCGAATGGAGAGATTCTTTAGGAAACGCATATATCTTTAGTTGGCTTTGCCTTTGACCGTATCCGCCACCGCCAGCAATCGGGAACTGATGGTCAAACCGGCTTTCTTGGCCGCGGCGAGATTGACTTCGAGCCGGACATTTCCATTTTTGAGCATGAAGTTAATGATCCCGCCGCTTTGCGCGAAAACTGGGTCCTCGCCCACAGTCAGAATGGGCAAAGCGCTGGTTTTATCGAGGATTCCGCGCGTTCGGGATGCTTCTGAATCGCTGATGAACAGGATATGGCATTGGCTAACGTCATCCGTGCTTTCGAATTGCCGAATGACAATCGTGCGGCTGCCGACGCTCTTGCCAGCCACGACGTTTTTTAAGGCCCCGCCGAGCTTAGTTTCGCCGTACAGGCCGATAATGACGGGCGTGTTGCTTCCAACAAACGCCGTCGGCGGCCAATCGACGTATTTGGTGAAGTTCAACAGGAAAAGCGCCTTGACCTGATATTCCGAGAGATTACCTTCGGCTCGACCACTCAGGCCGACCCCGCACCAAAGGCCGAGGCAGAAACTCCACCTTAAAACAAGGGCCATCCAGCGTTTTCTCCTCGGCCTGTGGTCCTTGAACCTGCACGTATTCATGGATTGAGGCTTAGAATCGCACCGTGACTTTGGCCAGCACACTCCTGGGTATTTCCGTCAAGGCCGGGGTTTGCTGGCTGGAGAATTCGACGTGCATACTTTGCTGCAGATTTTGGCCCCAAAGGCCAACCTCCAACCATTTGCGCGGACTCCAGGTCAGCCCCAAGTCCACGCGCGCGTAGGCGGGAATCTCATCCAAACCGGTTGGTGAGGGCGACAGACTGCGGTCAATAAAGTATATCGCGCCGTTCAATTCCAGGTGATAAGGAAGATCGAGATAGGACCGTATTTGGAATTGCTGGCTTGGGCTTCGCCCTACGTAGGACGACGTCTCGGCCGTCAATCGCGTGCCCAGCCAGCTATAGCTCGCCGTGAGCCTCCAGCTATCCAGGACGCGCCACTGACTGGAAAGCTCGATTCCGTAGGTGTCGCCAGCGCCCGCGTTGAGCCACGTAGAGGAGATGAGCAGGTGCGGCGGCGGCGGGCTGGTTACAAATACAGTAGGATTGGGCGCTTGGATGATAAGATCGTCATAGACGTTGTAGAATCCCGTGACATCGAAGGACAAATTCTTGGCCGGAGCGACACGGTAGCCCAACTCATAGGCGGTCAGCTTTTCCGGCACGTTGTCAGGATCGCCGAAAACCGACACCAGCGCAGGAGGACCGGGAGGAGCGGTCGGAAAGGCCGCTACATTTAAGTGCCCGTTCAATTCGACCAAGGCTGGAGTTCGCGATGCGCGCGAAACGGCGGCCCATACGCTTTGGTTTTCTGCCGGCGTCCACAGTAATCGCCCATTCGGCTCAATTTCCCAACCCACCAGGCTGTCATCTTCGAACTTGGATCCCAGAATAAGATGCAGCCGGTCGCGCATGACCGTGAAATCGTCCTGGCCAAACACACTGAAGAGGCGGATGTATTCAATTTCCGGTGTCCAGGTCAACTCGTAGCTTGGGGTGTTTTCCACGGCCTGGTAGCGATAGCCGGTTCCCCACACGAAATCGTTCCTAGATCCCAGAGCGAAGCGGTCCTGCAGATCGATGTCGTAGGTGTTGAGAATTTCAATCCCGAAACCATCTTCCTGTTGAACGTGATCATAGTAGGTTTGCAGCGTCAATTGTGACGAATCCGAAAAGATGCGCGTCCATCGAACCAGGATGTTGCCGCTCTCATTGTATTCATGATCATCGATCAATGTGGTGCCGGGCGGAGTGAGGCTGACTCGGTCGGTTGGTTTGCCAGCTTCACTATAGTAGTAGTCCCCTTGCAGAGTCAGGACGTTTTGGCTGGGCGGTTCCCAATCCATGCGAAAGCCGCCTTGGGATGCATTCCAAGCGTCCCCTGCTGCTGTTCCGGTGGATTCCATCGATTCGGAAACATCAATCCGTTTGGCGTAAACACGGTAATAGAAGTTGCTGGCCAACTCCCCGCCGTAACGCACTGTGGCCGAATCCTGCGCCAAGCTCCCGATGCTGCTGGAGAGCAACAGCCCCTGCGTCTCCTTGGCGGTTTTGCTGATGATATTGATGACTCCGTCCACCGCATTGGCGCCCCAGAGCGTGGCGCCTGGACCGCGAATGACTTCGATTCGATCCAAATCCTCCATCACGACGTCTTGGGAGTTCCAGAACACCCCGGCACTGGAAGGCGAATACACTGTCCTCCCATCGATCAGGACAAGCAACTTGTTGCCAAACTCGGCATTGAAGCCCCGGGCGCTGACGGCCCAATCGTTGGCGTTAATTTGCGCCACGTCCATGCCCGGCACCAGGCGGAGCGCCTCGGGTAAGGAGGTGATTCCCAGCCGTCGTATATCGTCGGCGGTCACCACGGAAATGGCGGCGGGGGAGGAAAAAAGATCGGTTTGCTCCTTCGCAACGGAGGTGACCTTCACGTTGACCAACTGCTCCAGTGTCAGCTCCTCCAAATCGTTGGAGGCCTTCGGTGGTAGATTGGTGTCTGTCGCGTCCACCAAGACCGGCATCAGCAGCAACACCAGCAACGCGTCGCACCATAAATGGGACTTCACGGCGGCGATGATGTACAGAAAAGGAGGTGGTTGCATATACGGTGTTCTCCGTATGCCGGATTTGTTGGCTCGGCTCAGATTTATGACGGGAATCACCCTCTGCTCACGGACAGACAAATTCAACGAAAACACTCCGGCCCGGTCCGACTTCCATCTGCAAATGATCCGGTCTCGGGTAAGCACGATTCGATCGCCATTCCCGGGCCAAAGTAGCGCGAATTCTTAAGTCGAGAACCACCCGGGCGATGGCGCGCGGGTCCACCGTCGCAGGCTGGTCGGGCTTTTTAACAACTCCCGCGTTATTGATAAGTTCGACGACCCACCCGTTGGCCGTGCGGTTAACCTCGTACTCTACGGGATCTCCTGAGACATCGATCGCCATGGTTTCGCGGGCCAAACGTTGCAGACGCAGATCGGAAATGGCGGTAGAACGGCCGGTAGCTGGGTTGGTCCACGCCTGCAACACCTCCAAGCCGGGATGTTTCGCCAGCCGGGCAAACCGGCTTCCAAGCGCTTCCTGGTGAGCACGCGCCAGGAGCACGATGCTGCCTCGTTGCAGCGCCAGTTCGAGTTTTGCCGTCAGTTCATCGTCGAACTCGATGTCTCCCGCGAAGAGAAGGACCGGGTAACTGGAGAGCATTTCCGCCGACGCGCTGGTGAGCTGCACGTCAAACAACTCCCCGTAAGGAGTTGGCCGCAGATAACTCAACTCTGGATTCTCGGGGAAGAGGTTCGTGTGAATGTGATCGCTGCCGGGGAACAATTGCCAGTCAAACAAATCGCGCACCTGGCGGTCGCCCGGAGTCGGATCGAGAATCCCCCAAGGTTTGTCCATGTAGCCGTTGTAGCCTGCCAGATGATCCAGCACGATGGCCACCGGTGTGAACGGTACGCCGCGCTCGTGTGTCTGCATAAATTCGAACACTTCCGCCGCCTTGCGGCCATGCGAGGTCAACGTCCAGGGAGATTCCGGTCTTTCAAAAAATGTTGCAATGCTGTTCTCGGGCGTAATCATGGCGGCCCCGGCAAACCAGGCATGCAACCACATCCGCTCATAAAAGCTGAGCGAGTGACCGGCATCCAATCCCCGCGCCATGCCGCCTTCCTTGCGTAGCGGCCCGCTGGTGGTGCAAGCGCCCGATAGCCACGGGCTGACCTGCACCGACCAAGGCCGCTCCCATTGCCGGGAGGCGCCGCGCGCGAACGCCATCTTCGACTGCGTAAAGGCGATATTCTCTCCCACCTCCAGCCCGATGCAGCGCGCGCCCCACTCCCCCGCGTACGCCTCATAATGCGAATGGCCGGTCACGCTGATAACTCTTCCGAGCAAATCGCGGCTTCGGCTCGTGAAGTAGTCCTTGAGCACCTCGTAGCACTCCCGCCGGCTGGCCGGGCGTACATCGTAGCCTGCCAGCCCCGTTGGTTTCATGAGGTGTTTGAACTCATCAAAATCCTTTCCGTAAACGTCCCGCCACCAGTGTTCATCCATGGAAAGGTTGTGGAAGTAATATCCCCATTCACCGAGTTGGACCGCGTTAAAAACCCCCGCGCGATCCATGCCTTCAAGCCCCGCTTCATTTTCCGGACCGAGCACGCAACGTCCGCCTTTGATCTGCATGTCCGCGCAGCCGGGATAACACATGACCGGCCAGCCCAAACTGGCGAGATAGTCGAAGATTGGCTTGGTGGCTCGGTTCGGTGTCGGCCCCGGATCAAATCCATTCCCAAGGTGCTGATCGCGCATCACGCGAACAAGTTGCTTCATCGATTCCAATTCCGCCGGCGCGCCGTACATCGTGAACACCACTGCCGGGTGGCCGGGCAACGGCCGGATTGCGAACTTCGCCGGAAGCGGCCCCGCGAATTCAACCGGTCCTGCCAGCATTCCGCCAGCGTTGGTGAGGCAGGCCAAGAGCAGCAACACATCGATGCCTTCAATGCTGCGCGCGGCAATATTCATCGTCATCAGTATTCAACTCTAACTTCCCGGCCAAGGCTGATCATGCTATCAATGAAATTTCAAACGTCAAGAAAAGGGCTTGCCAAAGCCCGGAACCGGCACGAAGGTACCCACAGGTTGTATGAAAAGGAAATCCATCGTGATTGCGTATGTTTTCGCCTCGCTGCTTGCCCTGGCCGGCTCTCTCCAAGCTGCGCAAACCAACGTCACGGTCGTCTTAACCAACCAGTGTCAAGTAACGGGCTTTTTGGTCAGCCAAAGCTCCTCCAACGTGGTGGTTTCGGTTGGCGGCGGCCAGAAGTTGACCTTTGCGGCCGGTGACATCAGTTCTTTGCAGTTGACTCAAACTCCGGCCGTTAAATCGCCTGGCGCGGCGGCTTTCGCCGGCGGGCAGCCAGTCTCTGGCGCAACTTCCAATTCCATGACCCGCATCACCTTGGCTTTGGCCAGCGGGTCATTCTTGACTGGCGTGCTGGTCAGCCAAAGTTCTTCCAATTTTGTCGTCTCGCTCGCCGGCGGCCGGAGAACACACGTGCCTCGCGCCAACGTCAAATGGTTTAAGTTGACAGCCAGTCCGGCCGCTCAGCCGCCAGCGGCGATTGTCTTGGTCGGTGACCCTCAGTTGCCTGCCGGCGTAACTTCCAATTCCATTGCCGCCGAGTTTAACCAGCCGCATACCGAAGACGAAATGCGAGCCATGCTGCGAACACCGGAGGGAGCGGCGTTGCTCAAAAGCGTCTGCGACGAGATCATCGGCCCCGGCGCTGATGCGCAAACAAAAGCGGCGACAGAATCCTACTTCAAGACTGTGCAAGAATTTGAAGATGGAAAAATCGGCATCGTGGAACTTCAAGCCCAAGCGCAAACCGCCCTCGGAAAGTTGAACCAGAGCCAAGAGCAGATCAATGGAGATCCGCAGGCCGCCCGGTTGGACGTCTTTAAACAAATTCTCCAAGGCTTCGTCGCCCAGCCCGCGCCAGTGCCCGTTGCGCCAGTGCAATAACTTGCTCATCCCTTTCTCTGAATCCTGATGGCCGTTCCGAGCGTGCGCGGTTCCAGCTTCAATACCGGATACAAGTCCCAGCGGCCCGGGCCAGCGGATTCTAGGTGAAACTCGCGGCTGTTGTCACGCAGGGCCTCTTTGATGTTGTCGGGAAACGCTCCCGCCATCCGGGCCGTTTCCCACTGCCGGATGGCCTCCAGAATGCCAGGAGTGGCGCCAAACTGCCGGAGCGCCTCCGCCGAGGCCGGGTCGGCGGCCAGTTGCGCGGTGCTGGCCAAGCTGGTGGCCAGAGCGAATCCGGCGTCGTATCCCGCGGCGCGAGCCAGCAGCCATTCGGCGTCCTCGCGCGTCGTGTCCTGGTTTAAGGCGAACCAGCCGAGCATGTGCGGCATGAGGTTGCGCTCGAAATAAAGCTGGTTCTTGAATCGGTACAAGGTCTGGCCCTTGCGGAAGCCCGCCCCCCAAGGCTCGCCCCAATTCATGCGGGTGTAAATGTGCCAATTGAAGTGGCCCGGATTGCTGGCGTCATTGATCACCTGGCCTTGCAATGCGGGCGTGAGCGCGTCATACCAGGCCTTGGTGAAGAGCGTGCGGCCATACTGCCCGTAGCCGGTGGACCAATTGCCCTCGAGGCCATCAAAAGAGAGTTGCTTCGCGCCGGTTTGGTTGCAGAGGTGGGCAATATTGCGCGCAACTTCCTGCGCAAGATCCGCGTCCGTGAGAAACACTTTGTAGCTGTGATCCATCAGTTTGCCGACACTCGCGCCGGCCGGATGGGGCGCGGCCCCGGTCCCAAAAGCACCGCGTTTGCAGTTCAGCAGCCGCCACGGAGCTTCGCTCGAAACCGAACCATACTGGACCAACTCCTCTCCGATGACCACGGTGTTCATATCCGTCTGCTTGCGGAAGAAATCCGGCGCCGCGAAGGAAATTTCTTGCTGTGAGGCGTCGATGTCAGCCTGGAGGACGCTGGCGCCGATGCGGGCCAGGCGCGCGTCGGGCACTGGCGTGACATAGGGATCATTGGGCGTGATGAAGTTCGAGAGGGTATGGAAACCAATGCGCACGCCCGCTTTGCGCGCCTTGTCGGCGCACATCCGCAGTCCGTCCCAGCCGTGCGGGAAGAGGTTCCGTTTAAGTTCAAAGTGCCCCCACGTCTCGAACGGCGAACTGTTGTAGAGGTAGCCCAACCCCGCGCGCCTGGTCATCTCGATGGCGCGGTCGATGGTGTCCTCACCGAAATCGACGATGAGATAGGAGCAGGTGGCGTTGCTGGCCAGCTTGCCCCAAACGCCATCGAGCATCGGGTGCGGCAGGCCCTCCGTCACTTCGATGTCGCCGATCGTCTCCAGCGCCTTGGCCGCCGGACAGCCAAAGAGCGCGATCTTGCTGCCCGGCACGCCGCCGTCATGAAAAGCGGGGGCGAGATACTTCTCATGGCCCCAATTCGGGATAATGCGGTCGCGGTCGCGATTGCGGCAAAAAGCCTGCAGCACGCTGCCGAACTGCGTTCGCCGCGCCGTGTCCCCGCGAAATCCCTGCCCCTTTTTCAATTCAGCCGGCAGATTCGGATAATCGCCCGAGTCGTCGGCGCCGTAATCGGCCTCAATATCGTTCTCCTGCGTCGGATAACCGCCCAGCGTTTTGGTGTTGAGCGCTTGGATGCCGACGGCAAATTCCTTGTCGCGCGCCACTCCCACCGTCTCTCCGATGATGTCCCCAATTGTTGTGGGAAATGGTCCCCACAGGACAAGTTCGATGCGGTTGGTAGGTTGGGCTTCGAGGACTTCGAAGACCACGTGCGTTGGCCGGGTCTCGACATGGAGCACGGCGGTGGCGCCGCTCTGGCCGTATTGGAGGGTCAGCCGTTTGGTTTCCGCGTTCCAGACGGCGCTCTGCGGAGCGACGAGTTTGCCCTCCATGCGCAGGCTCAACAGCGGAGCCGGTTGTTCCGGCGCCAGGTAACTGCGCCCATTCTCGTTGCGCGAGAGCGCGCACACCGAGCCGCGGGCATCAATGCCAAAGCTCGCGGATTCTGTGCGCAGCGAGACCAGCGCCTCCCCGTCCGCCCAGCCACGCGAGGCGGCCAGCAGCAGCGCAATGGCTATCAGAATTCTTGCAACGCTCGGATGGAACTGGGCTGCCGGTTGCGCAGGCGGGCAAGTCAGCATTGAGTTTGTATTCATCGAATTTCGTGGAGCGTGTTTGAGGCATTTCGCGGCTAACGCAAGGAAAATCGGCGGAGCATCGTCTGCCGTTAGGTCATTGACTGGCACCTGCGGCTCCGAATTTCATGGCTTGGGCGCACGCGCCGTCGCCCCTGAGATGACCCAGTCTATCTAACGGCGTCCCTTTCTGGTTTGATTCACCTTGACGGGGTTTGACTATGCCGCCGTAAAGTGTCCTCGCCCCATGAGATGACGCAGTCCATCTCACGGCGATCACGCTTTCTTTCTTTTTCCTTCATAATTCATAATTCATCCTTGTCTTGATCCATTTTTCCCTCGGACAGGTTTGATTTGGTTTGATTCACTTTGATTGGGCTTGATTTTTTTGACCCCATTCTTCTGACTCTTTTTCACTTCTATGATCGGCATAATTGAAGTCGGAAAGATTGGGTCAGAAAAATGAAAAAAAATGCCTTTGATCGCCATAATCCAGCCATTCCCGATAAGTTAGCGCTTATGGGTAAAGTGTCCTCGCCGCTTCATCCTTCATCCTTGTCTTGCGCCTCTTTCGGCTCCGGCAAGTCCATTTTTCCCTCGGACAGGTTTGATTTGGTTTGATTTGGTTTGATTGGGCTTGAATCGGTTTGATTGGGCGTGACCCGCTCGCCTTCGTCCCCTTCGTCCATTCCGTCCCTTTCTGTCTGACCATCCTTGCTTGCCGCCTCCGCCACAGGCCGCTCGCCCCGCGCCTTGCGTTTGGGCCGCACCGGCGGCTCTTCCGGCGAATTCTCGGCCTCTTTCCGCCGAAGTCCAAACCTGAGATGGGGGAACTCCTTCATGGTCTGTTGCATAATCACCTCGCTCCGGGCCGCCTGCTCGGCCTCCTGGTGCTCTCTCTGGCATATTTCCGAGA
>PLIU01000510.1 GCA_003140095.1 Verrucomicrobiales bacterium | reverse complement strand
GTTTGATTTGGTTTGATTCGGCTGGCTTGGGCCTGACTCGGAGGATTTGTCGAACTGGGCGACCCCCTTTTTCGCCGCCGGCAAGCGATTTTCTCGCCAGGCCGCTCCACCCGGAAGGTTTGACTGGTTTGACTAGGTTTGACCGGAGTGTTTTCCGCCGGCCTCTTTCGCCACNNTTGATTTGGTTTGATTCGGTTTGATTCGGCTTGGCTGGGCTTTCGCCGGCCTCTTTCGCCACCGCCAAAGCAAACATGAGCCTAACATAAGCACTTCGCTTAAGATTGAGTCTGCTGGGGTCAATTTTCCTTTTGTGGTTTAACTGGGTTTGACCGGCCAGTATTCCACCGGCACTCTTTTTTCCCTCGGACAGGTTTGATTTGGTTTGATTCGGCTTGATTGACCGATTCGTTCAGCCTGTTATGCGTGAAAATCACGCAGATATCCACCCAAATCGCCGGGAGCCGCTTTCTGCGGACAGCCTTGGCGAGGTCGGATTCCCGACTGCAAATTTTCAAAGAACGAGCGTTTGAACGCCGTACATTTGGTATTTTACCACGTTATGGCCGCAAGGCAAAATCTATGTTTTGCGTCCAAGCAAGGTTCGGGGAGATTCATTTAGTGACCCATGACCTTGATACTGGCGCGTTTGAGGTTCCAACGCTAGATCATTGGATTCGGAAGGACTTGAATTTATACATTCGCGCCAAGGAACGCAGACCGAAATCAAATTGGGTAATCCTTGCCGCAGTTGCCTCACTGGACGAAGCAAAGGAACACATTGCGGGTTTGGAGAAAAACCGTCTTGCGGCGCTAGGTTGTCCCGAGCGATTTGTCACGAAAGTTCTTGCGCTTTTCCTGATCGCCAAGGGGTATGTAAATTTTGCCCCTTGACATCCAGCGTCAACTGTCATACTGTTGTATAACAGTGGACAGATTATGATTTTTCAAGTCGATTTCCAGGCGGGCAAGCCGGTTTATCTGCAACTGGCCGATCAAATCCGTTACGCCGCCGCTTCCGGGCGGCTGCAGCCCGGCGATCCGCTTCCCTCGCTCCGCCCGCTGGCGGAGGAATTGCGCATCAATCGCAACACCATCGCCAAAGCCTACGCCGAATTGGAGGCCCAGGGGATGATCGAAACCCTGCCGGGCAAAGGCTTTTTCCTCAAGGACAACCATTGCGCGCTGACCCAAGAGACGCGCCAACGTCTCTTGCAGACCGAAATCGACGAAGCGGTCGTCATGGCGCATCACCTGCGCGTGGATCGCGAAAAGTTCCTGGCCCTGGTCCGGGAGCGGCTCGATTACTTCCAGAACAAAGCGTCCGCCGCCGAAGACGGCCAATAAAGGAGCACGATATGAAAATCGAACCGCCAGTCATTGAAATCAAAAACTTGAGCCGCCGCTACGGCCGCCTCGAGGCCGTTGACGGACTGAACATCACCGTGCAGCCGGGCCGCTGTTACGGATTCTTCGGACGCAACGGCGCGGGAAAAACAACGACCATCAAGTGCCTGCTCAATTTGTTGCAGCCCACTTCCGGGACGGTGCGCGTCTTCGGATTGGACCCGCAACGCCAGGAAGTGGCGGTCAAATCGCGCCTCTCCTACGTGCCCGATAGCGTCGCGTTTTATCCCTGGATGTCGGTGGACGAGACGCTGCGGTTCATCGCTTCGTTCCGGCCTCACAGGAATCGCGAGATGGAGGCGGATTTGCTCAAGCGCTTCCAACTCGACCGGCACCAGAAGACCAGCCACCTCTCCAAGGGGCAGCGCACGCAACTGGCCTTGATCGGCGCGGTCTGTCCGGAGCCGGAGTTGCTGGTGTTGGACGAACCGACTTCGGGGCTGGACCCGATCGTGCGCCGTGAATTCATCCAGACCGTCATCGGTGCCTATCACGCCGCCGATCCCGAACACCGCACCGTCTTTGTCTCGACACACCTGATCGGCGAGTTCGAGGGGTTGATCGACGAGTTCACCATCATCGAGCACGGCCGCGAATTGCTGACCCTGCCGGCGGATGCGGCCCGGGACCGATTTCAGAAAATCCGCGTCACCTTTCTCAAACCGCCGTCCGGCCTCGATCTGGCCG
This sequence comes from Verrucomicrobiales bacterium, assembly GCA_003140095.1. Lineage (GTDB taxonomy): Bacteria > Verrucomicrobiota > Verrucomicrobiia > Limisphaerales > Palsa-1400 > Palsa-1400. The sequence goes on along the minus strand of PLIU01000510.1, from coordinate 37,349 downwards.
GCGCGCTCAATGTCCGGCAGTCCGGCCTGGACATGGAGATTCTGGCCGACGGCAATCGCGAGCAGTTGCTGGAAAGACTGCGGGCCTGTCACCCGGAGGAATTGCGGTGCGACTCACTGAGCCTGGAGGAAATTTTCGTGGCCGCGGGAACCCTGGCCGCTGTCAAGCAATGAGAACGCTCGTCGTCAAAGAAATCCGGCTGCTGCTCCCGGCCTTGGCGGGGGCGCTGGCACTGGCCATCGTGCCAATCTGGATGGTGCCGCATGATCCGTGGGAAGGCAACGAGGGGCCAGCCTTGTGGCCCGCTTACCTGTATTTGTTTGGGACGGTGCTGATGGCTCTCACGTCGTTTGGACGCGAAATCGGCCTCAAAACGCTTCCGTTCATCCTGGCGCAACCATTGGAGCGCACCCGCATCTGGTGGACCAAAATCGCTGTGCTGGCCGTCTCCGTGGCCGTGGTTTTTGATGCTTGGTTGGTTTCTGAAAACATCCGTTGCGCCTTTCGGCCGACGCTGTCTCTGGCGCCGATTGAACTGGGTGGCTTCGGCATGCTGGCCGTCGTGTTCATTGCCAGCAGCCTATGGATGACTTTGTTGCTGCGGCAGACGGTCGCGGCTTTCTGGCTCACGTTCCTGATTCCGATGGCGGCGGTTGTTGTCGTAAAGGCGTTCGGTGGGGCGGACTGGATAATCTTTACGGTGCTGGGCGTGTATGCCGTGGCCGGATTTTTCCTGGCCCGGCGGCAATTCCTTCACGTGCAGGACACGGCGTGGACCGGTGGAGTGATTGTTTTTGGCGGCGCGCGGGCCGCTGTGGAGCGATCCGCCTTGCGGGAACATCGGCCGTGGGCGGCGTTGCTTTGGAAGGAAGTGCAATTGCAGCAGGTTACTTTAGTGGGAATGGCCGGCCTGCTGGTGCTGAACCTGGGAGTCATCGCGCTAAGAAAGGCCGGCGCCCACACCTTCAGCAGGACAACTCTCATGGCTTTGGACGCGTTCGGTGCATTATGGTTTGTCGTGCCTTTGCTGGCGGGCAGCCAGAGCGTGGCCGAAGAACGCAAATTCGGCACCATGCAAGCCCATTTGTGCCTGCCCATTTCGCGCCGGGTGCAATGGTTTTTGAAGTTGCTCATCACCCTTGCCGTGGGAGGTTTGTTGAGTTGGGCGCTGTTTTGGGCGATGGCAGGCGTAGCTGGAATCCCTCACGCGGACCCTATTTTTTTCACGTCGGCCTTGGTTTACTTCCTGCTTCTGGCGTTGGCAGGTTTTTATGGCTCATCCTTGACAGGCGGGGTGGTGCAGGCCCTGGCGGCGGCGGTGCTCATGCTGGTGGGTTGTTGGGCTTGCATAATGCTGCCTTACCTGGCGCAGTCGGATTCTCGCTTCCCTTTATGCACGGGAACTCTGCCCTTTTTCGTCGGCTGGCCGCTGCTGCTCGCGACGTTGCTCTGGCTGGCCTATCACAATTTCGGGAACGCGACCGAAAGCTTGCCTTTGTGGCGGCGCAACGCCCTGGCGCTGGCAGGAATGGCGGCTTTGTCCTTCGGTTTGACACTGGCCATTTATCACCGCGCCTGGGAATGGCTCACGCCGCTGGAGCCTCCTCCCGGCCCGGCGCGCATGTCCCTGGCGAAGCCGCCCGTGCTCTACAGTTACGGCGGGAGCGGACTGGGGGCCCTGTTGCCGGAGGGAAGGCTCTGGGTCGATCGCCTGACGCACAGTCAAAGATGGATGATCCACGGCCTGTCCTTCGGTGAAAAATGGATGAGCCTGGGTGGCAATGAATTCACGCCCGGGTCCAATTGGGTGGAGGCGGTGGTCAATTCTCGCGAAACCGTCGCGATTCGCTCCGATGGCGCCCTTTGGGTTTCCGCAAAACCGCGCCCATTCTGGGAGGGCAACGGCCCGCCGGTCGTGGAGCCACCGGCCGGCTTGGTCCAGTTTGGGCAGGACACCAATTGGTTAAGCGCCGCCCGGCGTCCCGATTGGGCCATGTTTCTCTTGAAACGCGACGGCACGTTATGGGACTGGGGAATCACTTCTTGGGACGCCAGGCACGCACAACCGAGCCTGCGGGACTTTCAACCGCGCCGGCTTGGGCAGGACTCCGACTGGGCCAGATTGCTTGGGGCGACCTCCCCGGTTTACGCGTTTGCGTGGAAAACGGACGGCAGTGCGTGGATGTTGCACGCTCCAAATTCATTCCAACTGCCGGGGACGGATATCTCAGCGCAAGAACTTCAGCCGGGGATTGGCCTGTCGCGCTTGCCCAGCTTGGATAACTACCGCTGGCGCTGCTTGATCTCCTCGGAGTATAACCATATCGCGTTCGCTGGCGTCCGCGACGATGGAACTTTGTGGTATTGGAATTATTGGCATCAGAGCCGGCCGCTGCGCTGGGGAGCATGGTCAACAAAGGCCCCACCCACCAACGGATGGGCGCCGGAGCAAATCGGAAAGGATTCGGACTGGGCGGAACTGGCCGGCTCGTGGGACAGGCTGGTGGCGCGCAAAACCGACGGCTCGCTTTGGAAATGGGAAGCCCCACAATACAGGTACTGGGAGCCGTTCTATGTACTCCACGAACCTCCGGTCCGGTTGGGCACACGCCGCGATTGGGTTGCCTTGGGCGTCGTTGGCACGGACATCCTGTCCATGGGGGCGGATGGGAGTCTGTGGAGTTGGCCAAAACCGCAGCCAGTGGGCATTTTCGGATACGGATCGCATCTACAACTTGCCGCCTCCAGAAAGCCGGCCAAAATCGAAAACGTCTTCGCCCCGATGGAATAAACAGCCTGATTCCATTTATGAAAATGAAAATGCGCAGACACAGGTCGCCGATTCGGACTTCGGCACCTCGCTGCCACCCGCGGGGGGGCTTCACATTGCTTGAACTTTTGACGGTCATCGCTGTCATCGCCGTTCTAGCCGCGCTCCTCTTGCCGACCCTATCGAAAGGCAAGGCGCAGGGCAAAAGCGCCTCCTGCAAAAACCACCTGCGCCAGATGGGCCTGGCTCTGCAAATGTATCTGCAGGACAACCAGAACAAATATCCTCATTACCTCGGATCTCCCGGCCCATCTTATGGCGATGCAATCGGCAAAGGAGGCAGGGCCAACGGCTTGGTTTATTGGTCGTCGAAGTTGTTCCCGTATTACCCGCTGAATTGGATGAACCCTTTGTTTCACTGTCCAGGCTACACTGGAAAGATCTCAGGCCCCTATGAGCCAGGTTCCATTGAACGCCGTGGCAGTTACGGGTATAACATCTTCGGAACTCGATTAGATGATCATACGAATGAGAATTTTGGCCTCGGGCCAGTCATTTTTTGGAAGGATCAACAGGGGGCTTTCGTGCCGGCGGTCGCGGAAGCTGAAGTGCTTGCTCCAAGCGAAATGTTGGCCATTGGAGACTCCGCGATGGTGGTGGGTGCGGTTGCTGGGACTCGATTGGGAAGGGATGCCATGGACGCAGGCACCGACGTTTTGAGGTGCAATCTCTACAACGGAAGGGTGATGATCTTCGATGCGCGGCACGGGAAGAACTACAACCAGCTTTTCTGCGATGATCATGTATCGGCGATGAATCCCCGGATATTGTTCAATCCTTCGAACACTGCCGCAATGTGGAACTACGACCATCAGCCCCACCCTGAATTGTGGTGAGAATCGCTTGCTTTGAAGGAAAATAAAGAAGGGTTTGAATTATGATCACTATTTTGAAACGGCAACCGAAGAATGCGGCGGCGCCAAATGCCTTCACTCTCGCCGAACTCCTTGTCGCGATTGCCATTATCGCTGTTTTGGCTGCGCTCCTCTTGCCGGCCCTCGCCATGGCCAAGAGCCAGGCCCGTTCCACGACTTGCAAAAACCATCTGCACCAGATGGGCCTGGCTTTGCAAATGTATGTGAACGATCACGAGAACAAGTATCCGAGCTACGTTAACCCTTCCGATCCTTCGTTGGATAGTGTGATTGGCCCCTTGAACACGCGTTACTGGTGGGCAAAGTTACTGCCTTATGACCCGGCAAAGTGGACGAACGTGACATATCATTGTCCAGGATACAAAGGAGCAATTACCGGAGAAGTAAAGAACACCCGTCCGTATGGCAGTTACGCTTACAATGGTGAGGGGGTTTCTTCAGGTTGGCAAGGTTTCCCTTTTGATCCACAGTTTGGGTTAGGGCCGCAAACTTATACAATAAATTACGCGCTGCATCCACGGGCGGCAGTTCCTGACCATCGGATCATGGCGCCGAGCGAGATGATTGCGATCGGGGAATCCAGGTTTTTAAATGCGAAAGCAAATGGGTTTCCCGGCGGTTTCGATGAACTGAGGTGCGGCTGCCTGGTGACCGGGCCGCCGCACTTCCGCGATCCCGCTTACCTCTTTGAGCCGGCGCGGCACGGGAAGAATTATAATTTACTTTTGTGCGATGGTCACATAGCGGCCATGAATCCTTGGGTTCTGTTCAATCCTACTAATACCGCCGCGATGTGGAACTCCGATCATCAACCGCACCCCGAGTTGTGGACACCTTGATGAGAACGCCATTCCGCTTCATCCAGTTTCGGAAAATGAACAAAGGTTGATTTATGATCACTATTTTGGAACGGCAACCGAAGAATGCGGCGGCGCCAAGTGCCTTTACTCTCGCCGAACTCCTTGTTGTTATCACCATTTTGGGCCTGTTAGCCGCCCTTTTGCTGACGGCGCTTTCTCAAGCAAAAGCAAGAGCCTTGCGCATTCAATGCGTCAACAACTTGCATCAATTGGGCGTCGGTTTGCAGACGTTTCTCGCAGACAATCACGGTTACCCCGTTATGTTTGCTGGAGATAAGAGTTACCTTGGATTGAAGGGTTATCCCAGAATTGACAGGTCTTGGATGGGCCAATTGGAACGCGAGGGACTTGGTATCACCCGCCCCGCCACAAATTTTTATCTGAATGGCGTGTGGTTTTGCCCATCAGCTCAATGGAGCGCCCCCAACCTGCGCGGGATCGTCGGATCAGACGCAGGGGAATACTACGGCTATAACGACGACAGATGGGGACCTAATGGATCGTCGCAACCAATCAACCCGGCCAACCAATTTGGCCTTCAGCGTCAATATGATCCAATGACGCATACTTTCCGGCCCATCACCGAGTCAGAAGTGGCCATTCCAAGCGATATGATGGCTATCGGAGATTGCTTTGAAGCCAACGCAATTTTTCAGCGTAGAATGCTTGAGGTATTAGAAAGCTGTGGAAACACACTTACCCGCCACCAAGGCAAAGCCAATGTTGTGTTTTGCGACGGCCACGTTGAATCGCCGACGCTGAATTTTCTGTTTGTGGACACTAAGAACGCGGCTTTGGTGCGTTGGAACCGCGACCATCAGCCACACCCTGAAAATTTATGAGTCCTAACTTTCGCTGCTCCATCCTGCTCCAAGCTCGGCGATTGGAACGGAATCCGAAGGCGGCGGCGGCGCCGNNACCGAAGAATGCGGCGGCGCCAAATGCCTTCACTCTCGCCGAACTCCTTGTCGTTATCACCATTCTGGCCCTGCTGACCGCCCTTTTATTCCCGGCACTCTCGATGGCCAAAAGTTATAGCCGCTCCGCCACTTGCAGGAATCACCTGCACCAGATGGGAATTGCTTTGAAAATGTACGTGGACGACCACAATTCGACATTTCCGTACTATCTTGGTCCCGCCGGCCCGTCGTACGGCGATGAGAAGGGAAGCAGGGCCAAGGACTTGGTCTATTGGTCATCGAAATTGTTTCCCTATTATCCGCTGAACTGGACGAACAGTTTGTTTCATTGTCCCGGCTACAAGGGGACAAATACTGGGCCGTTTTACCAAGGCGCCATTGATCGCCTTGGCAGTTACGCCTACAATATGTGGGGCTCTGCCGGTCCCGGTCAGAAATTTGCTGATAAAGACTTCGGTCTGGGGCCTGTCGTATTTTGGAACGTGCCACCAGTTTCCGAGGGTCAGATCAAGGTGCCAAGCGAGTTGTTGTCTATTGGCGAATCCAGATTCCTGACTGCTGATAAGGTAATCGTTGGGACCAGCTCCTTCGGTCCAGGTCCAGGAGGTGATGACACGCTGCGTTGCGGCATTCGCTTCCCGACGGAACCTCCATTTGACCCTGCCCGGCATGGGAAGAATTACAATCAGCTATTTTGCGACGGACATGTATCCTCAATGAGACCCTTGGTCTTGTTCAATCCGACGAATACCGCCGCAATGTGGAACTATGACCATGAGCCGCACCCTGAATTGTGGTGAGAATCGCTGGGAGTTATCATAGTCCTTTCCTCAACCGGCGCCACACAGCCTGTTGACCAGCAAGTCGCGGAATCCATCCAAGTCTTGCCACGCCGTGGCGACGTTCATTTGTTTGGCCTGATCGTCGATGACGGTTGTACCGTCGTCGGTCACGCGAATGCCGAGCCGTTCCATTTTGCAGAATTGTTGGTCGAACGCCAGATAGACGGCCACGGGGTCGAAGAGCACTGAGGAGTGGCTGTCGGCGTCGGCTTCCTTGTGACCGGCTTTGCACCAGATTCGATAATTTTCCAAAATCGTGGCCGGCACGGGGTCGCGCGATTGCAACAGGCGTTGATAGCGCGCCCCCTCGAGCGTGACTAGGCCGCAGGTGTCCAGCGGCGTGATCGTGATGTCCCATCGCGCCGAAAGGCCTTTCCGCGCGGCGGCGGGATTGGCTTTGACATTCCATTCCGCGTCCGGCGTTTTCGCTCCGCCATAGCCCAGCCGCACGCTGCCATCCATGCCGACAAACCGCGCGCGCTCGGCAATGCGCGGCTCACGCTCCAGCGCGGCGGCGACATTCGGCATCGGCCCGATGCAGATCAAGGTCAACGGCTGCGGTGAACCCATGATGACCTCGATCATCGCGCCCACGCCATCGGTGTGGACGCGGCCCGGATAGGAACTCAAGTCATAATCCTTGACCCATTCGGCCAGCGCCCCTTCGCCGCGAGGCTCGACATCCGGGCCGACGGCAATGGGAACGCCGGCATGGCCTGTCTGCTCCAGGAACTTGCCCAGGAGCTTGGCGCGATACGGGGCTTTGCCGAACTCCGTCGCGACGAGCTTGAGTCTCAATTCGGGGCACTTGAGCAAAAAGCCCAAAGCCCACGTGTCGTCAATGTCGTCGCCGATGTCCGTGGCCAGGATGACCGGGATCGGATCCGGCGCGGGCCTGAGGGCAGAGCGGCAGCCCGCGAAGACGCCCGCCGACAAGGCAGCGCCCGCGGAGGCTTGGATGAACTTGCGGCGATTCATTTTCGTGATTGGGCCGGGCGCAATTCAACCAACTGGAAGCCGCAGGCAGCAAGATCAAAGTGAAGTCCCCCGTCCCTCCAACTCCAGGTCGAGACGGTGTCGGAGTAAACGTTCGTTATTTCGGAGCCAGGCTCCAGTTCCCGGATTTGGAAATCGGCACGTTGCGGGGCGAGGTTGACCGCCGCCAGAGTGAGCGGGCCGCCGTCCTTCTTCCATTTCATCGCAAAGCAATGCGCCAGCCCTGTCTCGCAGAATTCCATCTCGCCGCGGCCAAGGCCAGTTTGCGGCAGCAACGCCAGGAGATGGTCGTAAAAGGCGGTCATTTCGGGGTTGGCCGGTTCCGGCCAGTAGTCCGCGAATTGCACCGGCGTGTGACGGGTTTTAGCGGCCAATTGTCCATCGTGCAGCAAACGCAGTCCCGGCTGGGCCAGCAGCAGCACCGCCGCCGCTTTTTGTTCTGGCACGGTGAGAAGCGACGCGATGCGCGGTTCGTCATGGTTCTCCAGAAATCGCACGGGATGGAACTTCCCGCCCACGGCCCGCACGCGGCCTTGCAAGGCGGGATAATCGCGTCGTGTCAAATGCTCCAGGAATTTCTTGTCATAGACGTAATCGAAGCCCAACGCCTGCAAGCGCGCTTCCAGGTCCCAATACGCCTCGGCGATGAACACGAATTGGGGATGCTGCCGTTTGACGGCGGAAATCGCCTCGGCCCAGAATTCCCCCGGCGTTGCGGGAGCGTCGCCGGGAAAATGCCCCCAGGTCTTGTCAAAAATATCTTGGAGCAGCAGCATGGCCATGTCACAACGCACGCCATCGCACTGCGACGCGACCGATTGCAAGGCTTCGAGCATCGCGGCACGGGTGGCTGCCTGGCGGTAATCCAGTTGCGCGGTGTCAATCCAGGCCGGAAAATAAGGGTCTTTGCCGTGGGACACCCAACTCGTGGCGCCAGCGTGGACGACGGGAAAAGTTTCCGGCCGTCGCGCCGCGCTGCGCACAAAGAGGCTGTTTTTTTCAACCAACCACGGATGATCCAAGCCCAAATGGTTGGGAATAAAATCCAGCACCAGTCCCAGCCCGTGCCGTTGGAGTTGGACGCGGAATAGCCGCAGGGCCGCCGCGCCTCCCAACGACTGGGCCACGGTGAAATCCGCCACGGCGAAGGGCGATCCGACGAGTTTTTCCTCGCCGCCGATGCCGAACGCCTCCGCGCTCAAGGCCCGAAGGTTCGGTTGCGCGCGGGCGAGGTCGCGGGTTTTGGGGCCTCTGGCCCACACGCCCATGAGCCAGATGTGCGTGAAGCCGCGCTTTTTCCACGAAACGATTTCCTCCTCCGGCACCGTGGCCAGCGTCACGGGCCGTTCGAGATGGTCCGAGCGCGCGCGCAGCCAACAGCGCGTATTGAGTTGAAAAAGCAACGGCTGCGGCATCAACTATTCAGGAGTTTCATCGCCTTTTTGGCGTCGGAAACGCGCAGGATCATCAGGCCCTTTTTGGCATCCGGCGGCGTGGCACAGTAGGCGTACTCGATGTTGACTTTGCCTCCGGCCAGTTTGTGCGCCAATTTGGCCAGGGAGCCGGGCTTGTTGTCTCCGGTGATCATCAAGACATCGTCCTCCACCACCAGCGTGCCGTGTTCTTCAAAGACGAACAAGGCCTTGGCCGGATCGCTTACGACCATGCGCACCACGATGTGATCCACGGTGTCGCTGGTGGCAATGGCATAGATGTTGATGCTGGCGGCGGCAAGGGCGTCGCACACGCGCGCCAGCATGCCCGGCCGATTTTCCAGGAACAGAGCCAACTGTTTTGTTATTTGCATAAATCTCAGGTTTCCATGCCGCCCGGCGGCAAAAGCGGGTTTTATGGAACCATAACACAGCCCGGAAAAATTGCCATCGCCAACGGAAATCGATTTCCTGCCTCATTTTGCTTGAACTGGAACGAACCTTTCGCCATGCTGGACATGTCCTATGAATACGTCTCAAGTCAAATCAGCCGAAAACCTGCAGGAAAAGCATCGGAAAGCTTTGATCAGCCTGCTGGCGGATGAGGACGCAAGGGTGTATCGCGCGGTTCGTGAAACCATCCTTTCCTACGGCCCGGCCAGTTCGGGTTGGATGCGTGAACACCGCTTGAGCAACGATCCCGTCCTGCGCCGCCGCGCCACTGAAATCGTCGATCATTTCGCCCGGCAGGATGCCGATACGCAATTTTTGGCGTTCTGCCTCAATCAAGGCGAAGACTTTGACCTCGAGCAAGGCGTGCTGCTGCTCTGCCACACCCAGTATCCGGAAATCAATCTGGAAGCCTATTCGGCGTTGCTGGACGATTATGCCGGGGAGCTGCGCCAGCGCCTGGACTTGAATGGCCTGCCCGAATATTTTATCCGCGTCATCAATGATTATCTTTTCCGCGAATTGAAGTTCGCCGGCGACGAGCAAAATTTCTACGACCCGGAAAACAGCTACTTCAATTGCGTGCTCGATCGCCGCGTCGGCAACCCCATCAGCTTGAGCCTGCTCTATTTGTTGCTGGCCCGGCGGTTGCGCCTGCCCATTGCCGGCATCGGCCTGCCCGGTCATTTCCTGTGCCGCTTCCAATCCAGCCGCGCCGAGATGTACATCGATCCCTTCAAAGGCGGACGCGTGCTGGTCAAGGCGGATTGCGTCAAGATGGTCATGCAATTGCAGCATCGGTTTGACGACAGTTTCCTGGCGCCGTTCAGTGCGCGGCGCATTCTGCAGCGCATCTGCGCCGGTCTTCACCAAATTTATACCCAGCAGAAGTCCATGCACCAAGCCGAGCGCCTCCAGCGCTACCTGGTGGCGCTGGCCAAGTAAAGCCGTCCAGAGACCATCTTCCTTTGCCCAGCCGGCCGGGCGGCCGCGAGTGCTGACCAAGGATTGTAGTTGACCTGCGAATTTTATCGTTGGTCAGCCTTTTCGTTGCAAGCTCATTGGTAAGTATTACGCTGGACAAATGGATAACGGCACGTATCGGCGGAGTTGACATTTGGCATGTATGGGTCGCACGTTGGCGATTACCTGACCATTAGCCGAAGGGCACGAGTCTGTCCACACCAGCCGGTTGACCGCTCAAAATCGTACGCCCGACGAAGTCATCAACGAACTTTCGCTCCGGGAACAGCGTGTTGTCATGACCAAGGATTCGGACTCTTATCACTCACATTTTAAGAACCGGAAACCGGCCGGCTGAAATCGCCGCAGCCTCATTGACAGGCCAGCCGCTTTGCGGGAAGATGAGGGCATGGAACAGATCATTTACCCGCGAAGCGCGCTCGAAACCATGTGCGGCTGGGTCTATTTACCCCGCTTCGTCGATAAAATCCGACTGCACTTGGCCGGAAAACTGCATGCGGACTACCAGGAGAACTTTACCAAGGGCTTCGACGGCGCGTGGCTCAAGGCGGCAGGCGTCGCGGCTGAAAGTTTCATCCAGGTTGTCAAAGACTCGATCACCGATGGCCAGGTGGCGGACTGGGTGGCCAAGAACGTCCAGAGGACCGACGCGCAAAAGAAGGCCTTCAACGACTTCGTCCTCAACCGCGGCCGCGATGAGGATTTTGCCAAGGCGCGTCTGAAAATGCGCAAGGAACAAGCTGGCCTGGGGCATCGCGACGGCTTGCAGACGTTTGTCGATTTCATGGATGCGGACGAAAAGCGAATTTAACCATTGGCTTTGACTATCATCACCGACCCCCGTTGCGCCGAGTATGGGGCGCGCGGTCATCCTGAGCGCCCCGCGCGCGTCAGCGGCGCTGTGGAGTTGCTCAAAGCGCAGGACAAGCTGGCGCTGACCTGGAGCCAACCGCCGGCGGCCAGCGAGGCCGCCCTCCTTCGCGCCCACACGCAGGGGCACTTGGAGCAATTGGAGAAACCTTTTGACTTCGACGCCGACACGCCGGCCTACCCGGATATAGCCGCGCACGCGCGGCGGTCCGCCGGCGGTGCGTTGCAGGCCCTGGCCGCCGCCATAGGGGGGCAATCCGCTTTCAGCCTTCTGCGTCCGCCGGGCCACCACGCGACGCGGGATCGCGCGATGGGTTTCTGCTATCTCAATTCCATCGCCATCGCCGCGCTGGAGGCGCAGGCGGCCGGTTACAAGCGGGTGGCGGTCTTCGACTTCGACGTTCACCACGGCAATGGCACGGAGGAGATTTTGCTTGACAAACCCGGCTTGGCGTTCATTTCCATTCACCAATATCCGGCCTATCCCTTTACGGGGCAAGCGAATCGGGGCGGCAACTGTCTGAATTTTCCCGTTGCGCCCGCCACGCCGCGCCTGGAGTATCGCGCCATCCTGTCCAAAGCCTTTGCTGAATTGAAGAATTTCGGGCCGGACATGATCGCCGTTTCAGCGGGCTTCGATGCCTACAGCGGTGATCCCCTGGCGAACGGCACCTTGGAAGCGGAGGATTACCACTGGCTGGGCCAAATGATCCGCCAGGCGCAAGTTCCCGCCTTCAGCATTTTGGAGGGCGGCTACAGCGCCGAATTGCCTCAATTGATCCTGGCTTATTTACGGGGTATCAACGGATAATTGCGATAACATCAAAAAGTGAAAATCCTCATCGCCATCACCGGCGCCAGCGGAGCGCTCTATGCCCAGCGGCTGCTGGACCATTTGGATGCCAAAGAGCATGAAGTTCACGTCGTTCTGAGCAATTATGCGCAAGCGGTTCTGGCGCAGGAACTGCCCGGCGGTTTGCGGCTGCCCGAAGGAGCGCGCACGCACGGATTACGCAGCATGAATGCTCCTTTCGCCAGCGGTTCCAACCCGATGGACGCCATGGTGGTCATCCCCTGCACTATGGGCACGCTGGGAAGGATCGCCCATGGCTTGAGCGAGGATGTGTTGCTGCGCGCCGCCGACGTGGCGCTGAAGGAAAAGCGGAAATTGATTCTGGTGCCGCGAGAAACGCCGCTCAACTTGGTGCATGTGAGGAATTATGAATTGCTGTTGCTGGCGGGGGCGATCATTCTGCCGGCCAATCCATCTTTCTACCATTGCCCGGCCACCATTGAGCAAGTGATCGACACGGTCGTGGGCCGCGTGCTGGACCACTTGGGCATCGCGCACACTTTGTCGCCGCGGTGGCAGGAGGAAAACCAGTTGGAGTAGCATCGTTGCCAATTGATTCTCAAAAGCGCGAAACGGCGAAAGTGGCAGCGGGAGCCATTTAATTCGTTGCATCCTGACTGGAATGCGCCAAAATACGAGACCATGAAAGGCGTGTTGTTAATTCTCGGTGCGATTTGCCTGCTCGCGGCGTTTGACGCCCAAGCCCAGGCGCCCGCCATCCTCTCCCAACCACGAAGCGTCACCGTCAATAATGCTTCGTCCGCGGCGTTCACGGTCGTGGCGACCAATGCGGCCGCCTACCAGTGGCAGTTCCAAGCCACCAACAATTTGCCCGGAGCGACCAACGCCACGTTGAGCCTGGACGATGTCAGCAGCAACCAGGCGGGGTTTTACTCGGTGGAAATCACCGCGCCTGACGGTTCCAGCACGAACAGCCAGCAGGCGCAATTGACCATTGTCCCCGGAACGATCATCCAGGTGACCATCTCCACTTTCCCGGACGGCGGGAGCAGCAATTTTTTGGTGCAGCTTTTTAACCACGACAAGCCGGCCACAGTGGAGAACTTCATCCATTATATCACCTCCGGATCGTACTCCAATACGTTCTTTGACACGGATACCAATTTTATGCTGCAAGCGGGCGATTATGTCAGCTTGGATCGATCGACCAATGGCGTGAACGTCAACTATGTTACCACGGGGACCAACATTTTTCCATCGCAAGTCGATAGCGAATTCAATGTGGGGCCGCTGATTCCCAACCACTTTGGCACGCTGGCCATGGCCTTGGTTACCCCAAAACCGAACTCCGACACCAACGGCTTTTTTTTCAATTTAGCGGATAATTCCACCAATCTTGATACTTTAAACGGCGGCTACACCGTCTTTGGACGCATCCTCTCCGGCACCAATATTTTGCAGTATTTCAACACTCTCAGCGCGCCCAGCAATGGCATTTACACTGGCTTTGCGGCTGCTCCGTCCTTCCCGGTCAATTACGACGGGACTAACGCGCCGACGGATGCCAATTTCTTCTATTGTGATTTCGCGTTTATAACTCCGCCGCCGGTGGATACCACCCCGCCGACGGTTTCGATCACCTTTCCGGCGCCTAACGCGGCTCTCACCGATGTCAGCTCGTTGACCGTCACAGGCACGGCGTCGGATAATGTCGGCTTGGCCGAGGTTTATTTTGTATTGACCTCGCTCGCGGGCGTCAATGAAGGCGAGGTCCAAACGAATGCCTCGCTGGGCACGACCAACTGGTCGCTGGATCTCGGAACCAACGAACCAGGAGTTTACCAGTTGACAGCCTTTGCCCAAGATGGAGCGGGCAATCTGAGCACGCCGGCGACCGAGTATTTCACCAATCTGGCGCAATTGACCATTATCACCAACGTGGACGGCCTTCTGACCACCAACGCCCCGCAGTACATGGTGCCGGGACAGCAGTATTCGGTGACGGCGGCGCCGGGAGCCGGAGAGCTGTTCGACCATTGGCAGAATCAGGGGGTGGTGTCGCTTGACCCGGTGCAATCCTTCACGGCAGAAACCAACCTCACGCTTACGGTGACACTGATATCCAACACCCTGCCCGCGGGCCTGGCCATAACAAGTCCTGCCGCCGGCTCCACCGTGCAAACGACCAACGACGAGTTGACCATCAGCGGATTGATTCCGCCCGCGGCGGGCGTGACGCAAGTGACCTGCCAGCTTTTTTCCCGATCCAACGCGGTGACTGCCGCGCTGCTGGCGTCCATCAGCGGCACAAGCTGGTCGCTGGTCGAAACCAATCTTAAGGGCGGCCCTTACACGATAGTGGTGGTGGCCGAAAATTCATCCGGCCAGCAGGCGTTGGTGACGGAGAATTTCACAGCGCTGGTCGCACCGCCCACCATCATCTCCCAACCGCCCAACCTCACCGTGAACACCGGTTCCTCGGCTGACTTCACGGTCACGGCCAGCAACGCTGTCAGTTACCAATGGCAATTGGTGGGCACAGGCCCCATCGCCGGGGCCACCAACGCCACCCTGGCTCTGGACGATGTGAGTGCCAGTCAGTCCGGTTCCTCCTATTTCGTTGTCCTCACCGCCCCGGATGGCGAAACGAATACCAGCACACCGGGAGTGTTGACGGTGGTGCCCGGAACGATCATCCAGATTACCATCTCTACTTACCCGGATGGTAGCAGCAGCAATTTCTTGGTGCAGCTTTTTGACCACGACAAGCCGGCCACGGTGGAGAACTTCATCCATTACATCACCTCCGGTTCTTTCTCCAATATGTTCTTTGACCGCGACGTCGCCAATTTTGTTCTGCAAGGCGGCGATTATGTCACCTCGAATCGAACGAGCAGTTCTCTGAACGGCAGGCCCGTTTCCACGGGGACCAACATTTTTCCGTCGCAAGTCGATAGCGAATTCAATGTGGGGCCGCTGATTCCCAATACCTTCGGCACAATGGCCATGGCTCTTGTTTCCGGAGAACCGAACTCCGCCACCAGCGGCTTCTTTTTCAATTTGGCGGACAATTCCACCAATCTTGATACTCAAAACGGCGGCTTCACTGTCTTCGGACGCATCCTCTCCGGCACCAACATTTTACAGTATTTCAACACTCTGAGCGCNNTGGATACCACCCCGCCGACGGTTGCGATTACTTATCCAGCGCCCAACGCGGCTTTGACCAATGGCAGCGTTTTGACGGTGCAAGGGACAGCGCAGGACAATGTCGGATTGGCCGAGGTGTTTTGCATTTTGACCTCGGTCACGGACGGCTATGGCAGCGAGATCCAAACCAACGCGGCGCTGGGCACCACCAATTGGTCGCTGGATCTGGTCAGTCAACTCGGATCCTTCGATCCGGGTATTTACAAGTTGACGGCCCGTTCCCAGGACGGAGCGGGCAATCTGAGCGCGCCGGCCACGGAGTATTTCACCAATATGACCGTGCTGACGATCATCACCAATGTGGACGGCCAACTGACAACCGGTGCGCCGCGGTTTTTGTTGCCGGGACAGCAGTATTCGGTGGTGGCGGCGCCGGGACCCGGACAACAGTTTTACGGTTGGACTTCCAATGGGGTGACGTCGCTTAACCCAGTGCAAACTTTCAAGGCCAATGCCAACCTCACGCTCACGGTCACGTATCTCTCGACCAATTCGTCCACGGGCCTGACCATTACCAGCCCCGCCTCAGGCACACAGGCACTCTCCATCCAATCCGTGCTCACCGTCAGCGGCACCATTGCTTCCACCAATGTCACGGGCGTGACGCTTCAGTTCTTCGTGAACTCCAGCTCCGTTTCCGCCGCGCAAGCCGCGAACATCGTCGGCACGAACTGGTCGCTGACAGCAACTAATTTCGGCAACGGCTCCAATTACATGGTGGTGGCGTTGGCGACCAACGCCGCCGGCGGAAGTGGGTTCGATTCCGCCAAATTCTCGCTGGTGAACGTGGATTTGCTCACGCTCAACCTCGTGGGCGAGGGAATGGTCGTCGGCAGTCCAGCACCCTACGCTTTGACCGGCAAGACTTACACGATCAAGGCCGTGCCCAAGGCCGGGCAGGCTTTTTACAGTTGGAACGACGGGGTTACCACGACATTGAACCCCTCCATGACTTTCCTGGCCTTGTCCAATCTGACGCTGACCGCGACGTTCGTCCCCGAGAACCCTTCGTTGCAGGGCATTACCTTCACCTATCCATCCGCGAACGCCATGCTGACCAACGGCACATTCAGCGTGGCGGGAAAGCTGCCCTCATCGCTGGTTTTTACCCAAATGACCTGCCAATTATTCCTGCAATCCAACGGCCTGACGGCACTCCCTCAATCCGCCATCATCGGTCCCACCGCCACAGAATGGTCCTTCCCCGTCACCAATCTCGCTGCGGGATCGTATAAGGTTTTGGCCGTCGGCTATGACAATAATGGCAACGCCAGGTTGGTGTCGGAGACCTTTAATCTGTTGGCGAAGCTGCAAGTCAACGTCCAAGGCAGCGGCACCGTGACGGCCGGCTTGAACGGGAAATACCTTCAAGTCGGCAAAGCCTACTCTATTTCCGCCAAGCCTGAAGCGGGGCAGCTCTTTGCTTTCTGGACGGGCGCGGTGGCGAATACGAGCAGCGCGGCCACCTCGTTCGTTATGTCCAGCAATACGGTGTTGACAGCCACTTTCACCAACAATATTTTCCTGGCCGCGGCTGGCACCTACACCGGATTGTTCCTTGACCCGTCCGATGTGTCTCCAACCAGCGCCGGATTTGTCACCATCACCACCACCGGAACGGGCGCCTTTAGCGGCGAACTGAAGTTTCCCTCGCGCACCTATCCGATTTCCGACAAATTCTCTTACACCGGCTCAATCGCCTTGTCGAGCAAGGGACTGGATGGAAACCTTCTTGAATTGGTCCTTGGTCTCGATACGACCAATGGCGCCGACACCATCACCGGCTATGTCGCTGACGTGGCCATTTCCGGCTACATCTGGGTGAGCAGCTTGGTTCTCTATCGATCCGTGACCGTCCTGCCCGGCAGCAACGCGCCGGCGGCCGGCAAATATGTCGTTCTCTTGCAGCCCGAAAACGACACCAACGTCCCCGCCGCCTCTGGATATGCGGCCATCTCGCTCCAATCCAGCGGCACCCTGGCCATGAGCGGCACGCTGCCCGATAATACCGCGATTTCTCAGTCCGCCAAGATCTCCCAAAACGGCATCTGGCCCGTCTATATTGTTCCTTCAAGCTACCATGACCAAGGAATGATTATCGGCTGGGAAACCAACACGCCCTCGGGCGCTTGCGATGGCCAACTTTTTTGGTTCAAGCCGGCCATTGGCTTTGCCACCAATCTAACTTCGAGCGGCGCGGTTTTTGCGGCCCCAGTGGCGGCCACGCAGTATCAGATGGTCGTGGCCGGGGGAACCACTAATTCGCTGGCGGTCAGCAGTGCGGGGCAGTTTGTGCCCCAGCCACCCGTCGTGGCCATCTCCCTCCTGCCCACCGGTGTTCTCTCCGGATTGATCGACGTTGGCGATGCCAAACTTCCGTTCAAAGGCGCCTTCATCAGTCCGGTCGCGGGCGGGGCCGGTTTCATTCTTGACACCAAAGGCCAGACGGATGGGTTCCAAATTCTTCCGCAGTCTTCGGGGCGGTCCACGCCGCCCTGATTTCATAACCCGGCGCCGAAGACGAAACGTGGCGCGTCAGCCCCGGGCGATACGCCCTCCAGAAAACGCCGCAATTGGGCCAGCGCGCGGGCGCGGTGGCTAATTTTATTTTTGACTTCTTCCCCCAGTTCGGCGAACGATTGCGTGCAGCCATCCGGGACAAAAAGCGGGTCGTAGCCAAAACCGCCCGCTCCGCCGGCGGCAAGGGCGATGCGGCCCTCGCAACGGCCTTCAAATAGGAGCGTGGCCTGGTCCCGGGCCGCCAGCGCCAGAACACACCGAAACCGCGCCGCGCGCCGTTCGAATGGAACGCCCTGCAGCAACCGCAGCAGTTTGGCGTTGTTGGCCGCATCGGACGCATTGGCTGTTCCCGCTGCCTCTTCGGCGGCGAACCGCGCCGAGTGAACGCCAGGCGCGCCTCCAAGAACATCGACTTCCAGACCGGAATCATCAGCCAAAACATAATACGGTCGGCCCATTCGGGGCGCCTGCGGGTTGGCCTCCAGCCACGCGAACAGTCCTTCGGCTTTCCTGGCCGCGTTGCCGGCGAACGTGGCCGCATCTTCGGCCACGGCCGGCGCGCCCGGAAAATCTTGTTGCGAAAGGATGCGAATATTCCCGGCCAGTATCCCCCGGATTTCCGCAACCTTGTGGGCGTTGCGCGTGGCGACAACAATGTCAGTCATTCACGGCGGCAGCGGCAGGTTGATCTCGAAATGGCCCGTCTGTGTGCCGGTATCCAGCGTAAAGCCCCCGCCGCCCTCAGCCGGGCTGACAAACGCGCCGCTCCATTTAAGTATTTGATTGTTGACTGGATTCAAAATGCTCCCTTTGCTCAGAACACCCGTGGACAAGAGCGAGCCTGTGAGCTTGTCCGTTGTGCCGGCGGCCGGAACCATCGTGCCCGCGGCGTTGAACGAAAACACATTTGTCAATAATAAATCCATGCTGCCGCCGCCGAAAACAATCTGATACTGCGTGCCGGCAGTCGGCGAAACGTACTTTGCCCCAACGGAATTCAGGTCCTCTTGAACCCCGTTGGGATAATAGATGCTGTTGGTGGGGCCTTTGATCCAGTACAGCGCTCCGGTGCATGCTCCCGTCGGCAAGTTTGTTTCCCAACCGATCAACATCCCGTCGCCTTTATAAGGACTCGCGTAAAGCGGCCAGACGCCATTGGTGAAAACGCCGGTCGAGAGCGAAAAGGGTGTGTTGTCAGCCAGGGTGCCGCCCACGGCCAGATTCCCGTTCCCCGACACGATGACGGTTGCGTAGCTGTCGCCGGAAGGCCCGTCCAGGATCCCATTGGTGGGTGTCTCTGGCTCCAGACTCAGAACATACTTGCCGGGCGATGGCGCCGTGCTGGTGGAAAGCTTGGTGGCCGCGCGATAGGCCATCAAAGGAATCGATGCGCTGCCCTGCGCGACGGAGCCGCTCATTTGGCCGGACGCATTGGTCGCGTCAAAAATCAGCGTCAGCTCCTGCGCTCCGAGGCTGCCATTTATCTCCCCGTCGCTCGCTCCGGTCGCGCCCATCTGAAAGTGAAGCGGGTAATTCGCAACAGGAAACGTCAAGTTGCCATTCACCACTCCGGTGTCACTGAGCGTGAAGGAGATGGCCCCCGCGTTGGTGTCAGAAATTTTCCCGGGTTCGAAAAAGAGCCCGTGATAGGTGCCGGCGATGCTGGGATAAAAATTCAGCGTGAACGCGTCTGAAGCCAGCGTCGTGTGGCCCGCGGCGTCGGTGGCCATGGCCACGGCCGTGTAAGTGCCCACCGTCAGATTGCTCACCACGAGCGACCAATTGGTGGCCGTCACGGTGGCCGGTATGAAGGCCGTCAGCGGCACGTAGCCCTCAAAGACCTGGCAGACGACTTGCGGCGCCAGCAGCGACGGCGCTACTTTGCCTGCCAGCATGACATGGGAACTCGTCGATTTGGAGTTGGCCGCCGGGGAAGTGAACGTGATTCCTTTTGGCACTGAGTTTGAGACGAACGTGACCGTGAGTGTCAGTCCCTCGCTCATGACAAATGGAAGCTCGGGCAATGGAAAACTGCCGCCACCGGCGTTCCAGGATAAGAAGGACTGCCCGGCGGCGGGTTTGGCTGTGATCGTGTATCCCACCCCATCCGAGAGCCAGGCGCCGTTGGGAATGTTGACCTTGCCGGAGCCGTATTGGATGATAGTCAATTGGGCCAGGACCGCGAACTCTCGGGAGATGACCGTGGCGCCGCCTCCGGCGTCCTGCGCGACAGCCTGCACGATATAAGAACCCGGCGCCAAAGAAAGCGAAGGCGTGGACCACGAATTGGTGGCGTTGATGATCATGGGCGTCGTGACCGACTGGCCTGTGCCGGCGGAAAAAACCTGGCATGTGATCTGAGCCGAGCCGACCTTCTCGGCCACCGTTCCAGTGATGCTGAAGCTTGCGTTGGTCACCCCCGCGTTGGCCGCCGGAGACGTAAAGGCGATCCCGTGCGGCACGGTGTTGGAGATAAACGTGGCCTGCAATTGCAAGCCGTTCTCCATGCTGAAACTCTGCGTTTGTTCCAGGGACGCATTGGCGCCAGAAACCCACTTGACGAACACCGCGCCTTTGCCCGGCTTGGCCGTGATGGTATAAATGGACCCCACCGTGGTATTGGTTCCGTTCAAATTGGTTGACAGGCTGCCATTGCCGCTCACAGAGGACTGGAAGGGAAACCGGGGCACTATAAATGTTCCTTTGACATTATTCGTGGAAAGATTGCCCGCGCCATCTTGAGCGACGATATCATAAGTATAAGTCCCTGGCACCAAGGCCCCTAAGTCAGCGGTCCAGTTTGTCGTCCCAACCGTATTAACGGCGGACACGCCTGCGTCAGATCCGACATTGCAGACCACGCGCGCCAGCGACACATCGTCCTGCGCCGTGCCTTGCAGCACCACCTCGACATTGGTCGTCGTTTCGCCGTTGGTCGGATAGTCTAACGCAACCGTCGGTGGATTGGTGTCCGGGTGCAGTGCGGTGAGAACCTGGAAATCGGCAAAAAACAGATTTACATTCGCGGGGGTGTTCCTGCTGTTCTCATCGACCGGCAAGTTGGCCAGGCTCTGATTGGTGCTCACCGTCGTTGAATCGAAAATGCCCCCGTCAGGTTTGCTCAACGTGTTGAAGTATTGCAACACGTTGCTGCCAGAAAGGACGCGGCCAAAAACGGTGAATCCGCCATTTTGGTTGTCCAGGTTGGACGAGTTATCCGCCAGATTGAAAAAGAACGCGCTCTCCGCCGAATTCGAGTTCCCGGAGACGGTGGCCATGGCCATGGTGCCGAAGTGATTGGGAATCCGCGGCCCAATGCCGAATTCACTGTCAATGTAGAACGGAAACGGCGGCTGATAATCTGTGTCTTCCGAATAGCGTGTGATCACAGATTCAATCTCCGGCGGCGGAGTGGTGTTGGTTCGGTCTGTGGCGTCGTAGTCCCCACCTTGCAGCACAAATCCCGGCAGGCACCGGTCCCAGAACATGTTGCTAAAGGCCACATTGGTCAAAACTCCGGGGATCACTATGGGTGTGATGTAATGGAGAAAGTTTGCCACTGTCGCCGGCTTGTCGTGATCGAAAAGCTGGACGGTCACATTGCTGGGAATGCCGTTGGGGTAGCCGGAGAAGATAATATTGACTATCGTTCCCGGCAGGATCGTCAAAACCGCCGGGGGCGAGCTTGTTACGGAATTATTCCCGGAAGAGGTCACTACCACGGTGTAGCTTCCCGCCTGGTTGGTGGTCACATCGTCGTAGGTCAAGGTGGAGTTGGTCGCCTCGGTGATGGCGGTGCCGCCGAAGAACCACTGGTATGCGGCCGCGTTCGTGGCCACGACCGTGAAGGTTGCCGTCGAAGCATTGTTGATCGCGATGTTTTTAGGCTGGGAAAGAATGACGGGCGTTTGTGCGTTTGCCTTCAGAGCCAGGGCGCAACAAAACACAAAAACCTCCATGAGTCGGAATTTCATCGTGTTTCAGTCTGCCTGAATTCTCGGGCCATAGGAAGTAAAAAATGCCGCGGGCGGAGGGTTTGGGTATGAAAACACACTCTTAAATCGTTTGCGCCAAAAAGCCCCCATCGACGCGCAGATCGGACCCGGTCACGAAACTGCTGGCGCGCGCGCTGGCCAGGAACACCGCCGCCCCAATCAACTCCTCCGCCTGCCCAAACCGCCCCATCGGCGTGTGCGCCAGGATGCTCTGGGCGCGCGGGGTCGGCGTGCCATCCTCCTTGAAAAGCAGCCGGCGGTTTTGTTCGCCGGGGAAAAAGCCCGGCGTGATCGTGTTGACGCGCACCTGGCGCGGCGCCCATTCGCGCGCCAAAAATTGCGTCAGGCTCAACACCGCCGCTTTGGAGGCAGAATAGGCCGCCACCCGTGAGAGCGGCACGTGTGCGGAGATGCTGGCCACGTTGATGATGCTCCCGCGCCCGCGCGCCACCATGCCGGGGCCGAAGACCTGGCACGGCAATAGGACGCCGCCCACCAGATTCAGGTCAAAATTGGCCCGCCAATCCTCCAGCGCGATTTGCTCGAATTTAAACTGGTCGGTCACAGTGACTTTCGGATCATTCCCGCCGGCGGCGTTGACCAGGACAGTGGGCGGCCCAAAAACGGCTTCGATTTGCCCGCCGGCTTGGTGGAGACTGTCGCGCGAAAGGGCGTCGGCGGCGAAAAACCGGCCTTCGCCCTTGGCCTGCCGAATGCGTTGCACGCAAGCTTCGCCACGACCGGCATGACGGCCAAGGACGGCGACTTTCGCGCCGGCCTGGGCCAAGCCCTCGGCCATCTTGCCGCCCAAGACACCGGTGCCGCCAATCACGACGGCCACATCTTCCGACAAATCGAAAATCATGCTGGCCTTCACGCTTAAAGCATTTGGCATAGGGAATAAAGGGTAAAATACTTGGATATGGTTTGACTGGGTTTGACTGGCTTTGACCAAGCTGCCTGCCGCCGACCTTTTTTCCTCGGGTTGTCCAATTTCGGGACACACCAACCACCCTGCAGGTTTGATTTGGTTTGATTTGGTTTGATTTGGTTTGATCCGGTTTGATTCGCCTTGATTCCCAGAAGGCCAAGGGCATAGCCGCGATAAGACGCAAGAGTCGCACAACCACAAGACCGTAGCCGCCGACGTAAGGAGGCGGAGGACAGACCAGCAAGTAGGCTTGATTTGGCTTGATCCACCTTGTTTGCCGTCTCAGCGAGGTCTCCGGAGTTCGAGGCATGCGCGAGCTTCCTGGGGCGGCATTCCGGCCGAATTCCGCACACCGTCCAAGTCGAGGCCAGGGAACTGACCCTGGGTCAACTCCCAATCCGGCCCTGCTATCAGGCATGAGCATGAAACTCTCACGGCACCAAGATCATAGGGAACCCGGAGTCTGTCAAGGGATGCTGATGAACCCGGTTAAGGCGGTCCACTGTGCTGAAACGGCTGGCAGAACTTGGGAACCCACCTAATTTGTATAGTCTGGACGGTCGGGGAATTCGAGCGCAATAATAGGGTCACTTCAAGTGATTTGTGGAGTCAATCGTTTCGTTTGGCAGGATCATTTCCGCTGAAGAGGCGGTCCTGACTGGACGCCGAACTCGGTGAAGTAAATTTCCTGGACGGAATTATCTCCGATCACGGTGTTGAATCCGTTGATCAGTTCGGCGCGGATAAGATCGCGCGCCCCGGGCTTTTCGAGGTCGGCCAGCGTGTTGGTGGCCAGTGCGCCCATGGCCATGTCACGCAGTCGGGCGTCATACTCCGTCATTTTGGCCTTGAAGGTCTCGCCGCCGGCACCCACAACGATGACACTGACGAGCAAATTCAGTTGCCTCGTGGTGCCAACGATGTTGACCAACAGCTTGTTCAACGGCACGGACATCTTCTTGGTCTCGGTGCCGGATTTGGACTCGCCGTCGGCGAGCGCGTGTTGGCCAAGGCTGTCCACGTATTTGAATGTGTGTTGCTCTTGCTTTGGCATGAATTGTGCGACGTAGGCGGCACACTTATCTATACCATTCCTAAAAGTCGGATAGCGGTCATAGGTTTTCCCAAGCGGCGTGTAAACAACTGCAAGAAAATGGTAGGTGCGTGGCTTGTCTAGAAAGAAGCCTCTCACGAACAGCGCTTGAATGGGGACGGCACTGGCGATGTATATGAAAAAGACCGCGATCAGCACGGCCAGGAACGACAGCAAAAAGTGGGGCCAACTGCGATTCCATTTTTCAGAGCATGCTTCCACGCTCCGTGCGGGTGCCGGGATATGATCCAGTATCAGCGGTTCCTTAGACTCCATGACATTGATTGGTTTTCAGTCTCAGGTGTTTTCATTGGGCGCTTCTGTAATCACGCCATGATATCGGATGAAATGCGCTAGGACTTTACACAAAAAGGGAACGCGCTTGACGTTGAAATGTAAGGCGTTCCAACGATCTGCATAGGATTCGCCTCCTCAAAATTGAAGTTTTAAAAGTTGCCTTGGGCCTCAGCCCATAGCGCGGCGAGTTTGGTACCTATGCCGGCTCGAACTATCCCATTCCATTTCATAAATCTCCCCAAAACCGCCCTCCCTCAATTCACTGCCGTTTTGGCCGCTTCCCCCGGCGCGATGGCGTCCAGCGGCAGCGAAATGCGGACCAAACCCGGCACGCCGTTGCGCGGGGGCGGAATCTCCATTTTGCCGGCGTGAGTCTGGATGATCTTGCTGGTCACGGCCAGCCCCAAACCCAAACCAACTTTGCGCGTGGTGAAGAACGGCTCGGCCGCTTTGCCCGCCGCCTCCGCGCTGAAGCCCGACCCGCTGTCCTGCACTTCGATGCGCGCCCAGCGCGAGCCGCTGGAATCGGTCTCTGTCCGCGTGCGCACTTGCACCTGGCAGGAAGCGCTGCTGGCTTGCAGCGCGTTGAGAATGATTTCGGCAAACGCGTGCTGCAGTCCTTGCCGGTCGCAGGTCAGGCTCAATGGTTCGCCGTAGGATTCATACTGCAGCAAAACCGTAGTGGACGGATGATAGGTCCGGGCTTCGCGGAAGGCCTCCTCAATCAATTGCTTGACAGGCACCAATTCCGCCTGGCTCACATGGTCGCGGGCCAGGAAGCGCATTTGATCCACCAAGCGGCTCACCCGCTTGACCCCTTCCTCCATGGCCGCCGCGAGGGAGGCCTGGAAGTCCGGGTCCGCGCCCCGTTCCCGCAGGAGCTGCTGGTGGGTGGAGATGGGTACCACGGCGTTGCCGATTTCGTGGGCCAGCCGTTCGGCCATTTGCTGGACCAGGCGCAGATTCGCGGTTTCGATTTCCAATTGGCGAAGGCGATCGGTGGCGGTGCAATCTTCCACCACCACCAACGCCGCCGTCGGCGTTGGCGCATCCTCCTTGCGGAACGGTGTGATGGCAATCTGGAAATGCTGGCTGGGAGCCGAGGCGGACTGGTACTTGTAATCGACCACCGGCTGGCCCGTGTTGAGCACTTCAAAAACTTTGCTGCCGATGACTTGCGGCAGATCATTGAAATCGAAGGCTTCGGCCGGCCGGTTGGCGCGAGGGAAGAAGCCCCGCGCCGTTTCATTGGCATGGAGGACGTTCAGTTCGCGCCCGACCACGACGCAGCCAGCCTTGATGTTGCGCAGGATGTCGAACATCATTTCGTGCCGGGCCGAAACCTGTTCGTGCCACCAGATGTTCTTGATGGCCAGTCCTAATTGTTCCAGCAGGTGGAAAATCAGCGCCAGCTCGTCGTTGCTCATCGGCTCGCCCGTGATCCGCTCATCGAGCAAGGCGACCCCGACCAGCGATTGCCGGTCCAGCACCGGGATGGCCACTCGCACGCCCAGCAAATCAAATTCGCGCGCCATGAGCGGGTCGCGCTCGACCTCCTCGCTGTCGCGACGCAACACACGGCCCGATCGGAAAAGATAACCGCCAATGCCTGCCTCCAGGGACAGCTCGAAATGTTCCAGCACGCCGGGCGCCACGCCCAGAGCGCAAGCTGAGGTCAACCGCTGCGAGACGCCCGCCACCTCTGCTCCGCCGGGCGCGCGCGGGGCGGCGCGCAGGAAAATCGCCGCCCGGTTGAGGCCGAGAATTTCGCGCAACACGAGCAGGAACTCCCGCAGGAGCGGTCCGACCTCAAGGCTGTGGCAAAGGATGTTGGAGGAATTGCGCAGTAATTCCAACATGCGTCCCGCCACGGACGGCGCCTCGACGGCGCGCTTTTCCTCCAGCCGGGGCCGGGTCGCCGGGGCCGGCTTTTCCTCCTCCGTTCTCTTGGTCTCGAAGAGGCGATCCAGCAACGAGTTGAGGAGGCGCCCCCGGACGGGTTTGCTCAAAACGTGGCTGACTCCGAGCAGATAAGCCTCCTCTTCCCAAGTCCGGTGGGAATCGGACGCGTAAAGAATCATCGGGCACCGGGGCAGCAACCGGCGCAGCCGCTGGATGTTGCGGATAGGCTCCACCGTCGTCAGGTCCGCGTCCAACAAGCACAGGTCGATGGAGGGGCCCGTCAGCCGCAGTTCATCCTCGCGGCACTCGTCGTGCTGGATGACGCGGTAAACGGAGGCGTCCAGGGCCGCGCGCACCGCCGCAGCCAGGCCGGTGGGGGGACCGATGATGAGCAAGGTTCTCATGCGGGCACCATGTTCAACCGCGGACCGCCCGAGGGCGGCGGAGAAGCCTGGCCTGGTTTCAAGCGACTGGGCAAATCGACCTGCACGGTCGTGCCCCTTTTCTCCTTGCTGGTGATGCTCAGGTTGCCTCCATGCAGATGAACAATGTTGCGCGCAATAGCAAGCCCGAGTCCAAAGCCACGCTTGCCATCCCCGGTGTTTTTAGTCGTGAAGTAGGGCGTGAAAACGCGTCGCAGGTTTTCCGCGCTGATGCCCTCGCCGTGGTCGATGATGCGCAGCCGATGCCAGTCCCGGCTGGGTTCGGTTTTCGGCAATGGCGCCAGCCGCACCTCCACTTCGGTTCCCGCGGGCGACGCGTCAATCGCGTTGGACAGGAGATTGCAAATCAGGCGCTTAATCAGCACGGCGTCCATCTCTATCATGATGTCGGACGGCCCGCTCACCGACACGTGAATGTTTTTGGATTCCGCGTCGGGCTGCACCAGGGAGACGGCCTCGCCCACCATTTCGTTGAGCGGGCCCAGTTGCCCGTGCAAAGTGGCCGAGCGGGAGAAGAATAGTGCTTCATTGACGTAGGAACGAATGGTCTCCAGGTTGCGCAGACCTATCGGCAGCAATTCATCGATGGTTTCCTGGTTGAGGCGGGATTCGCGGCACAACTGCAACAAGGTCTGCACCGGTGTCAACAAATTGTTCAAATCATGCGCCAGCCCGCGCGACATCCGGCCCAGCAGATCCTGCTCGTGAACCACTTGCAATTGCTGGCGCAGCCGGATTTGGTTCAACACCAGCCCCAGGCTGGAGGACAACTCGGTCAGCAGCCGCAGGTCGTGCGGAGTGAAAAGTTCCGCGCTCGCCTTTTGCCCCAGCAACATCAGCCCGATCAAATCGTCGCCCACAAAGAAGGGAAAGCAGAATTCCGGCTCGAACGGTTTCAATTGTTGGCAGGCCTCCCGCTGCATCATCGATTCATGGTCGGTTTCATAAATCAAATTGCAGGAAAGGTATTTCGCCCGCGTCTGCTGAAAATAGCGGAAAACCGGTGAGTCCTCTTGCAAGTCCGGCGCCGCCGGTTCCACCTGCGGCGGATGACAGTGAAAGAGCTTGAATTCACGCGTGGTGTCATCCAGCAGGATGATGTGGTAGCTGCGCATCTTCATGGTGCCGGCCAGCAAGTCCTGCAGTTCCTGCATCAGGAACTGCGGGTCGGGGATCGAGCGCATCATCTGGATCAGATTCTGCACTTGGGCGTGATACTCGAAGCGGTCCCCCAATATGTGCCGTTCCAGCTTGTCGCTCCCCGTGCCGAAGAACTGCGGAAAGAAGACCGAAGCCACCAGCGCGCTGGCCAGCAAGACGAACATGGCCGCCATGAACGAATACTTGTTGAAGATATCGGGCGAGGACTCCGATATGACCAGCAGCAACAAGAAACCCACCAGCAACATGAACACCAGGCGCACCATCTGGGCCGCAAACCGGCTCAACGCCACGTGAATATCCAGCAACCGGTGCTGCAAGACGCTGTAGCCGATGATCAACACGTAGAACACAGCGGCCAGACTGCCAAGCGGAAAGAATTCGATGTTCGTCAACGGATAAGTGAGATTGCCCATGATCGGCATCAGATCGTTGGCGCCGAAGACCGCCAAGCCGAGCACCGCCGCCAGCAAAGCCCGCAGCCGCTTGCGCTGCATCGGTGGAGCTCCTTTTTGTTTTCGATAGAGGAAGACCACTAGATAAACCCCGATCAGCGTATAGACGACGCTATAGACGAAAAAGGCAGGGCCGGGCGTGGACCAATAACCCACCGCCAGATGCCGCACGCCGATAATAAACTTGTTGCAGAAGAGGCTGATGGCGAATCCGGCATGAAGCAAGTAGAGCGCCGGCATCAGCCATCCCGTCCGAGCCTGCCCGATGACCATGCACAAATGAAAAATGATCACCGGAATGAATATGATGCCCAATTGCAGCACCTTGGCCCAAAAGAAGGCCGCATTCCACCCGATGCCCATGCTCAACTGGAACACCCCCAGGTTCCACAAAGTAACCGCGATGCCCCAAGCCAGGTAAATCCGGTTCAGCTTCGATCGATAATCCCGCGCCACCACCATCACGGTCAATACGGTGTTGAAGAAGATCGCCGTCAGCGCCGTGATTTGAATGACTTCCAGGCGGTTCATGGCTCAGAATTTCTTCAACGCCAGGCAGGCGTAGCGCCCGCCGAATCCCGCGCTCAAATTCAAGGCCACACGTATCGGGTAGGACCGAGCGTGGCCGGGCACGTAATCCAGATCACAACCCGGATCCGGGTCGTGCAAGTTGATCGTCGGGGGAATCTCTCGATGCCAGAGCGCCAGCGCGCAAATCATGGTTTCAATAGCGCCGGAAGCTCCCATCAAATGGCCGGTCACTGGTTTGGTGGCGCTGATGGCCACGCGCCGGGCGTGTTCCCGAAAAACCGATTTGATGGCCCGCGTTTCCACCGGATCATTCAAGGGCGTGGCCGAGCCGTGGGCATTGATGTAGTCCACTTCGGTCGGCGCGATGCGAGCGTGCCGCAACGCCTTCTCCATGGCGCGCGCGTAGCCCACGCCATTTGGGTGCGGGTCGGTCGCGTGATAGGCTTCGCAACTGTGGCCGTGCCCGGCCACTTCCGCGTAGATGCGCGCCCCCCGGCCCAGCGCGTGCGACAATTCCTCCAAAACGAAAAACGCCGACCCCTCGCCTAGCAAAAATCCATCGCGCGTGCGGTCAAACGGCCGCATAGCCTGCCCCGGCTGGCCGGTTTGCTCCGTCATCGCCCGCAACCGGCAGAAGCCGATGTGCAACATCTCCATCGTCTCGTCTGCCCCGCCCGCCAACGCCACGTCTATCTCGTCGCTTTGGATCTGGCGGGCGGCGTAGCCGATGGCGTCGGTGCTGGACGCGCAGCCCGAACAATAGGTGACGGCGTGGCCTCGAATGCCCAAGTGCAGGCTGATGGTGCTGCTGCCCTCCCCGCAATAGGCCGCCACCAGATTGTAGGGATGGAGGGCGCGGAAATTACCGTCATTGGCCAGGAAGGTGTCGCGCGTTTTGAGGATGCTCTCCGTGCCACTGATCGTGGTGCCTTCAATGACTCCCACCCGGTCCGGGTCCAGGTCCGCCAAATTCAGCCCGCAGTCCCGCACAGCCAAGGTGGCCGCCGCCACGCCGTATTGGATAGTCAAGTCAAACCGCCCCGGTTTGCGGCTGTTAATGTATCGGGCCACGTCGAAATCCTTTACTTCTGCCGCAATTTTAACCGGTAGCTTGCTGGTATCAAATCGACTGACCGGCGCCGCGGCGCTGATTCCGCCACGCACGTTTCTCCAGAGCGTCGCCGGGTCCTTGCCGCTGGGAGAGATGACTCCCATGCCAGTAATCACGACGCGCCGCTCAGTGAAGTCGATGTTCATCGGTTAGGTAATTCCGGCAGTCAGTCGCGTTCATGGTTCTCGGAATGGATATATCGTGGGCGCGGCCTTGGGCAAGGAATAGTGGATCAATCCATGCCTGGCCGCCCTGATCTCCGTTCCTGCGCAACAAACCCCATCCACTCGGACTCCCGGCAAATTGCCAATTGGAGTCATCGCCTTCTATCTAACCCATAGCGGGCCAACCTTCAACTGGAATCGCGCCCTTGGCGCAAATATCCAGGGCCATGCGTCCGGCTGTGGATGGCGCCGCGGCAGCCAAAATGCACTACAGCGCAAAAATTTCGTCCAGTTTCCGCGAAACCTGGCCCAGGCGCGTAGGCAGATCGACACCGCTGGGCCAATACGCCGGTTCCGCCGTTCCCCAGCCCCGGTAGCCGGTTTCGTCCAAGGCCTTCATTACCGCCGGCCAATTGTTGTCCCCCTCCAAATACTCGACTTCGAATCCTTTCCATAGCCCTTCCTGGTCCCGTTTCTTGCGGCTGAATTCCTTGATGTGCAGTTTGTGGATGCGCGCGCCCAGGATGCGAATCCATTGCTCCGGCCAGCCCGTATTGATCACGTTGCCCACGTCAAAATGCCAGGCCACCGCCGGGCTGTGAAACTCATCGACGTAGCGCGCCGCTTCCAGCGGGCTGAGCAGGAATTGGTTCCAAACGTTCTCGACCGCGATTTTGACCCCCAACTGCCCGGCCAATCCCGTGACCTTCCTGATTTCCGCCGCCGACCGTCTGTAGGCCTCGTCATAAGAAACCTGCTGGTTAACCACCGCCGGCACCAACAACACCGAGGACGCTCCGTAAGCCTTGCAATCGTGCAACGCGGCGGTCAATCCCTCCAGTCCCGCCTGGCGCACCGCGGGGTTGGGGTCGGCCAGAGATTCTTGCCAATGCACCGTATCCACCACGCTGGCGATGACCAGGCCCGTTGCATCGCGCGCTTGGAGAACCTCCTCCTGGTTCATGCCCGAGTTGACTTCCACCCCTTCGAAGCCCGCCTGCCGAATAAGTTTGAACTTCTCCAGCACCGGCATGGAACCCGGCACTGAGCCATACATCATCCCCTTCTTGATCTGCCGTTTCCTGGCCGTGGCGGGCGGGGTTTCTTGGGAGCGGGCCAAAGGCGGCAGCGCGACCGCCGCCAAAGCCGAAGCCTTCAAAAACTGCCGCCGCGTCGTCACATCCTTCGCCGTCGTCATGAAAGCAAGATAGACCCGTTTCGCGCGGAAGGTCAACAAAAAGCGGGCCTCACCACTTTCTGATTGAGTTCCGCCGCAGACGCCTTAAGCTTAGGGTAGTTGGATTGACTACACCGTGCAGACGGATTTCCAAAAGGTTGTGCCAGCCGCGGACGCTCCAGCGTCAAACAAATCCCCGGAGTCCTTTTTGCCCCGGTGCTGGCTGGAAGGCGGCGCCGCGACTTTGGACGCTGCGGGCCAGATGCTCGCGGTCAATGAACCGCTTTGCATCTGGCTGGAAAAACCGGCGGCCAGCCTGGTGGGACACTCCTTCTGGGTTACGCTGGGAGATCTTTCCCCCGACTGGCAAGCCGCTCTGGCCCTCCTGCGCGAAAGTGCGGCGCCCTTCGAGCGGATCAATCTCAAGCTGGCGGCCGTTGCGGCGCATCCATCGCAGTGGTTCACCCTGGAGATCGGGCGCGGGCCGCAGAATGCGTTTGCGCGGCTCAGTTCCATGCTCCCGCCGCTGGCGGACCTGGAGGAAGGGATTTGGGACGAGCATTTGCGCAATGACGCGGCGCGGCGCGAGATGTTCGTGCGGCTCTTGCGGGCGGAAGCGCGGCTGGAAGGACTCACGCGCCGCTGGCCGTGCGTGATTTTCAGCCAGCGCCCCGATTTCAGCATGCAGTTCGCCAGCCCAAATATCAAGGAGTTGACCGGCATGGACGCCGCCGATTGGTCCAGTCACCGGGGCCGTTTCTGGGACTTGGTGCATGAGTCCGACGCGGCGGAATTGCAGCAGCAGTTCAATCGGGCCGTCCAAACCGGCACGGCCCTGACCAACACCTATCGCATTCGCCACGCCGTGACGGGCCGCGTCGCTTACATTTTGGAGCACCGCCAGCCGGCCATTTCGCAGAGCGGGCTTTTGCTCGGCTACGAAGTGGTGTGGCTGGATGTGACCCGCCAGACCATCGCCGAAAAAAGGCTCTCCACGGCCGCGTGGAAGGAAACGCTGGCGGTGCTGACGCTGGGGATGGCGCACGATTTCACCAATATCATCGCCGGCATCCATTCGTTGAGCGAATCGTTTTTAAACTCGCTCGAACCGGTGCATCCGTTTTACGAGGGATTGTCGTTGATCAAGAAAAGTTCGTTGCAAGCCGGCCAATTGGTGCAGCGCATGATCAACCTTCACCTCGGCCAGACCGGGGAACGCAATTATCATAATCTCAATGACATCGCCAACGATCTGGTCGAGCTCGTCACCAAAATCCTGCCGCGCCGCATCCGGGTCAGCACCGAGCTGGCGCCGGTGCAGCTTCCGGTTTACCTGGATGTGGTCGAATTCCGGCAAGTGGTCATCAATTTAATGCTCAACGCGGCCGACGCCATGCCGCAAGGGGGGCGCCTGACGTTGCGCACGACGCGGCACGAGGCCCTGCCGCATTTGGAGAACGTCAAAGGCGTTTTGCCGCGCTTGCCATGCATTTGCCTGACCATCCAGGACAGCGGCGCGGGCATCAAAGAGCGCCATCTGGCGTCCATCTTCGATCCCTTTTTCACGACCAAATCCAAAGGCTCCGGCCTGGGCCTTTACAACGCGCGCATCGCCATTGAAAAGCATCAGGGCGCCATTTCCGTCATTTCCAAGGAAGGGGCGGGCGCGAGTTTTCAGTTGTGGTTGCCGGAGGCCGATTTTTCCGAGTCTGCGCACCTGGCGGAGGAATCCCGGCGCATGCGCCTGACCCGCCGCAGCTTGTTGCTCGTCGGCCAGCCCAGCGAGATGTTGGACAAGACGGCCGAATTGCTACGCTCGCACAATTATTACATTGTCGTGGCGGCGGGCGCGGACAACCTGGGCGAATTGCTCCATTCCAGCGATTACCAGTTCGCAGGCGTCATGCTGCTGGCCGAGCCAAACGACCTGGCGCTCAATTCGCTGCCCGCCGAACTGCGGCAGCAGAAGAAAGACATCAAAGTGGTCTTGAAACTGGCCGGTTGCAATCAGGACGAGCTGGACGCCGAATTGCTCAAAGGGATCGATTTGTTGCTCAATCCGGATTTGTCCGAAGCCGACATGTTGCTGAAGCTTAAAGCGTTCTTCGACGAAATTGCCAAGTAGCCCCATGATTTTGGAGAATCTCCCTGAACCGCCCAGCGTCCTTCCCATTCTCATCGTGGACGACGAAGAGATTGTGCTGGTGGCTTTGCGCGACACCTTGTTGCGCGAGGGCTACCAGGTGGTCGCTTCTCCCCACGCCATCCATGCTTTGAGCGTGCTCAAGCAACAGGCCTTCTCGGTCGTCATCACCGACCAGCAGATGCCCTTGGTCACGGGTTTGGAATTCCTGGCGCAGGTTCGCGACATCCAACCCGATGCAACGCGCATCCTCATCACCGCCGTGCTGAGCCTGAGCACTGTCATCGACGCGATCAACAAGGGGGAGATTTACCGGTTCGTCGTCAAGCCGTGGTTGCGGGAGGAGTTGCTGGCCACTGTCAAGAATGCGGTGCAGCGGCACGAGTTGATGACCAAGAACGCCCGCCTGCAAGCCGCCACGCAGGCCATGAACCAGCAACTCCAGGAGTTGAACTGCTCCCTGGAGTCCCAGGTGGCGCGCGTGGCCGAGCAAAACGCGCAATTGCAGGAATTCGCCCGCAGCCAGGAGGAAAACCTGCGCCGCTCCGTCGAATTGTGTGTCCAAACCATGCATACTTTTTACCCGACCGTCGGCTCCCAGGCGCGCCGGGTGGCGTCGCTGTGCCAGGCCATGGCCGCCGGCTGCGAGTTATCGCCCACGGAAAACCAGACGCTGGAAATCAGCGGCCACATCTACGACATCGGCTTGCTCGGTGTGCCGCGTCAATTGATCAAACGCTGGCAGGAGGAGCCCGGGGGATTGACCGAACCAGAATGGGCGTTGATCCATCAGCATCCGATTTTGGGTCAGGAGCTGGCGGCGTTCGTGCATCACTTGACTGCGGTCGGACCGACCATTCGCGGGCATCACGAACGGTTTGACGGCACGGGCTATCCCGACCGGCTGCGCGGGCAGGACATCCCTTGGCTGTCTCGGTTGCTGGCCGTGGCCGTGGCTTGCGCCGAGAGCAACCTGGAACCCAAGTTGGCCGGCGCCATGATCAGCCAGGGCAGCGGAACGGCGTTTGATCCCGAAGCGGTGCGGATTTTTGTGCATACGGCCCCCAAAGCGGTGGTGCCGGGCCAGCAGCGGGTGGTGCCGTTGGCGGACTTGCGGCCAGGCATGGTGCTGGCCGAGGGCATCTACAGCGAGAGCGGGATGCTGCTCATCCCCGACGGCCAGCGCCTGACGGCGACCTACATCGACAAGCTGCTCAACTACAACCGCATCAATCCCATCTCGCAATCGTTGTTGGTGTATTGCTGAGATGAGAGGCCGTGGACTGCGAAAGCCTTTGACAGAAGTTAACAAGGGCAACGAAGCAGGACATGCCAAATAATATTGACTACGAATGGCTGATGAAAAACACCACCGTTCCGGCAGACGGCACATGGCCATCAAGTCCGTGAGAGCTACGGCATTTTGCCCAAGCCCATTGCGCCCCAAGCCCAATTTTTTTCGCCGAGTCCTCGAAATTCCTCGAAAATTTTGGAATACCCAAAAATCTCGAAATTCCTCGAAAATTCCAACAATCGAAAATAAGCGCAAATACCCATCCATCCCGCTATGTTGGCATATCATGGCAAATGCCCGTCCTTGCTCCGTCCTTAATAAATGAGTTAAGTCATTCATAATCATAATCCTAATCATAATCTTAGTCTTCACCGCGTTCCACGTGGCTAAATCCCCGGCGAACCCCATTCCGCTCCCGTGCAACTCCAAGCGTTGCCGGCGGGGACTTTCCATTCTTGCCCAGGGGACTTTCACTTTTTTTCCTTTGTTGCTCACATTTAATTTAACTTTCGCGCCCAGTATGCGCCATCCACTTGGACATTGGCTGTCCAAGTGAATATTTTTCCGCGGGAAACCCAAGTTTTTTACGACCGCAACAGGTGGTGGGTCCTGCGCCGCAGGCACAATATAATGTGCCAAAGCGAGAAAGCACCACATCACCGGACAATCGTTGGGCCACTGGTCTCTCAATCCTGAAGGCCCAGCGCTGAAAAGCTGTTGGTCGCAAGGCAAGACCCGCCAAGAGGCATTGAAGAATATCCGGGAAGCCATTGATTTGTATTTGCAGCCAGCTGGCCACATGAAAGGCAGTCGAAAACATCTCTGCCCTGACAAATGAAAAGGCCCTTATTCAGGGCCTTCCTACGCTTGCCCGTACGGGCAATCCACCTCCAGAAAACTGGATTACTTTAATGCTGCCACTCAATCGTCAAATTGTCGACAGGCGGATGGTGGACCAGATAAAAGTGGGTTTTCGAGATTGGCGTTGTTTTTTGCGCACTCATTGTAGTCTGCCTACTACAATGCCAATATCCTCGACGATGGCTCGGTCCTGCCGTCCCGAAGGGACCTCATGAGAATAGCCCGGCGTTTCAACGCCGGGGTCTAACGCAGCAGACCTCCAGTCCCGAAGGGACGGCTGATTCAATCCCACAAGTATCCCTCGTCATATTCGATGCGATGTCTTTTCAGCAACGCCAAAAACTCCTCCTGAAACGTCATTTTCCGATGATGCTCTTGTTGATTCTTGATGTACTCGATGATTTTGTCCCATTGCGACACACTGACGCTGAAAGCCCCGTACTTTTCCTGCCACCCAAAAAGCCGGTGTTCGGGAAATGTTTCATGAACCCACTTTGAGGAACCGCCCTTAAGGAGCTGCAGCGCTTTGGCAATCGAAATCGTCGAGGGTATGGAGAGCAAGATATGGACGTGGTCTTCTACGCCGCCGATTTCAACGGCCTTCATTTTGTTCTGCCTTGCGATGCCGCCCAGAAACGGCCAAAGTCTTTGCCGGAGCGCCGGGGTGATCAGAGGCTGGCGCTCTTTGGTGCTGAAGACGCAGTGGTGATATGAGCTCACATAGGACACGCGTGATATTCAACCGTCCCTTCGGGACTTGTGCAATCCATATGCGTCGTCCCCGGCGTTGAAACGCCGGGCTATTGTCAGGATGTCCCTTCGGGACAAAGCCCGCGAGCCACCCAAGTCAAGCCAGCCCCCACTTTTATCTTCTCCACCCACAGGCGGATTCCCCTCCGCCACGCATTCCTGTGCCCCGGGGGCCTCTGCCGGATTTTTATGGGCACAGCGGCCAGCTTCGGTTTTTTGACAGAGATGGCGCGGTGCATAGCGACGGCCATTTTTGGGATGCATTTCTGATCGATGTGGACGTGGGTTTTGAGAACATGGAACCGTTACTCGCGGTACCGGTGGAGGATCATCTGCTGAAGAATTACATTGCGAAACATTGAAAAATACATGGCCGCGGGCGCGCCACGGCTATCGAAGCCTATCTCGATCGCGTCGCAAATTCCGCCTGTCGTTAGTTGTGTGCAAGTGAGGTCACCTCTGACCCTGAGCCATGTGATTGGCATCCAATGGCAAATGTTGAAAGTTAAGATGTGACCAGATTTGACACGAATGGCACGTTAGTTCTTGAAAACTGCATGAACACGGCCCGTCACTGAATGTTTTCTGGAATCGGAAGCCCAAGGGATCACCCCGGAATTCGTCTTGGTCACTCGGCATTATCCACCTGGTTGTTGTGATAGTCGATGAAATGTTGTGCGACGTTGTGGCTCTCCTTTAGCCTTAACATTCTAGGCGTGATACGAAACGCGTTATAGTCCAGCTTCACATGACAGTTGGGGCATACACAAATAATGTTCTCCTTTACGTCAGGGCCGTTATGCTCTTCGCCCAGGGGCTGGTGGCCTTCAGCGTAAGTCGTGTCCGTTGACAATTCCAAACAATACCCACAGATTTGGCATTTGTTATCGTGAATCGCTTTCACTTCACGGGAAAGTTTGGTATCCCGAATAAGCCGTGAAACCTCCATTCGCAGGCGCATAGGCAATTCGTTGCGTGGCACGTCGTGACCTGGCATAAAAGGCAGCGCAGGACGTTTGATTCCCTTAAGTTCTTGCTCGAATTCTGCGTAGCCACTCGGATTCAAGTTATATTTTACACGACCCGGTCCGTTCACTTGCAATTCGGCCCAGATGCGCGACACGGTCTCCCATGTCACCGGATCGAACACCCTAATCGACACCACATCGAAATAAAGAGCGCCTTTGTAGGAAACCCCTCTAACTTCCAGCGGCTCCTCGAATTTCTTTGCGTCAAGCAGAATGGCGCTCGCAATAATCTTTTTATCAGACTGAAACAGGACGGCCATCTGCCGGATGTTTCTTAGTCCTCTTGCGCGGTAATAATACTCTCCTTGGCGCTCTGGCAAAGCGCGAAGGAAGAATTGCTCTTGAAGCTCGCTGAGACTGTAGTTTTTGAATTCCGGGTCATCAAGGTGTTCCGCTTCAATCGGAATGA
>PLIU01000257.1 GCA_003140095.1 Verrucomicrobiales bacterium | reverse complement strand
CCCGCGATCCCGCTGCCCAGCACCAGAAAGTCAAAGTTTTTCATCTTAATCTTAATCCTGATCCTAATCCTAACCTCAGCCCTGATTGCAATCCGAGCATAAGATGAAGACCGGGAAAAAACCAAGTCACGCCGATTTGCGCTTCCATGCCTTCTTCGGCGGTTCGGGCAGTCCCTGCGCGCGCAAGGCGGTGCGGAAGTGCGTCTTGGCCACCTCCTGCAGCGCCGCCGCGCCGTGCCGGGCCACAAATTGCTTGGCCGCCGCATCGACGATGGCCGCTCCGCCTTTGGGAAACTCCATGCCATACTTGCGGCCCAGATCGCGCAGGCGGGTGACGAATTCGTTGCGCGCCAGAATGGAGGCGGCGGCCACGGCCAGGTCTTCCTCCGCTTTGTGCCGT
The DNA here is from genome assembly GCA_003140095.1 of Verrucomicrobiales bacterium. Classification (GTDB taxonomy): domain Bacteria; phylum Verrucomicrobiota; class Verrucomicrobiia; order Limisphaerales; family Palsa-1400; genus Palsa-1400. The sequence goes on along the minus strand of PLIU01000257.1, from coordinate 11,078 downwards.
TGCACCAACTCGATGCTCCGTCCCAAGGACATCAAGGCCTTGGCAATGACGCCTTTGTCATGGGCGAATTGGTCGCTGATGGCGCGCACCGGCGGCGGGTCCATGCGATAGGAGACGCCCATCATGTTCTCGATGGCGCGGGCGTGGCCCCACGCCAGCAGCTTGTTCACGCTCTTCAACTTGAAATGAAGCCGGTTATAGGCCGCGTTCCCAATGGGCACCACGCTGAAGACACAGCCGGAGGTATTGCGAATCAATTGCGCCAGTTCGGCGATACGGCGGTCGCTGCCAATGTTCTTGGAATCGCGGATGCCGGCGTTTTTCCAGGCGGGAATCATCGTCTCGTTCAGATAGACGGCGGCAACGCAGAGCGGGCCGAAGAAATCCCCCTTGCCGCTTTCGTCCACCCCGATGCGCGGGGCCAGCAATTCCGGGTTCAATACCGTTTCATAGCCCAGTTTGACTTCCTGGAGGATCTTCGGTTCCAGGACAAATTCGACAAAATCCTGCGTGCCCTTGCCTTGCACCACCAGTTTGCCGCTCTCGTAGAACACGACGTTGGTCTTCTCCTTTTCGGCGGCAAAACGGGCGTACGGCACCGCGCGGAATTTGAAATCGTTCTCGCGCAGATGCCTTTCCAGCGACGCCGCCTGGGCGTCGGTCAATTTGGCAGTATAGCTGGTCAGCGGTTGCACGAGATTATGGATAACGCGGATCCGATCGGAAATAAACGCTTTTACGCGGCAAGTTTGAACGGCCCCGAATCATGAGTTGTGCATGCATCCGGCACTTGCCGCGCCTGCTCTTTGCCTGCTACGTTCCTCCAATGCCGGTTGTCAGAGGGCGCGAAAATTGGCGGTATGCAACGCAGATTCGGCCCGCAGCCCGGCAAACTTAATGACGTTCGCCGAATTCAAAAAGAAATGGTCGCGTTACCAGGGCAAGGAAATGTCCGCAATTCATCGCCAGCGCGAACTGCCATGATCCAAAAAATAATCTGCGCCAATTCGGTTTTTGCAGCACTGCTGGCCGCGTTGCTTCTGGTTTATCCATCCTTGCGCGCCGCTGTGAGCATTCGGGATCCTGCGTTGCAAGGGCCTGGCATTGCCCAAGCTGCCTGGAGACTGCAGCGCCATTTGACGCCGCGTTACGCCGCCTGGGCCCAAGAACGGCTGGCCCACGGGCAAGCCGCGAAGCTTTCAACCGCTGACATCTCTGGCACCGAATGGCCTCTCTTTGGGTCTGTCTTTTATCTGTGGGCCATCGAAAACTTGCAAAGCGCCTGGGAAACGGGAAATCACGCTGCCGGCACGGAACCAAAAGTCTTTTGCCGGGACGCCATCATCGCCGCCTCGGATCTGGTGGTTGACCCCAAGCAGGCCACTTGGGTGGAGAAACATTGGGGGACAAATTACCTCCATCAGCAAGATGTATTTTACCGCATGCTGGTCATCGCGGCGTTGACCAGCCGGGCCAGATTGCTCCATGACGGCGCCCACCTCGACCTGTTGCGCGACCAGGTCGAAACGCTTTCCAAGGAGTTGAACAATGCAAAAAGCGGCTTGTTGAATGACTATCCAAGCCAATGCTTTCCGGGCGATGTGATGGCGGCCATCGCCTGCATTCACCGCGCCGACTCCGTTCTGGGCGCCGACCATTCGAAATTCGTCGAACGCTCGCTGCGCGCTTTCACCGGCCCCAATAGCACGAGGCTCAAATTACCGCCCTATCGGGCGGCGGCGGCCACGGGAGCGCCTGTCTCGGAAGCGCGCGGTTGCGCCAATTCCTATATGTGTTTGACATCGCCGGAGTTGTGGACCGGTCAAGCCAAAGCATGGTTTCAACTCTACGAAAAGTCTTTTTGGCAGCATAGCCTCGGTTTCTCCGGTTTTCGCGAGTTTCCGATCGGCGCTTCCAATTCGGATTGGACGATCGACGTGGACGCAGGCCCGGTCATCGACGGGTTCGGCGTGGCCGCCAACGCTTTTGGCGTTGGAGCCGCGCGCAAGAATGGCCGATTTGACCTGGCCTACCCTTTATCCGCAGAAATGTTGGCGACAGTGTGGGAAATGCCAAACGGGACGCTGGCTTTGCCGCATGTTCTTTCCAACTTAAGCGATGCGCCCATGCTCGGAGAAGCCGCGATTCTTTGGCTGCTGAGCATCCAACCTGAAAAAGGATTTCCCGTTAAAACGGGTGGCAGCGCTCCAACGTTCGTTTACATCCTCATCGTCGGCGCGCTGGTGTTGGGCCTGTGGCGAATTGTCGCGGCCATCGAAACCCTCTCCGTAACGCTCCTGGAACCAGGGCTAATCGTGAAGGCGCCGAGACTCCAAGCCCTCCTCTGGGCTGGTTTGATCATGGGCGCCATTGCTACCTTGTGCTTTGGCTACAGCCTGCTCGGACTTGTCTTGCTTCTTGCCGCCCTGCTTCTTCCAAGAGTCAAGAAAACCGCCTCCGGCCAGAATGCAGCCCCGGTCGAAAAAGGCTGGTTCTGAATCAGGGGCCAAGCATTCCTAAGAAAATGAACAACACACCAAAAAGTGCAAGAATAGGACCAAGCAAACATTCGAGGACTCTGGCCACATGTTGGGTCTTGGCCTTGCTCGTGGTCTTGCTTCGGCAGGCTCCGGCCGCGGTTATCGCCGAGAATGGCGTGGCGCGAACCGTGATTGTGGTGGATCCGGCAGCCACGACCACGGAAAAGTTCGCCGCGCGGCAACTGGCCTCGTCTCTTCAACAAATTACCGGCGCCTCCTTCGAGATACGGACCAATACCCAAGCCCCCGCCCGCGCGATTATTGTCGGGTCGGGCGCGGCGGCGGCGGCCTCCTTCCCGCAGGCGCCCTTGGCGGAGTTGGGCCAGGAGGAGTTGATCATTCGCACCGAGGGCGACCGCCTCCTGCTGGCGGGCGGGCGCCCGCGCGGGACCCTCTACGCCGTGAGCCGCTTTTTGCAGGACGCCTGCGGCGTCCGCTGGTGGACCTCCTGGGCCAGCCGCATTCCGCGCCAACCTTCCTTGCGGATAGCGGACCAGAACGTCCGCGCCAAGCCTGCGTTCGAATATCGCGAGCCGTTTTGGCAATGCGCGTTTGACGGCGATTGGTCCTGGCGCAACTTCTGCAACGGCCAGTCTTCGGATCTGACACCGGAGCAGGGCGGTCATGTCATTTATAAATATTTCGTCCACTCCTTCTACCAACTCGTGCCGCCGGAGAAATACTTTGCGCCGCACCCGGAATGGTTCAGCCTGGTCAAAGGGCGCCGCACCGCCGACAACGCACAACTTTGCCTCTCCAACCCCGAGTTGCGCGATTTCGTGGTCCGGCAGGTCAGGCAGGCGCTGCGCGAAACGCCGGCCGCCCGAATCATCAGCGTCTCGCAAAACGACTGTTTCAACCCCTGTGAATGCGCGCCTTGCAAAGCGCTGGACGACGCGGAGGGTTCCCATGCCGGCTCCGTGATCTCCTTTGTCAATTATATCGCGGAGAAAATTGAACCGGAGTTCCCAAACGTGGCGGTGGACACGCTGGCCTACCAATACACCCGCCAGCCACCCCGCGCGCTGCGTCCGCGTCCGAATGTGATCGTGCGCCTCTGCAGCATCGAGTGCAACTTCCGCCAACCGCTGGACAGCCCCGCCAACGCCGCTTTCGCCGCCGACATTCGCGGCTGGGAGAAGCGGGCGGACCGCCTTTACATTTGGGATTACGTGACGGATTTTGCGCACTACCTTCAACCTTTTCCCGATTGGTTTACGCTGGGTCCGAACCTTCGGTTTTTTCAGGCTCATCATGTCCGCGGCGTCTTTGAAGAGGGAGCCACTGGCGCGTTCGGCGCGGAAATGGCGGAAATGCGCGCGTGGGTTCTGGCACAATTGTTGTGGAACCCGCGGCAGGACGACCAGGCGTTGATCCGGGAATTTCTTGATGGCTATTACGGCGCCGCTGGCCAGCCACTGGCGCGCTATCTGAACCTGATGCAAAAAGCGTCCGAAGGCTTTAACTTGAGTTGCTACACGCCGTCGGACGCGCCGTTTTTGCATTTCGAGCCGCTGGCGCAGGCCGAAGCACTATGGCAGGAGGCCGAACACGCGGTGGCGGACAACGGCGAATGTCTGGCGCGCGTTCGCCAGGGCCATCTGGCGGCGCAATGCGTCTGGCTGGCGCGCTGGGATGAATTGCGCGAGGAGTGTTCCCGCGCTAGCGTCACGTGGCCCTTTACCGTGACGCGGGGCGAATTCGCCCGCCATTGGCTGGCCACGGCGCAAGGCCTTCCCGACCAGCCGTGGACGAAGGTGACCTTGATGTGGGAAGGAGGCAGCACGCCGCAAGAGTTCGTTTCGAAGCTTGAGATAAAGCCATAGCGGCCGGCCCAACTTTGAATGTTGGGCTTTCTCTCCGCCAAGGTGGCCGCTATGTCAGGTCGATCGGCTCGAAACCGGCGAACAAATCACTGCACTCCTTCACGGCGTTGAGCGGCGTATATTCACAAGCCTCGGCATACTTTTCCCACATTTTCAAGACCACCGGATTCGTATGCGCCGCCTCTATCGCTGCCTTGGACTTCCACTCGAACACCTCGAGGATCGTTCCATCCGCAGAGCGCATGGCGTACGCCGGGCGATCCGTCGCCAGGCCTTGCCCATGCAGAACGGATACGTGTTCTTTCGTCAACTCCAGCAGCAGCGCTTCCTTCCCGGGCCGCGGCCGGTACGCAACGATCACCATTACGCACATAATTTAGAATTTCTCTTTCCTTTTCACCTGACGATTTAGCTCGGCACAGTTCCGTGGTTAAGCCACCTGTGGCTTTACATCAAATTTCACATTCTCGCCCTCCATCTTGGCACAAATTAGAAAGCGTGAGGAGCCTCGAAATGTGTAAACGAACTCCGCCGCGCCGCGTTCCCTGAACTCTCTCATCTGCCTTGTGCCGGCGACGCTCCATAGAAGTTGCTCGGCGTTTTCGGCCGTAATTTCCGGCCCCTCAATCGTGTGGTGCTCGCCTCGCAGCACAATGACCGGCGGAGTGCCGGCATGAAGCCTCAACTCCTCCGCTCGCTCGTTGCTAACCAAGTCAAGTAGATCATCCATCGAATACATATGCTCCGAGTGGCCTGGCTTTTATTATTCAATGGCTGGCTTGAAAATTGAAAGCCAATTTTTGTCCAGATGCGGGCGCGTCGATCATCAGGCAATCATGGTTCCCTGGGTTAAATTTATTCTGACCGCCCTCAAGCGGGTCGCTCTTAAATTGTTCTGCTTTTTTTGGCAATGTGCCAGAATCAACGCCTGAGAATGGAATCAGCGAACATAAAAGTCTGCCTGCAACAGAGTAGTGTTGACATTGTTCTGGCCCGGGTTTGCCGCCTCCTCCCCGGGCGGAGCGGCGAGGCGGACGCGCCCCGCGCATGGTGACATGAGAATCCTGGATGTCATTCAGCGCAGCACGGATTTTCTGGCCCGCAAAGGCGTGGCCTCGCCGCGTTTGCAGGTCGAATTGCTGCTGGCTCACCTGCTGCGGATGCCGCGCATGCAACTCTACTTGAGTTTTGAGCGCGCGCTGACCGCCGCGGAACTGGATGCCCTGCGCGCCCTGGTGCAACGGCGCGGCCAGCGCGAGCCTCTGCAATACATCGTCGGTTCGACTTCCTTCTGCGGCTTGGAGATCGCGCTCAACCGCCACGTCTTGATCCCCAGGCCGGAAACCGAATTACTGGCACAACGGGCCTGGACCTTTCTGCAAAAAGCCGCCGGAATCCCCAGCGCGTTGGAGATCGGCACCGGCAGCGGTTGCCTGGCGATTGCTTTGGCGCACCACGCGCCCCAGGCCAAAGTCGATGCCACCGATGTTTCCGGCCCGGCCCTGGAACTGGCGCGGCGGAACGCCCAAACCAACCAAATTTCCGGCCGTCTCCAATTCTGCCAAGGCGATCTCTTCGCCGCCGCGCCTGCGGACGCTCGCTTTGATCTGATCGTTTCCAATCCGCCCTACATCCCCNNTTTTTACCGGCGCATCGCGGCGGAGGCGGGCGCGCGGCTGCGGCCGGCGGGCTGCGTCATGGTGGAATTGGACGCTGACGGAGCGGCGGCGACGGGCCGGATTTTCCAGCGGGAACAGTGGATCATCGAAGGCGTGGTGAAGGACGATCAGGGCCACGAACGGATTTTGATTGCGCGTCTGCCGGCCAAGTCGCACGATGGCGAGTGTCAAACAATGGGTTGAGCGATGCATAGTTATGACCGGATGAAAACAACCGCCAAAAACTTGCGCATGATTTTCCTCGCTTTCTTCCACTGGAAGGAGTTATCCTTCAGTCAACAAAGCACTACCAAAGAGAGTTAAATATGGACATCAGCTTCAAATGTCCGATCTGTGAGCAGGAACTCGAGGTCGATGCGAGCGGCGCAGGATCCACCATTGAGTGTCCCGCTTGTGCAAGCTCTATCACCGTTCCCAACGCGGGCGCGGCAAATGTGGTTGCCGTCGCCGCCACGCCGCTGCCGCCGCCGGAGCCGCCGAAAGAAGAAAAGCATTTCAGCGTGCCCGTTCATGAACGCGTCCCTCCGCAGGCGCTCATTCAAAAACCCAGCCGCCCGTTGGATGTCGTGGCCAAAGAGGGCGACAAGACCATGCGGATCAAGACCTTCAAGCGCACCGATTGCGTCGAGGTCGGGAAGGATCATTTCGACGAAGAGGTGTCCGCCTTTTTGGAAAGGGTGGGCCAGACCAACATCGTGAGCGTCAATCCTATTTCCTACAGCTTCATGGAGTTGGGCACCCGCACCATCTTGGCCGATTACGGCGTGATGATTGTTTTCAAGGGTTAGAGCGTGGCTTAGGCATCTAGCAAAAATAAATTGTGCTGTTTGCGCGCCGGGATTTTGGCCGCTGGCGAGGCGAACGCGAGGCGCATATCCACATGGATCTGTAACGGGCGTTCAACGAAGCCAACGGCCAAAAGACCAAGCGCAAATTGCACAATTTATTTTTGCTAGATGCCTTAGCCCTGGTCGATTTCGCGGATGCGCTCCAAGTGCCGCCCGCCCGCAAACGGCGTGGTCAGCCAGATGCGCACAATCTCCAGCGCCAATTCCACCGGCACCATGCGTTGGCCAATCGACAACACATTGGCGTCGTTGTGCTCGCGACCCAGGCGCGCGGTTTCCAGATTCCAACACAACGCACAGCGGACGCCCCGGATGCGATTGGCCACCATCGCCTCGCCATTGCCCGAACCCCCCAGCACAATGCCCCGCTCCAACTCCCCTTTGGCCACCGCTTCCGCCACGGGCCGGATGTAAACAGGATAGTCCACCGGCTCGGTGCTGTGCGTGCCGAAGTCGCGCACCTCATGCTTGAGCTCGCGGAGCAAGGGTTTGATCCGTTCTTTGTACTCGAAGCCCGCGTGATCCGAACCAATGCCAATTTTCATAACATTTCCAAGCCAATGTAACAGAGATCCTGGGCGGTGAACAGTCGAAAATCGCGGAAAATCTTTTTGACCTTTTTCTCCCTCAGCGCCGCCGCGCCACAAACCTCCCTATCCGCTCCGCCGCCTCCTCCAGGCGGTCCAGCGCCGTGGCGAAACAGCAGCGCACGAATCCTTCCCCGCTGGCGCCGAAGGCGTTGCCGGGAACACACGCGACTTTCTCGCTCTCCAGCAGTTGCAACGCGAACTGCTTCGAATCCAGCCCGGTCGCGCGAATGTTCGGGAAGGCGTAGAAGGATCCGCGCGGCAGAAGGCAGGGCAGCCCCATGTCATTGAGGGCGTTGACTATGAAATTGCGCCGCACGCGGTATTGCTCCCTCATCTCGATCGTATCCGCTTGGCCCCTTTCCAGCGCTTCCAGCGCGGCTTCCTGGCTGATGATGCTCGCGCACAACATCGAGTATTGATGAATGCGCATCATCGCCTCGATCACCTCCGCCGGGCCGCAGGCATAGCCAATACGGAAGCCGGTCATCGCGTAGGCCTTGGAAAACCCGTGCAGAAATAACGTCCGCGCCTTCATGCCCGGCAGCGACGCGATGCTCACGTGCTCGCCTTCGAAAGTCAGCTCCGCGTAAATTTCATCCGTCAGCACCAGCAGGTCGCGCCGGCGCGCCACTTCGGCGATCTTCTCCAATGCCGCGCGCGTCATGGTTCCGCCGGTCGGATTGGTGGGAAAATTCAACACCAGCAGCTTGCTCCGCGGCGTGGCCGCGCGCTCGATGGCCTCCGCGGTCACCGAGAAACCCTCCTCCGCGCGGCAAGGCACCGCCACCGGCACGCCGCCGGCCAGCGCGATGCCCGGCGCATAGCTGACATAGCACGGCTCGTGATAAATCACTTCATCACCGGGGTTGAGCACGGCGCGGAAGGCCAGATCCATCGCCTCGCTCACGCCCACCGCCACCAGCACTTCCATTTTCGGGTCGTAGGAGGCCTGGAAATTCTTCTCGACGCTTCGGGCAATGGCCTCGCGCAATTTGAGCAGGCCCAGGTTTGAAGTGTAGGAGGTCCGGCCCCGCTCCAGCGCGTAGATGGCTGCCTCGCGAATGTGCCAGGGCGTGACAAAATCCGGCTCGCCCACGCCCAGCGAGATGACGTCCTTCATCCCTTGCACGATGTCGAAAAAATCCCGGATGCCGGAGCGGGGAATGGCGCCGACATGGCGGGCGATGAATCGTTGCGGGTTCAAGTCCACGGCATTTCGCCGCGCGGGCCGGGATTGGGCCGGCCGGCCGGCTGGTTGGCTCAGGCGGCGGCCTGGTCGGTCTTGCGCCGTACGAGCGGCTTGGCCTCGCCCAGCACGGCGGGGCGGGTGACCGTCACGCCCGCTATGTCATCGCTGGCAGGCGCGTCGTACATCACATCCAGCATGAGTTTCTCCAGCAAGCTCCGCAACGCGCGCGCCCCGGTCCCTTTCTTGATCGCTTGCGCCGCCAGTTCCCGCAAGGAGTCGGGCGTGAACTCCAATTCGACCCCCTCCATGTAGAGCAGCTTTTGATACTGCTTGGTCAGCGCGTTGCGCGTCTCGGTCAGGATGGAAACCAACTGCTCTTCCGTCAATTCCTCCAACACCGTCGTCATCGGCAGCCGCCCGACGAATTCGGGAATGAAGCCGAAGGCAATCAAATCTTCCGGTTCGACCATCGCCAGCACCTTCGCCACGTCGATGGAGGCCGCCTTGGCGCTTTGCTCCGGCGCGCCAAAGCCCATGACCCGGTTGCCGAGCCGGCGCTGAATGATCTTTTCCAATCCGATAAACGCCCCGCCGCAGACAAACAAAATCCCGCTGGTGTCCACCCGGATGTACTCCTGCTGCGGATGCTTGCGTCCGCCTTGCGGCGGCACGTTGCAGACGGTGCCCTCCAGGATTTTCAACAGCGCCTGCTGCACGCCTTCGCCCGAGACGTCCCGCGTGATCGAGACGTTTTCGGTCTTGCGCGCGATCTTGTCGATCTCGTCAATATAAACAATTCCCATCTGCGCCCGTTTGACGTCATAGTCCGCGTTTTGCAACAGGCGCAAAATAATGTTCTCCACGTCCTCCCCGACGTAGCCCGCCTCCGTCAACGTGGTGGCGTCGGCGATGGCGAAGGGCACGTCCAGAATCCGGGCCAGCGTGCGCGCCAAAAGTGTCTTCCCCGATCCCGTCGGGCCGATGAACAGTATGTTGCTCTTTTCGATTTCCACTTCCGCATGCCGGGCCGCGCCCAACTCGTCGGAGGACGCGCAGGGCAACTCCTGCATCAGGCGTTTGAAATGATTATGCACCGCCACCGCCAGCGTCTTTTTGGCATGATCCTGCCCGATACAATGCTGGTCCAGGTGCTGTTTGATGTCACTGGGCTTGGGCACCGCGAACTTCGGCGCGTTCCGCTTCGTTTCGGCCGACAATTCCTTATCCAACACGCTCTTGCACAAGGTGATGCAGTTGTCGCAAATATACACCCCAGGCCCGGCAATGAGCTTCTTGACTTCCGCGTGAGACTTTCCGCAGAAGCTGCAAAGCGTGATGTTATTTGGGCGCGCCATGTCCGTGATTCACATTAGCTTATCAGCAGGCTTCTGCTCCGTCAACCCCGGAATTTCCTTGCGCGATTGCACCACCTCATCGACCAGCCCGTAAGCCTTGGCTTCCTCGGAGGTCATGAAATTGTCCCGGTCGCAATCCTTTTCCACCTGCTCAAACGGACGGCCGCTGTGCTTGGCAATGATCGAATTGAGCCGGTGCTTCAAGCGCAGCATGTACTTGACGCGGATTTCCACGTCGGTGGCCTGCCCCTCCGCGCCGCCCAGGATTTGATGGATCATGATATTGGAGTTGGGCAGAGAGAACCGTTTGCCCTTGGTGCCGCCGCATAGCAGGATGGCCCCCATGCTGGCCGCTTGGCCGATGCAGTAAGTATTCACGTCGCAGGTCAGAAACTGCATGGTGTCATAAATCGCCAGTCCGGAGGTCACGCCGCCTCCCGGTGAATTGATGTAGAGGTGGATGTCCTTTTTGGGGTCGGTCATCTGCAGGAAGAGCAGTTGCGCGATAATCAAATTGGCGACCATGTCATCCACCGGCGTACCGAGAAAAACGATGCGGTCCACCAGTAAACGCGAATAGATATCGTAGCCGCGCTCGCCGCGCCCCGTCTGTTCCACGACCATTGGTACTAAAAAATTCTTCATATTTGTTCTCACCGAATGTGAGAGTGCAAGCTAATGGAGGAGCGGGTGTCCGTCAAGCGCGGCTGCAAGGCGAATGCAGAGCACCCGGATTATTGACTTCTGACGCGGTTTTAGCGTCAATCCGCAACCCCATCCCAAATCCTCACCCAAGCCTCCCAATTTCATGCTTGGGGACCACACACACCCTCGCCCCATGAGATGACGCGGTCTATTTCACGGGGTCCTTTTCTGGTTTGACTGTGTTTGACTGGGTTTGACCAGCCGGCATTCCGCCGCCCTCATTCGCCTCCGGCAAGTCCATTTTTCCCTCGGACAGGTTTGATTTGGTTTGATTTGGTTTGATTGGGCTTGAATCGGTTTGATTGGGCGTGACCCGCTCGCCTTCGTCCCCTTCGTCCATTCCGTC
>PLIU01000285.1 GCA_003140095.1 Verrucomicrobiales bacterium | reverse complement strand
CGGCGTTGCGCCGCCTCGACCAACCCCTCCTGTCCACTGGCCGCCTCGAAGACGCGGTAGCCGTTGCCTTCCAGCGATACGCGCAAGAGCCGGCGCATCTGGATTTCGTCGTCAATAATCAGGACAATCGGTTGGTGGGGGATTTTCTCGCTCATACGACTGCGTCCAGGGCCGGCTCCGGGCTGCCCACGATGGGCAAGTGAATGCTGAATTCCGCCCCGCCGCCTGGACGGTTGCGCGCTTCCACACGCCCCCCGTGCGCCTCGACCAAGCCTTTGACAATCGAAAGCCCCAGGCCGGTGCCGCCGGCGGGCGCGCCGGGCGCACGATAGAATTTATCGAACACGTGCGGCAGGCTCTCGTGCGGCAGGCCCGGACCGTGATCGGCCACCGAGATGGTCATTTCCTCCGCCGTGGCGAAAGCTTTGACTTCGACGGTCGTTCCGGTGGGCGTGTAGTGAGCGGCGTTGAGGAGCAGATTGTTCAGCGCCTGTTCAATCAGCACGAAATCCATTTTCACCAGAGGCAACGGCGGGCGCAGGGAGAGAGCGACCTGATGACCGGACAATTCGCGCTCGTTGTGCCGCAACGCGACGTTGATCAGATCGGCCACGTCGCACCAATCCAGGCGCGGTTTGACGTTGCCCGATTCCAGGCGCGTCATGTCCAGCAAATTGCTGACCAGCCGGTTGAGGCGCGCGGCGCTTTCCTGGATTTCAAGGGCGAGGGTGTTGCGGAGCGGTTGCGGCGTTTTGGCTTCGACCAAGGCGGAGGCGGCGGTGGTGATGGCGGCAATGGGCGTGCGCAGTTCGTGCGAGATGGAGTTGAGCAGGGCCTTGCTCAGTTTCTCCGATTCCGCCAGCAAATGCGCTTGTTGCGACTCGGCATCCAGCCGCAACCGATCCAGCACCAGCGCGGCCTGCCGGGCGTAGGCGTCCAGCAAATCGCGCTGTTCCAACGTGGGTTGATGGTCGCCCTCCAGCGCCACGCCCAGCACGCCCGTCGGGCCGCGGTTGGTTTGCAGCGGCATGTAAATGGCGGCCGCCGAGGGCAAGTTGTCCGTGAAGCGTCCCGCTGCCTTGCCAAAGCGGAAGGCCCACGCCGCCACGCTTTGTTCCTTCTCCGACACGGCAAAGGTGCTGGCGTGATGGGCCGTCCGAGCCAGATTGCCCCCAGGTTCGCGCAACAGCACGGCTACCTTGGCCTTGAAGGCCTGCGCCACCTGGCGCACCAGCCTTTGCGCCACGTCATCGACGTCCGCCGCGTCGGCCAGGTCGCGTGTCAGCAAATAGAGCGCGGTCGAACGTTCCTCGCGCCGCCGCTCCGCCCGTTCCTGCCAGCGCACGCGCGAGGCAAATTGCCCCAGAACCAGCGCGACGACGAAGTACATGCAGAACATCATGACGTCATCGATGTGCGTCAAGTATAGTGTAAAACGCGGCTCCAAAAAGAAATAATCCCACATCAGCGCGCTGGCCGTGGCCGTGGCCAGAGTCGGGCCGGGCCCAACGCCAAAGGCCAGCAGCACCACGCCCAGAAGGTAAATGAGCGCCAGCGCTTGCGGCCCAACGTGCGAGTACAACAGGGCATTGACGCCTGTGCAAAGCCCGACCACGCCCAAGCCCGCGGCGTATTGCCAGAGGGGCGATTCGTTGGCCAAATGCCAGCGCCGCCTTCGTTCCCCCTTTTCGAGCACTTCGGGCCGGACGATGTGCAGCTCAATATGGCCGCTGTCCCGCACCAGGCGCCGCAGCAACTGGCCGCTGCGAAACCAATCCAGCAAACCCTCGCTGCCCGGCTTGCCCACGATGATCTGGGTGACGTTTTGCTGGTGCGCGACGCGCAAAATGCCGCGAGCCACGCCTGCATCGGCGGTGGTGATGACCTCCGCTCCCAATTCGCGCGCCAGCGCCAGGTGCTTGGTTAGGCGGTCCTGGTCCTCGTCGGAGAGCGGTCGCGGTTTCTCCACATAGACCGCCAGCCACGGGCAATCCAGGTTGTCGGCCAGCCGCCGCGTCCAGCGAATCATGTGCGGGGAATGCGGGCTGGCGCTCACGGCCACTAGCAGGCGATGGCCCGAACGCCAAGGCCCGGAAATCTGCATGGCCTGCAAATAATCATGCACATCCTGGCCGACGTGGTCCGCCGCCAGGCGCAAAGCCATTTCGCGCAGCGCGTTGAGGTTGCCCTCCCGGAAAAAATTCATCACCGCCAATTCGGCGCGTTCTGGCAGATACACCTTGCCTTCGTCCAGGCGTTTGAGCAGCTCTTCAGGCGGCAAGTCGATCAATTCCATTTCCGCGGCATCCAGCACGCTGTCCGGCACCGTTTCCTGCACCGTCGAGCCGGTGATTTGGCGGACGGTATCGACGCAGCTTTCCGCGTGCTGCACATTCATGGTGGTATAGACATCAATGCCGGCGTCCAGCAGCTCGATGACATCCTGGTAACGCTTGGCATGGCGGGAGCCGGGGACGTTGGTGTGGGGCAATTCGTCCACCACCGCCAGCCGCGGATGGCGGCCCAGCAGCGCGTCCAGGTCCATTTCCTCCAGCGTCACGCCCCGGTATTCCACTTTGCGCCGCGGCAGGATGGTCAAACCGGCCAGCAACGCTTCGGTTTCCTTGCGGCCATGAGTTTCGACGTAGCCAATGACGACATCGATCCCCTCACGCTGGGCGCGTTGGGCGGCGCGCAGCATGGAGTAGGTCTTGCCGACGCCTGCGGCCATACCGAGAAAGACCTTGAATTTGCCGCGCTTGGTGGCGGCCTCGCTTTTCTGGATCGCGGCCAGCAAGGCGTCCGGATCCGGGCGATTATCCTCAGCCATGAACGCATTGTAGCCGATCTCCGCCAAAAGGGCACCTTAAAATCAGCCTTCATGCATACCGGCGGCGGCATGCAGTTCCTGGCGCGCAAAGGTGTTTTATGAGTCCAACGGCGAACGCTCCGCTTCGGCGGGGGAGCGCGGCGGCAGCAGACGGCGGCCCATGTCTTCGATCCGTGCCGCCACACGGCTGATCAAGTCAAGACTAATGGCGTCGAGCTCCTCGCTGTCCTCCACGAACGCGGACAGATATTCCGCCGCGCGAGTGCGCAAGCCCGCCCGCGCGCAAACTATGTAAGAGGCCGATTCCGCCTCGATCTCCGCCACCGCCTCGGACACCTTAACGCGGAAGGGCCACCATCCGTCGCGGTCCGCGCCGATGTGGCCGAGGTAAACATGGGCCAATTCGTGGCAGAGCACCGCGTAAGCGGCGGGGTCATCCAAATCGGCGCGCAGGCCCACGCGCATTTTCCAACCCGGCTCCCGCACGCGGCTGGTGGCGAATCCGCCGCGCAATTCTCCCATCGGCAGGCGCTGCACCTGGATTTGGTCACGGACGCAATTCTTGACGGTGCGGTCCAGGATGGCCGGATTCATCCGGCCGCTCGTGCGGGCGAACGCGCGCAGCTTCTCCGGCAGCGGCGGCCCGTCCGTGTCCGCGATGTCATAGACCATGAGCACCGGAGTGCGGGGCGCCAGGATGAGCATGCCGCGCGCCTCTTCCTTGACGGAGCGGCCGAAAACCTTGCGCCAGTGGCCGGCGGTGGCGAAGTGCGTCGCCTGCGGGTTCTGCGCGTACACCAGCATGTTGTTAAAGGGCGAATAATCGCGGAAACGGGCCACAAACTCGACCGCCGAAAGCGCCGGCTGCGGGCGAAAAGGTCGTCGAGGGAGGATTGGTGTTGCAGGGCCGGATCGCCGCCCTCGGCCAGGGCTTCGGCGACCGCGCCCGCATTGAGAGTGTAAATAAGAAATTTACGCTCCGCGTCCGGGAGGCCGCGCCGGGCGCGCAATTCGTCCAGCAGGGCCGGCAGCAGCAGGCGGCCGGGCCAGCCGGCCTCCTGTTCCAGCGCGCGCAGCAAATCGCCAGGGGAGCCTTGCCGCCGGCGGACCCATTGCAAAACGAACTCTGCCGCTTGTGGCCGGGTCATTTTGGGCGATGATCAAGGATCTGCCGGGCCTTGGTCATCAAGGCGTCCGGATGAAAAGGCTTTTGCAGGAACTCCACCGGTTGATTGAGCTTGCCCCATTGCGAGGCCTCCTGGTCGGTGTAGCCGGAGATGAATAGGACGCGCATCGACGGCCGTTCCTCCCCCAGGCGCCGGGCCAGTTCCAGCCCGCTAAAGCCGGGCATGGTCATGTCGGTCACCAGCAAGTCAATCGGCTCCTTATATTGCCCGGCCAGCGCCAGCGCGTCGGTGCCGTGACGGGCGTCCAGCACGGCGTAGCCGCCCGATTTCAAGACCTCCACCAGCATCATGCGCACCAATTCCTCATCCTCGACCAGCAGCACCGTTTCATGGCCGCCGCCGCTGGCTGGCGGCAGTTGAATTTTTTCTTCCTTGCCGGGGCGGCCCTCGAAGCGCGGCAGGTAAATGTCGAAGACGCAGCCCCGGCCGGTGGCGGAGGTGACGGTGATTTCACCGCCGCTTTGCTTGACAACGCCATAAACGTTGGAAAGGCCCAGGCCGGTGCCTTTGCCGATGTCTTTGGTGGTGAAGAAAGGCTCGAATAAGTGGGCCTGTACTTCCGGCGTCATGCCGCAACCGGTGTCGGCGACGCGCAACAGCGCGTAAGAACCCGCCGGCAAATAGCCCGAGGAGATGGAGGTGGGTTCGGTAAAAGTGACATTGCTGGTTTCAACGCTCAAGACACCGCCTTGGGGCATGGCATCGCGGGCGTTGATGGCCAGATTGAGGATCAGTTGTTCCATCTGGCCGGGATCGGCCCGGATGCAGGGCACCGGCTCGGCCAGCTTGAGTTTCAACTGGATGGTTTCGCCCAACACCCGTCGCAACAAGTGGGTCATCTCCGCCACCACGCTGTTCAAGGCGAGTAATTTGGGCTTGAGCACCTGCTTGCGGCTGAAGGCCAAGAGCTGGCGCGTCAACGAACTGGCGTGCGCCAGCGACTTTTGAATGTAGGCGACGGTTTCGTGGTTGGGATCCCCGGGAGCCAGGCGGCGGTCCAGCAAATTGCTGTAGCCCAGGACCGCTTGCATGAGATTGTTGAAATCGTGCGCGATGCCGCCGGCCAGGCGCCCTACGGCCTCCATCTTCTGCGATTGACGATACTGATCTTCCAGCTTCTTGCGTTCCGAAATGTCCCGCACGATGACGATCATCATCGTCACGCCGCCGCGACTGATTTCGCTCACCCCCAGATCGATCGGCAGCGCGCTGCCATCGGCGCGCAGAGCGCTGGCCTCAATGACCTCCGTGGGGTTTTGGCCCAGATGGCGGGCCAGATGATCGTTGTACTTGAGCCAATCGCCCGGCGCGAATAAGTTTTGCACAGACTGGCGAAGAACGTTGGCCTGCGGGCGTTGGAAAATGCCTTCCGCCGCCGGGTTAAAGAGAGTGACGCAGCCATTCTCGTCCAGCACAATGACACCATCGACCATGCTGTCCAGAATCGCGCGGAAGCGTTCTTCGCCCAGGCGCAGGGCCTCCTCGGATTCCTTGCGCCGGGTGATGTCCTGCATTACGGCCTGGAACTCGGCGATGTGCCCACCATCGTCAAAAAGTGCGCGCGCGGTGCATTGCTGCCAGAGCAACCGGCCGTCGCCAAGGAGCAGCTTGTTGTCGAAGGCCTGTATCGGCTCCGCCTGGGTCAGCCGGGCGAACTGCTGCAGCGGGATTTCACGATCTGGCACGGACATGGAGGGGAAAAAATTGGAGCCAAGCAGTTGCTCCCGCGTTCGGTCGTGAAACCGGCAATAGGCCTCATTGACAAAGACCAAAGTGCCGTCAGGCCGGAAGCGGCAAATCAAATCGGTCTGGTCTTCCACCACTCCCCGGTAACGTTTCTCGCTCTCCTCGGTTTTGCGCATGGCCACGGTGCGTTCGACCGCAAGACTGGCCAGGAGAAGATTGCCAACGGCCACCACGCCGATGTAACAGCCGATGAGCATGAGGCTGGTTTTGTCGGTGCCCACCCAAAACGGCCCGCGATGCTGCACGAGTTCATAAGTGGCCAGACTGGCGACCACGAAAGTGCTGGTGGTGCCGCCGCGCTGGCCGAAACGCAACGCCGCCCAAACCAGGAACGGGTAGGGCAGAAAAGCCAGCGGGTAATTCTTGATGTCATAGACGAACCAGGAATTGAAGGACAACTGCGTGCCGGCGATCAAGCCGATGGCGCAGAAGGCGACTTCGACCCACCTGCGCGAGGAGAGGCGCAAAGAACAGGGCGAACTCCAGGCCAGGATGATCGGCGTCACAACCAGGGCGCCCATGGCATTGGGCACCCACCAGACGACGACGTTCTCGAACAGTTGGTCCCAAGGCAGCCGGCCACTGTAGCAAAGGCCGATGACGTTAAAGGTGGCGTTGACAGTGGTGCCCAACAAACAGGCGAACAGGATGAATCCGGCGGCGTGCTTGAGCCGCTCCATGGAATTTTGGAATGCCACGAAACGTTCCAGCAAATAGGCGCAGACGACGGCGCCCACCGTGTTGCCCACAGCCGTGGCCACGGTGAAAAAACCGAACGGGGAGCCTCGCATAAACGTAAACACCCATGCCCCAAGGGCGACACCCCACCACATGCGGTAGCCAAAAAGCAGGATGGCCGCCAGCGCGATTCCGGCCGGGGGCCAAATCAGGGCCACCTCGCCGTTCATGAAGGAAGAGCCGTGGCCCAGGAGTCCGCTGACCACGTACAGAAGCGCCAGCAGCATGGCTCCGACGGGAGTGGTTAATCGGGATGGCTTCATTTGCTATGGGACAGCCAAGCGCACCGCCGCAACGCAACGCCCGCAAAGCAGCGGGTGTTCTGGCTCCGCTCCGACGTCGGTCTCCCAATGCCAGCAACGCTCGCACTTTTGGCCGTCGGCTTTCACGGCCTCGACGGTCAATTCATTCCCCTCCGGCTGTCTGCTCAAGATCAACTGCGACACATTCAAAAGTTCTCTTAATGACTCCTTCTCTTCATCGGTCAATTCGCCCAAAACTTGAGCGGATCCATCGAGGATGACCTTGGCGTCCAAGGCTTTTCCGATGCTCTTGGCCTGGCGCTCCTTTTCCAGACAAGCCAGGGCCGCTGGGCGGATGGCAAAGAGCCGCCGCCACGTTTGCTCTTCCCTTTCCGTCAACGCAAACGGGCGGGGTTGCCACGTGGACAAATGCACGGAGGCGCCGCCGTTTTCAGGAATGAATTCCCATGCCTCGTCGGTGGTGAAAACCAGCACGGGCGAGAGCATCGCGCACAGCCCGCGCACCAGGCGGTAGAGCCCCGTCTGCGTCGAGCGCCGGCGCCGCGAATTCGCCGGGTCGGTGTAGAGCCGGTCTTTGATGGCGTCGTGGTAAACCGCCGAGAGTTCCACCGCCACGAACTGACTGACTTTTTGATAGACGAAATGGAATTCGTATTGGTCGTAGGCCGTGATGACTTCGGCTTCAAGCTTTGAGAATGCACCGAGAATCCAGCGGTCAAGGCCAGTGAGTTGGTCATCGGCAACCGTATGTTGGGCGGGATTGAAATCGTAGAGGTTGGAGAGTTGGTAGCGCAACGCGTTGCGGATGGCGCGGTAAGTTTCGCCCACTTTGTTGACGCGTTCCTCGCTCACGACAATGTCGTTGCGATAATCCTGGGACGCGACCCACAGCCGCACCACGTCCGCGCCATATTTTTTGACGTAGGCCTCGGCGGTCTGTGGTTTGTCGTAACCGCCCTGGGCTTGCTTGCTTTTGGAAATCTTTTCGCGATCGGCGTCCACGATGAATCCGTGCGTGAGAACGGTCTTGAACGGGGCTGCGCCGTTGCCCGCCAGCGAAAGCAGCAGCGAGGATTGGAACCACCCGCGATGCTGATCGCTGCCTTCCAAATACACATCGGCTTGCCAAATTTCATCACCCGTTTTCTGGTCGTGCTGCAATTCCTTCCTTTGTTTCAAAACGGATCGCGATGAACTCCCCGAATCAATCCACACGTCAAGCGTGTCGTTGGATTTTGAAACGGCTTGCTCGCCTTTCCAATCCCTCGGCTTCACGAGCGACCAGAGTTCGCTGGCGGATTTTTCAAACCAAAAATTCGAGCCGTGTTGCTCGAACAAGTCTGCAAAGTGGCGGATCATTTCCCCATTCAGAATCCACTTTTCTCCATCCAAAAAAGCAGGAATCGGCACGCCCCACGCGCGCTGCCGCGAGATACACCAATCGGGACGCGATTGCACCGCGCCTTTGATGCGGTTGACGCCCCAATCTGGAATCCAACTCACGCGATCAATTTCCGCCAGCGCGCGCTCGCGGAATTGAGCGTGGTCGATCTTGATGAACCACTGGTCCATCGCGCGGAAGATGACAGGATTTTTACTGCGCCAGCAATGCGGATAGCTGTGCGAATAGTTTTCCTGGTGCAACAAGGAATTCTTTTCACGCAACAAGGCCAGAACCGCGTCGTTGGCTTCACTTTTGCCATTTTTTTCGAGAATGGACTTGCCGAATAATGTTTCGGGAAGTTGTTGTTCGGCGGGCAAATCATTCGTATGAACAAAACAGCCACGATCGCCGACTGGCGAATAAATCGGCAACCCATGTTTCAATCCAAGACCGTAATCCTCCAAACCATGTCCAGGTGCGATGTGAACAAAGCCCGTGCCTGTGTCACTGGTGACAAAATCGGCTGCATACGCTTTGCCTCTGCGCTGGCAAAACGGATGGTCATATTCAATCGTCGCGAACTGCTCGGTCGGAAATGGCGTTTCCGTGTAATTCGTCCAGCCGCATTTCTCGGCCACAGCAGGCAACAGTCCACGAAACAGAATAAAATTCTCCTCGCCGACTTTGGCGGTCACGTATTGCAAATCCTTGTTGTAAGCAACGGCGAGATTCGCTGGCAACGTCCATGGAGTTGTCGTCCAAATAACAATAAACGTCTTGGGCTGGCCGACGACCCGAAATTTCACGAACACGCTTTGGCTGACGTGCTCGGCGTATTCGACTTCCGCTTCCGCCAGCGCGGTGCGGCAGACGATGCACCAATAAACCGGCTTCTTTGCGCGATAAACAAAACCTTTTTCAACGATGTCCGCAAAAAGGCGCAGTTCATCCGCTTCATATTTTTTGTCCAGCGTGAGGTAAGGATTGTCCCAATCGCCGAGAACACCCAGGCGTCTGAATTGCCGGCGCTGAACATCAATAAAGTGTTGCGCATTTTCCAAGCACCTGGCGCGAATGTTTTGAGGAGAAAGAAATTCCTTCTGTTTTAATTGCTTTGTTACTTCCTCAACCAAAACAGGATCGTGCTCGTCCTTCCATGAATCTTGAAGCGGCTTTCGACTTTGCGTCCATTGCGCTTCAAACTCCTTGCGCATTTCCTGCGAAACTTTGAATTCAATCGGCAGCCCGTGGCAATCCCAACCCGGAATATAAGGCGCGCTGAAGCCGCGCAACGTCTTGTATTTGACGACGAAGTCCTTGAGGATTTTGTTGAGCGCCGTGCCGATGTGGACGTCGCCGTTGGCGAAAGGCGGGCCGTCGTGCAGGACAAAGCGGGGCGCGCCCCTGCGGCTTTCCTGGATTTGTTGGTAGAGCTTATTGCTCTCCCATTGCTGGAGCCGTTGTGGTTCGCGCTCGACCAGACCGGCTTTCATGGCGAAGTCTGTGCGGGGTAAGTTTAGCGTGTCTTTATAACTTGTCGTCATTAATTACATTTTGTCGTAGCAGGCGCGGATGAGGTCACTCGCGCGCGGCGGGGGAAAGTTTAAGACTTCCAATGCTCCCCGCGCAACGCCAGAGTTGCGTGGTTGGGCGAGACTCTGTCGAGCCGTGACTCGATTTCGTGGATTTAAGTCACGGCTCGACTGAGTTGCCCTGCCGTCAACGTCAAATGCTCACGGCGTCCCTTATGGTGGCGTGGAGGGACTGTTTGAATTGCTCGACGAGCCTTTCGTGGGCGGTGTTGACTTCGGCGTCGGTCAGCGTCCGCTCGGCGTGGCGATAGATGAAGGAGCAGGCGAAGCTCTTTTGGCCGGCGGGCACGTTGCGGCCGCGAAAGACATCGAACATCTCCATCTTCTCCAGGTGCGATGGTTTGGTTTGCCGGACCACGTTCTGCACGGCGTCGTACAAAACCGCTTCCGGCACCAGCATGGCCACGTCGCGGCGGATGGCCGGATAGGCCGGCAAGGGCTTGAATGATTTGGCCGGATTGCGCCGCGCGAGCATCAAGTCTAAATTGAACTCGGCCAAAAATACCCCGTCCCGCAGGTCGTGCCGCTTTTGTAGGGCGGGCGCAAGCTGGCCCATTTCGCCCAACGCCAGCTTGCCCAGTTGCACGGCGGCGGATTCCAGGAAAAACAAGCCCGGCGGTTCCCGGCGCGTCCAACTGACCCCGCGCAATCCGAATTGCTCGAAAAATTCCTCCACCGCCCCTTTCAAGTCATAGATATCATACTTGACATCTCGATCCGCGCCGCTCCAAAAGCCGGGCTGGCGCCGTCCTGTCAAAGCCAGGCCCAGCCGGCGCTCTTCCTTGATTTTTCCCTCCGTCAGGACGAAGACGCGGCCGATCTCAAAGAGCGCAACGTCGCCATTCTTGCGGCTGGCATTATGGCGCAGGCTCTCCAGCAGCCCCGGCAACAGGCTCGGACGCAGCACGTTCATGTCGCTGCTCAACGGATATTGCAGCGCCGCCATTTGCGCGGGGTCCGCCGACAGGCTCGCGGCGGCGACGGAAAGCAACGTCTGCCCTTGCACTTCAAAAAGGCCCAGGGCCGCCAGGAGGCGGCGGGCTTCGGTAATCTGGTCATGCACCGCGTCAAAGGCGTTGAAGCCGATGGCGCCGCGCGGCGGCGTGGCCGGAATTTTGTCCACGCCATACAGTCGCCCGATTTCTTCGATCAAGTCCGCCTCCCCCTTGAGATCGACGCGAAAGGTGGGAATGCCAAAGGCCGGGGCGGCAGGATCGACACATTCCAACCCCAGCCGTTGCAGAAACTGGGTTTGCGCGGCGGGCGCAATGTCCACGCCAAGGAGTTCGTTGGTTTTTTGCCAACGCAGACTGATCGTCTTGGGCGGCGGCGGCGCGGGGTAAGCGTCGATGGCCGGGTCCAGCAGCAGGCCGCCGGCGGTTTGGAGGATGAGTTGCGCGGCGCGCCGGCTGGCCCAATCGCATAGTCCCGCATCGGCCCCGCGCTCAAAGCGGTAGGAGGAATCCGTGCGCAACTCCAGCTTTTTCGACGTCGCGCGAATATTTTGCGGTTGGAAGCACGCGCTTTCGATCAGGACATCGACGGTGCTGGATTGGATTTCGCTGTTTTGGCCGCCCATGACGCCCGCCAGCGCTACGGCTTTGGTTTCGTCGGCGATCAAGAGCATTTGTTCCGTCAGCACCCGCTCCTTGCCGTCGAGGGTGACAAATTTTTCGCCTTCGGCCGCACGGCGGACCAGGATGGCCGGGATCGCCGGATGGCCGCCCAGAAGATGATAATCGAAAGCGTGCAGGGGATGGCCGGACTCGAGCATGACGTAATTGGTCACATCGACCACATTGTTGATGGAACGCAGGCCGGCCTTTTCCAGAGTCGAACGCAGCCACGCCGGGCTGGGGCCGACTTTGACGCCGCGCACGATGCGAGCCGTGTAGCGCCAGCACAGGGCCGGTTCCAGGATGCGGACGGCCAGCAGTTTTTCCGTCGGTTCGCCAGCCAGTTGCGAGGGGGTGATTTGAATTTCCGGCAGGCGCAACGGGTGGCCGGTCAGCGCGCTGATTTCGCGCGCAATGCCAATGACGCTGTTCCAATCCGGCCGGTTGGGCGTGATTTCCAAATCATACACGACGTCCGCTCCCTGCCGTCCCAGGTATTCCGCGAACGGCTGGCCCACCACGGCGTCTGGACGCAATATCAGGAGACCATCGATTTTCTCGGGCAGGCCCAGTTCATCAGGCGAGCAAAGCATCCCTTGGGATTCGACGCCGCGGATTTTGCCGGCTTTGATGGTGACCGGCTGCGCGCCCGGTTGAGCGGGCAGGCTGTGGCCGGGCAGGATCAACGGCACTTTGTCGCCAGCCTGGAAGTTGTGCGCGCCGCAGACGATGATCCGTTCGCCGTGGCCGTCGTTGACACGGCAAACCGAGAGCTTGTCGGCATTGGGATGTTTGTCGCGCGTGAGTACCTGCGCGACGACGATGCCCTCAAATTCCCCGCCGAGCTTTTGCGTGCCCTCGACTTCCAAGCCGAGCATGGTCAAGCGTTCGGCCAGTTCTTCAGGTGTCCAATCGAAATGGACGTATTGCCGGAGCCAATTAAAAGTGACCTTCATCGTGCCAGCGGCCCGCCGTCACGACGGTCAAGACGGCTCAATGGTGCCATAAGTGATGGCCGCGATTTCTGTGCCGTCCTGCTTTTTGATTTTGCGCTCTTTTTCGTCCCACAGGCACATCATGTTCATGCGATTGGACATTTCCGCCAGGGAAATGACCACCTGGGCGCGGATGGCCAGATCAATGTTCGCATTGGGCTGCTTATTGGCGCGGATGGAATCGAACCAATTCTTTTCGTGTTCGGGAACGCTTTCAATCGGGGTCAGGCCGTCATAATTCGCCAAATCGATGTCATCGGAGTAGGGTTTTTCGGGAATAAGTTGGACGCGTTCGCCGCTGGTGCCGATTTCCAGCGAAGCTTTGTGGCCGTAAATGACGAATCCCGGGCTGCGGGCGTTGATGGTGCTGACCACAATGACCATGCTGAAGCCGCTGGGGAATTCCGCCAGGATTTCAACTTGTTCAGGAACCTGCCGTTCTGGGTTGGGACCGGTCTTATCGGCATGCACAGGGTTGGTGCCCAAAGAAGTCACGCGTGTGGGAAACTCCGGGTTGCCGGTGGCCAGCATCAACGGCAGGAGGCGGTGGGGCGCCAGGTCGCCCAGCAGACCGGCGCAGTATGGATAATACTTGCGCCAGCGGATATAGGCCTCAGGGTTGAATGGCTGTTTGTCCTTGACTGGCTGCTGCCATGTATCCCAGTTGAAGTCATTGGGGTCTTTGGCCCACTCGGGAATGGTGAGATTCCACTCGCCTTCCTTGCTGTTACGGCAATAGTACCCTTGAGCCCAGACGGGGGTGCCAATGTCGCCATGCAGGATCAACTCCGCCGCTTTGTGCCACGCCTGAGCGGTGGTGCCTTGTGAGCCGATCTGAATGATTTTGCCCGTGGTCTTAACTTTGTCATAGACCTCGAAGGCTTCCGGCAGATAGCGGGTCATCGGTTTTTCCACATAGACATGCTTGCCAGCATCAAGGGCGTCGAGCGTCGTCTTGCAATGCCAAATATCATGCGTGGCGATGGTGACAGCGTCAATATCCTTTATGGCCAGCAACTCCTGGTAATTTTCGAAGGTTTTGACATTGCCGCCGATGATTTTGGCGGCATCAGCCCGGCGCTGCTTGGAAAGATCACACACCGCCACCTGCTCGATATTGTTCGCGGCCGCGTTGGCCTGTTGATTTTGGACGTGAAACTGGCCCTGGTTGCCCGTGCCGATGTAGGCGACGCGCAAGCGGTTGTTGGCGCCGACTACGCCGGCCGATGGCGCCTGATCCTGCCCATAGACGGGAGTCTTGAACATATTGACGCTGGCCGCGGCGGCGGCGGCGAGGGACGATTTCTTGATAAATTCACGGCGCGTAGCCCCGCCATCCTGGGTTTTGTTAGAATCTTTGTTCATAAATTGTTTGCTCCCATTGGGAGCCATTGGGCAGCATTATAATCTAAGCTGACGCCGAGGAAAGCGCAAACTTCAAAACGGAACCATTTAATTGACCCCAAAGCGCGTTGCCTTCCGTCCCAGACCGGTTATGTTATCTTATGCAAGTTACACGACTCAATCACACGCGCTATCGCGTCAGCGATTTGGAGCGCACGATAAAGTTCTACAAAGACGTCCTGGGCCTCCAGGAGGTGCGCCGCCATAAGTCGCCGCGTGGTTCGGAACTGGTATTCTTGAAAGCCCCGCAAAGCGAGGAACTGATCGAAATCTGCTGTTTTCCCGCCAGCGGCCCAGTCCACGTTCAGCCGGACCTGACCCATTTGGGATTTGAAATCGAGAGCCTGGAAGAATTTGGCCGGCACCTGGCAGCCCAGGGCCTGAAATACTCCGACGGCCCCACCCTGCGGCCGGACGGCGGCGGTTTCGCCTTTATCGACGCCCCGGAAGGATATGAAATCGAATTGATCGAAGTGTCCCAGAGCAAGGAATTGGCCTAAGCTAAGAGCTATCGGCGTCCATCGTACCAGGGCGAGCAGGCGTCGCGGTTGGTGACCGTTTGCCGCGGGTGAAGAATGGCCTTTTTGATAAAGGCCGCCAACTCGGCGCGAGAGTAAAGGCGCATCTTGCGCGCCGAAGTCAGCAGCGGATGCCGATGGAGGATGACCATTTTCTTGCCGCTCACGCGGGCCAGTTTCTTGAGGCGCTTGCTCAAATCGAGCTCTTCCGACGCAAAAAGTTCGCTATCGAATCCGCCGATCTGTCGAAAGGCCGCCGCCTGGCAAAAAATAAACGATCCCGCCGCCCACTTGGTCAGCCGGCTCACTAAATTCCACAAAGACGTGCCGCGGTCCCCCAGGAAATGCCGTTCATCCATGCGGACGGTGCAACCGCCGGCCAGGCAGCGGCCCGATTCGATTTGCGCGGCCACCTCCGCAAACAATTCCGGGGTTGGGCGCGAATCGGCATCGACAAACACCAGCCAATCGCCGCGCGCCGCGGCCGCGCCGGTGTTGCGGGCGCGTGCGATTTGATTGACTGGTTCAAAAACCACCCGTGCGCCGGCCGTGCGCGCCAAGGCCGCCGTCGCGTCGGAGGAATTGTTGTCGCACACGATGAGGTCCGTTTCCCAACCACGCTCGGCGAAGCTGCCCGCCGCCAGCTGCATGCTGCGCAACGAGGCGGCGATAAGCTTTTCCTCATTAAACGCCGGCACTATGACGGAAATGATCATCCCCTCCAACTTAACGGGCGCTGATGAATTGGAAAGCGCCGAGCTGTGGCCATTTCCGGCTCCAGGCTCGCATTTTCATTTGCATCAGAAATCATCATCCGCTCCAGAGTGTCGTTGACTTCCCCCTCCAGGTTCCGGATACTATTGGCTGCCGGCGACGAATGACACCATGAACGCATCACAACCGGTTTCACGACGAGATTTTCTCCGTAAGTCCGCCTGCGCCGTGGTGGGTTCTGTCCTGGCGGCGTCCGGCGGCGCGGAAGAGGCCTCCGAACTGATTATTGACATCCATCAGCATTGCAACTACGGCGGCAAACGCGACGCGCAATACCAGCAAATCGGCTCCGCGCGCACCGATGAGGAACTGGTCGCGCACCAGCGGGCCATGAAAGTCAGCAAAACCGTTATGCTTCCGGCGGGCAGTCCCGTGATCCGGCCATCGACGCACACTGGCTTTTCCAACGGCTTGGAAGGCACCTGCGCCGGGGACGAGTCCTGCATGGCGCTGGCCGGCGCACATCCGGGCGAGTTCTACTTCGGCTCCAATGAAGTGCCCGATCTGGAAGAGGCCCCGGCCACCATCGAGAAGTATCTGAAAAAAGGGGCCGTCTGCATCGGCGAACAAAAATTCGGCGTGGAATGCGATTCACCCCAGATGGAGGCCCTTTACCGTCTGGCCGCCGAATACCAGGCGCCGATCCTCATGCATTGGCAGTATGGCACTTACAATTACGGCTTCGACCGATTCTACAAAATGCTGGAAAGGCATCCGAGAACGAATTTCGTCGGCCACGCGCAAACGCTCTGGGCGCACATCGACAAAGACTGCAAGGACGATCCAAAAAACTTGTATCCGCGCGGCAAGATCACTCCGGGCGGTTGGACCGACCGCTATTTGAGCGATTATCCGAATTTTTTCGCCGATCTTTCCGCCGACTCCGGCCACAACGCCCTCACGCGCGATACGGATTTTATCCGTCCCTTCCTGGTTCGCCACCAGGACAAGCTGATCTTTGGCAGCGATTGCTCCGACAAAAGCGGCCATGACATGACATGCACGGGCTGGATGACAATTCGCAGCGTGCGCGAACTGGCAGCCAGCAACAAGATTGAACGCAAACTCCTGTGCGAAAATGCCCGGCGCGTTTACCGGTTGTGAAAAAAATGGCTTATCGATTTTCTGATTCGACGGTGACGGTCATGGCCTTGATCGTTCTTTTAGCGGGTCCAGTCCAAGCACAATTGGGCGATCTCAGCGACCCCCCTGGCGCCGTGCAGGCAGATCCGATCCCGCTCGACAAAATTCCGCCCTCCCTGCCGCTGTCCCCGGAACTGGCGCTGAAGACCTTTAAACTGCAACCCGGATTCCACATTGAACTTGCCGCCTGCGAACCCCTGGTGCATGATCCGATCGCGCTGACCTTCGGCGCCGATGGCCGCGTTTGGGTGGTGGAAATGAGCGGCTACATGCCCAACGTGGACGGCACAGGCGAAGATCAACCTGTGGGAAAAATCGTCGTGCTGGAAGATTCTCACGGCGACGGTCATCTGGATACACGGATAGTTTTCGCGGACCATTTGGTTCTGCCCCGCGCCATTGCCCTGGTGGGCGACGGCTTGCTGGTCGGCGAACCGCCGCATCTCTGGTTCTATTCCATTATCGACGGGAACAAAGCGGGCCGGCGTTCGGAAGTGGCGCCGGACTTTGGGAGCAATTACAGTCCGCAGGATGCACCCAACGGACTGATGTGGGGGCTGGATAATTGGATTTATTGCGCCTGTCACGCGACGCGCTTTCGCTACGTGGACGGCGAATGGCAGCGCGGCGCAACCATCCTGCGCGGCGAATGGGGCATCGCGCAGGATGATTTTGGTCGCATTGTTTACAATTCCAACGAGGACCAGTTTCGCATCGACCTTGTTCCCGCCGAATACTTGCTGCGCAATCCCAACTATCGCTTCCAGAGCGGCGTCCGTGTCGATCCGATTCACGACCAAACCGTCTGGCCCATTCACATGACACCCGGTGTCAACCGCGGGTATTGGAAGAACATTTTGCGTCCCGACGGCACTTTGGCGAAGACGACGGCAGCGTGCGGGCCGTTGATTTATCGCGGGGACAATTTCCCGCCCGAATACCGCGGCAACGCCTTCGTCTGCGAGCCGGCGGGCAATCTCATCATGCGCGACATTCTGGTTGAAAAGGATGGCTGGATGACCGGTCACGAAGCTTATCAGCACGAGGATTTTCTGGCTTCGACCGACGAACGTTTCCGTCCGACCAGCCTCTACAACGGACCGGATGGCGCGCTTTACATCACGGACCTTTATCGTGGCGTTTTGGAGCATCGAATATCTGTCACGACGTATTTGCGCCGCCAGATCAAGGCCCGCGGTCTGGAACATCCGCTGGGATTGGGGCGGATTTATCGGGTTTTCTACGGTGACGCACCGCCACGACGGCAGACGTTGGCAGAATTGAATTCCGCGCAATTGGTCGGGAAACTGGCCAGTCCGGAAGGCTGGGTGCAAGACACGGCCCAACGCTTGCTGGTCGAGCGCGCCAATGCCAATGTGGCGCCCGCTCTCCGCTTGCAAGCCATCCAATCCACCAACCCGATCACACAAGTGCATTCGGCCTGGACGCTAGAAGGAATGAATCAACTTGACGTGGAGACCGTGCTCACGCTGCTTTCCGCCTCCAGCCCCAGGGTTCGCGCCACCGCTGTCCGCCTTTCCGAGGCGTTCTTGAAAAGCTCTCAGTCTTCGCAACTCTTCGCCCCTCTGCTGGCCCTGGCGGAATCCGACCCCGCCCCCGAAGTCCAACGGCAATTGGCCTTCACCTTCGGCCAAATGGCCGGCGCCGACGGAGGCCGCGGCCTGCTCGCGGTGGCGGATCGCGCGGCCGGGGATCCGCTAGTGGAGGAAGCGCTGGCCAGCAGTCTGTATCAGCGCGAGCCGGCATTCTTGGAGACGCTTGTCAATCATGGGAAAGAACAGCGTCCGGGTCGCGACTCTCTCCTCGGCTGCCTGGCGCAATGCGTGGTCAACGGACGAAGCACGCAGGACATAAATCACATGCTTGAATTTGCGGCCGCCTTCCCGGATTGGCGTCAGGACGCGATCTTGGAGGGCATCGCCGCCCGCGTTTCGCCCGGCCACCAAAACGGTTTCCGGCCAAAGCCAAAGCCCTTGAATTTCGCAGCCAAACCAGCCGGGCTGATCGCGCTGGAGAGGAACGAGAAGCTGCTCGGCATCCTCAGCAGGATTACGCCCTTGATTGCATGGCCTGGGAAGCCCGGCTATGTTCCCTTGCCGCCATTGGCCCCGCTAACAGTGGAAGCGCAAAAGCGTTACGATCTCGGCCGGCAGCTCTTCGCCGGCACTTGCGCCGCTTGTCATCAACCCACCGGTTTGGGGCAGCCGGGGCTGGCCCCGCCGCTTGCGGACTCGGAGTGGGTCCTGGGTCCCGAGCAACGTTTGGCCAGGATCCTCCTGCAGGGAGCGGAAGGTCCGATCACCGTGGCCGGCATCGGTTTTGATTCGTCGATGCCCAGTTGGGCCGCCTTCGACGACAATCAGCTTGCCGGTATTTTGACTTTCATTCGGCGAAGCTGGGAGAACGCCGCGCCGCCGGTCGAGCCGGAAGCCATTGCCGCCGTTCGCGCCGGCACCGCCAAGCGCCAGCGCGCCTGGACGGCCGCGGAATTATCGGCCATTCATTGAACGAAGAAAAGATGCGTGGTAATCTTCTTGCCTTATGGCGTCCTCGGTTTAATAATTTTCAGCACTATGTCCAAACTACATTTGATTTTGGCCGGCGCCCTGTGCGCCTTCACTGCGGCCCAACTCTCAGCCATGGATATCCCGGCACAATACGACACAGGCGGCTTCGCCTTGGGCTGCCAGGCCTGGACCTTCAACGATTTCACCGCCTTCGAGGCCATCGACAAAACGGTCGAAGCGGGTGGCAAAGTGATCGAATTCTACCCCGGCCAGAAGCTTTCCTCCGACCGGCCCGGCGCAAAATTGGACCACCACATGTCGGATCAGGATCTCGACGCGCTCAAAGCCAAGCTGACCCAGGCCGGCATCATCGCTGTCAACTATGGCGTGGTGGGCGCGGGCGACGCGGCCGAGTGGCGCCAGATTTTCGAGTTCGCCAGGAAGCTCAACTTTTACGGCGTCACCACCGAATCGGTCGGCCAATTGGACATCATTGAGCCGCTGGTCAAGGAGTTCGACATCCGCGTCGGCATCCATGAGCATGAACGGCGCGACAACGACTCCAGCTACAAAGTGTGGGATCCTAAATATGTCCTCTCCGTCGTGGAAAACCGTGATAGCCGCATCGGCGCCTGCGCGGATACCGGCCATTGGGTTGGCTCCGGTTTGGATCCCTTGGCATCGATTCGCCTGCTCAAAGGCCGCGTCATCAGTCTTCATTTGGTGGATAAGAATGTAGTTGGCATGGATGGCCACGCCGTCCCCTACGGCACCGGCGTCGGCAAGATAAAGGAAATCCTGGACGAATTGAAGACACAGGACTTCCATGGAAACGTCTCCATCGAGTATGAGTACAACTGGGGCCATTCCGTGCCGGATGTAAAACAATGCGTTGATTTCGTCCGCGCTTACGGCGCCAAGCAGTGAGGTTAGTACACCTCCGGCCGGGTAGCCGGCCAGGATTTACCGTCGGGCAAATGAAAGGTTCGCGCGCGACCGAAAAGCGCCGGTGTCAGTGCCGGGTCATCCAACTTGAATTTTTTGCCGGCACGAATTTCATTGGCGTGGATGGCCAGAAAAGCCTTCCACTGATTACGCAGATCAATCCGCTCACTTCGCGTCACACCGACGCCGGACGAATTCCCCGGCAATCCTTCGATCACGGTCTGCAGATTGTCGAGGGCTGGACCGCAAAGTCCCTCCTCCGAGAGCCGATCGGCCCAGACATCGAGCAACTCGAAGCCGGCCCCGAGCCTTTTCGCCGCCTGAGTCGCTTCGCGCAACAGCAATTCGTGATGCTCTGTCGCAATAATATCAAGCAGCGGCTTGAGGAAAACCTTTCTCCCGGATTCCCCGGCCACGGCGCAGGCGGCGCGGCACACGCCGAAGTCGGTATCCTCCAGCCTGCTCTCGACAAATGCCGTGCATGGGTCTGGCATCGGTTGGGGAATTGAGTTCAAGATGGCCGCGCGTGTCGGGAATCGAGTGCTCGGTCCATAGGCCTTGACCAAATCCAGCCAGCGATCTGAACGCGGCCCCGGCGCGTTGGCAAGCCAGGTGAAGTAAAGGAGAAGCTCAGCCTCCCCAGTCAGGGCGCTCTCTATGCGAGTGATCCCCTGCCTGTCCCATTCCACGCCAGGTACCGCGGTGAGCTTCGTGGCGCCCTCTCCCTCTTGGAGGGTGAAACCCTTCTTGTGCAGAACATCCATCGCGCTGATCAGTTCTCGCAACGGTTGCGGTTGGTCCTGAATATTGTCTTTCGGATCATGACGCGGGCCGCCCATCGGACCGAGGGCGCGGCCCATCGCGGAAATTACCGCGGCCGCTTCGGCAGGTGTTCCCACGGCTTGCACCATGGCTGCGCCGGCAGTGATTTCCCCGGTCTGTGACCGTGCCAGGAATTTGGTTGCGAGCGACCGAACGGCCGGCGCGAATTTTGCGTCCCACGAATTCGTCACCAGACGAAGCCGCGCCTCTTTCGCATAAGGACCAAATCCACGCGGTCCAGTTGCGCTTTCGAGCGCAGGGTCTGGCAAACGAAGGTTGAGAGCCGTCGCCGCCTCAAGTGCCACATTCGTGTTAGAGTTCGCGGCCAGCTCGATCAACGCCGCAGTGGCATCCTGCGTGGCTATCCGGCTCATACCCTCTATGCCATGCCGGTCTCCTTCCTGCGCCCGGCGCAGCAACGGTTCCAAGTAAATTGGCAGGCCAAGACCAGTGAAACCCGCGTCATCATGCGATCGCTCCATTTCGGCCACCACCGCCTCCGCCTCCACCGGAGTGGGCATCCGGAACGTGACGGTGGTTTCGCCCACGGGCCGTTTGCGATCGCCATCTGTCCAGCCGAAATCATGTGCCACTTGGATGGCGTAGCGGCCAGGTCGAACGATCTGGCAGTAATGCATCAGGGGCAACGACTGGGTGAACTTCTCGCCCGGATTGAGCTTCCGACGATTGAGCAAGCCTCCTCCGGAAAATGGCGAAGGGTCAGGATCTTCCGCGGCCTTTCCCTGTTGGTTCGTCGCCGTGACCTTGAATCGCGTTGAACGGCTCGCAAAGCGGTAGTCACCTCCAAATTCAACCTCGAACGGCTGGTTGCCAACGTTTTCGAGGATGAAATGCACGATCACATTTTCACCGATAAAATACTCCTGGTGGTCCACTTCCAGCGTAACCTTGGCACCCACTGGCACGAGCTGTGTGGCATTGGCTGCACCGACACCTAACAGCACGGAAGCGGCGGAAACCAGAAGGAATCGCCGTGTCGATTTCATGTTATGAGCCTATTATTTTTTTGCCTCGATCGTCAACGAACTCGTCCGCAGACGGGATGCGTTGACGACTACTTAAGATGAAGCGGAACAGGCCAAATCTCCATGCACCCATTTTCCATCGATCATCGATGCGGAAACGGGGCCGGTGTGATGGACCGCCGCCAACCACGCTTCTTCCACCTTGCCGCGGAACGGAATCGCAATCAAATCGGCCAGGGCCTGCGGGAAGATGCGGCCGGCTCGCCTTTTGCGTCCCAACGCCCGTGCCCCATGGTGCGTGGCCATGCGCACGATCGTCTCGGGCGCGACATCCGGATGCGCGGCGGCGAAGGACCGCATTTCAGTGAACATGTTCAATTCGGCCTTGGCGCGCCGGCTCACCATCACGCTGGCCAGGCTGTCGGTGCCCAAACACACGTTGACGCCCGCCGCGCGCAACTTCTGGAAGGGAAAGGCAGCATGCCCGAAATAGGCATGGCTTTGCGGGCAATGCACGACGCTGGAGCCGGAATCGGCCAGGGCGGTGATGTCGGTGTCGTCGAGATAGTTGGCGTGAATAGCCAGGAAATTGTCCCCCAACAGGCCGTAACGGCGCACTTGCTGCACGGGTGTCCGGTGCGCGCAATCCGACATGTCGCGCTGGCCTTTGAGCCAGTCAAACATAGGCCCGCGCTGCCCCGCGTACATCTCGTACTCCGCCATCGACTCGGCCACATGCATGGTGACGCGCCACCCGCGGCGGCGCGCCAGGGCCGCCGTCTGCCGCAACAGGGCCGGCGTCGTTGAGTAGAGCGCGTGCGGGGAAAGGCCGGCGGACCCGCGCGCGGAGGCAAGGCTTTTGATTTTGGCGGCGGCCTCGCGCAGGATTTCCGCCGGTGAGCGATGGCTCTTGACGCCGGTCATTTCCAGGAACGAGAAGACGCGCAAGGGCGTCGAAGACCAGACTTCGGGCAGCAATTCCGGCACGGCTTCCACATCCGCCACGGTGGTGGTGCCGGTGCGCGCGAGCATTCTTGCGCCGCGCAGCCACGCCTCGGCGTAATCGGTGTAACTGGCCGCCGCCTTCAACGCCAGTAGGCCCTTGATCCAATCGGGGAACTGTTTCTGTGGCGGCAGTCCTGTCATGTCGGTGTAATCCAGATGGCAGTGGGCGTTGATCAATCCCGGCAGCAGTATCACCGGCCCCAAATCGACCGCTGGCTCGCGGGTGCGGGCGGCCAGATCGCGCCAACCACCCAAAGCCACGATGCGATTCTTGGAGAGCAAAACAGCCCCGTTTTCAACGGGAGGCGCGGAGATGGGCAAGAGGATGCGGGCGCGTAAAAGCATGAACGGAGGCTGGGCCACGGTCTAGCCGCGGGCCGGTCGTCACTCTTCGGCCGCATTGCGGGACTCTTTGCCCAGGGAGCCTAACACATGCTTGCGCGCTTTATATTTGTTATGGCGTTTGCGCAATTGCTGTTCGATCTTTTTAGTGACCAGGTCGATGGCCGCGTACAAATCGCTCTTGCGGTCCACCGCGTAGAGATCCGGCCCGGGCACCGCCAGGCGCATGGCGCAAGTGAACTGGCGGTCTGGCCGTTTGAGATGGTCATGTTCCAGAGCGACGCGGGCGCTGGTGCAATAGCGGTCCAGATGCTCCAGTTTTTCCAGTCGGGAAAGGATGTGATCTTCAATCGATTTCGTCAAAGTGACATTATGCGTAGTCAGAATGAACTTCATACAATCCAATTTGCTTCATCTTACCCCAAAAATCCAGTTTTTTGGATCACGCAAATAACTTTCCCGCCGCTCCGGGATGGGATTTAATCCGCTGGTGCCGACCAAAGTCATAGCCGTGGCCAATCAAAAGGGCGGGGTGGGAAAGACGACGACCACCGTCAATCTGGCCGCCTGCATGGCCGAACAGGGGCGGCGGGTCTTGCTGCTCGACATGGACCCGCAAGCCAATGCCACCAGCGGCGTGGGCCTGGAGAAAACCGAAGGCGCCAGCGCCTACCGGCCTTTGCTGGGCGAGGGGACGCTGTTGGAAAAAATCCGCCCGACCGCCTTCGACCGCCTGGAGATCATCCCGAGCGAAGTCGACATGTGCGGGGCGGAAGTGGAAATGGCGCGGGCGGAGAACCATCTGCAGCGGCTGGCGAGCCTGCTGCGTCCGCTGGCGGAAAGCGGCCGGCACGATTTTATTGTGATTGATTGCCCGCCGTCGCTCGGCCTTTTGACGCTCAACGCCTTCGCCGCGTCGGATTATCTGCTCATCCCGCTGCAATGCGAGTATTACGCGCTGGAAGGGATTTCCATGAGCCACAAGGTCCTGAGCCAGGTGCGCCAGGCGGGCATTAACCCGCGCCTGGAGTTGTTGGGGGTGCTGATGACGATGTTTGACGGGCGCACGCGCCTGGCGGCGCAGGTGGTGGGGGAAGTGCGGGCGCATTTCGGCCGGCTGGTGTTTGACATTGTCATTCCGCGCGCGACGCGCCTGGCCGAGGCGCCCAGCTTCGGCAAGCCCATTATTCATTACGACAAGCACAGCGCCGGCGCGGTGGCCTATGACCTCTTGACAGCGGAAGTGCTCCAGAGAATAAAGTCGTAAGTTTGCTTTGCCAACCCTCAGCGGGCAGCCGCAGTGGCGTAAAGATGCGGCATCCCCGACGAAACATATTTAACGCAAAGGCGCAAAGGCTCAAGGACGCAAACGCAAAGATTCCGCATATCAATTCTGGAGGGGTTTCTCCTGGCCGCCCGCCAGGCACCGTAGCGCTGCCGCCACGACTTGCTCCGTCTCGATGCCGCGCAGGCAACGCAGATCGATGGGACACTCGCGCCGGAAACAGGGGGCGCAGGGCGCGCGGCCGCGCGCCACTTCCGCGTGCGGGAAAAAAATCGGCCCGGTCAGCTCCGGAGACGTGCTGCCGAAAATGGCCGTCACGGGAGTGCCCACCGCGGCCGCCAGGTGCATCGGCCCGGTGTCGTTTGTCAATACCAAATCGCAAATCTTCAACGCGGCCGCCAGCTCGCGCAGGCTGGTTTGGCCCGCCAGGTTCAGCGGCGGTTCTCCCGTGGCGCGCGCGATGTCGCGGCCGATCATCTCCCCCAGAGCGCGGTCGCCCGCGCCGCCAACAACCAGCCAGCGGCATTGGGTTTTTTCCCGCAAGCTCCGGGCCGCCGCCACAAAACGTTCCGCCGGCCAGCGCTTGGCCGGTCCGTATTCCGCTCCCGGACTCAATCCAAACCAGGGCCGCCCCGCCGCGCGCGCCAGGCCGAATTTTCCACGAACCTCCTCCATTTCCCTTTCGCTGACCTCAAGGTGCGGCGCCATCGGCTCCGGCGACGCTCCCAGCGCGGCGGCTAAATGCAGATAATGATGGACGTGGTGAGCGGTCGCCGGATAGAGAGTCGTTTCTCCCTCCGATTCGATGCGCCGCCGAATTTCGCCGACAGCGCGTTTGCGCATCTCCACCGCGCCTGCCGGCGGCGGCACCGTTGTTGTCAACAAGAACGATCGCCCGGTGCGCGCCACGCCAATGCGCTTGGGTATCCCCGCCAGCCACAGCTCCAGCGCCGATCGGATGGAATTGGGCATCGCCAGCCCGGCGGTGAAATTCCTTTCCCGCAGACGCCGGCCCACCTGCCAGACGTTTTCCGCTGCGGAGAAGGTCAGCACCTCGTCCACAAAGGGCTGCCGCTGCCAAAGCCCGGCCAGTTTTTCCGCCGCCAGCAAGGTCAGGCGCGCCCCGGGCCGGGCCTGGCGCAACCGGATCAACGCCGGCGTGCTCATGACCGCGTCCCCCAGCCAATTGACGCTTCGCACCAGGATGCTTTCCGTCACTGCGGGCATATCAGCGTAGGCAGATTTTGCGCACGCAATCGTCAAAGTCCTCCGCCCCGCTAAGGATTTTGATTTCCACGCGCATGAAATAAATGGGCAAGTCGCGGCGATCCAGCTTGGGGAAGCGCACGGCGTCTTTTTGCGTGGTGATAATGACCTCGGCTTGGCGCTTTTTGCTGCGGTTAATCGCGTTGAGGATTTCCTGCTGCGTGAAGCGGTGATGGTCGGCGAAGCGCTTCGAATACACCAGTTCGCGGCAGAGCTTGACCAGGCTTTGCTCGAAACTTTCCGGTTGCGCGATCCCGCTCAAACTGGCCAGCCGCCGGCCCCGGACAAAATCCAGCTCCTTTCTCTCGCCCGTGAAAACGTCCTCGAAATAAAGGGGCGCGTGAATGCACTCGATGATGCCGGCGCCCGAATTGTAAAGGCTGATGCGCTCGCGCAAAACCGACGTGTTGCCGTCGCTCTTGGTGATGAAAATAACGTTGGCCCGCGCCAGGTGCGAGGGCGGTTCGCGCAACGTGCCGCGCGGGAACAAATGTTCATTGCCAAAGGGCTGTTGGCAGTCCACCAGCACCACGTCCTGCCGCCGCCCGGCCAGGCGCCAATACTGAAAGCCGTCGTCCAGCAGCAACGTGTCGCAGCCGTAATGCTCGATGGCGTAACGCCCGCTTTTGACCCGGTTTTTGTCCACCAACACCACCACGTCCTTGAGGTTGGAGGCCAGCATGTAAGGCTCGTCGCCCGCCGTGTCGGAATCCAGCAACAGATTCCGCCCGTCGGAAACCACCCGGGGCGGCGTGCTGTCCTCGCGCAGGAGCAACTTGTTCAGGAACATTTCTCCCAGCGGCTGCGGACGGGATCGGTAGCCGCGCGACAGGATGGCCACCGTGCGGCCCTGCCGTTGCAATTCGCGCGCGAATTTCTCCACCACCGGCGTTTTGCCCGTGCCGCCAAACGTCAGGTTGCCGATGGCGATGACTTGAATGCCCAGGGTCGAATCCCGGATCAAGCGCGCCTGGATGAAAAAGCGGTGAATCATGAGGCCAAATTGATAGATCTTGGAGAGTCCGAACAAAATGGAGCGGGCCAGCGCCGCCTTTTTGCTGCGGCGCTGTTCGAAGATAACCTCCAGGAATGGCGTTTCAATCGCCTCGAACCACGCTCGAATTGTTTGGCGCATGTGAATTGCAAGTCTGCCCATTCCACCCGGGCCCCGCAAGGATGCGCGCGGGATTTCTTCCCGAACCCGGTCTTTTTCGGAGAACCTGAATCATATTGGCGGCTTTTTTTGTGCGCGGACCTGGGTCAAACCTCGCCCCATGAGATGACGCAGGCTATCTCACTGGGCCCCTTTCTGGTTTGACTGGGTTTGACCGGGTTTGACTTTTCGGGAGGGACGAGCAGCTCGCAAAACGGGCCGCCCATAATTTGTTCTGACTCCTGCGAGTCCCTGGACCGGCTTTGCCCAGCTTTGCCCCGCCTTGACCGGGTTTGCCCCGCTGGTGACTGCGCCGCCGTAAATTGTCCTCGCCCCATGAGATGACGCAGTCTATCTCACGGGGATCGCCCCTTCTTCCTTCATAATTCATAATTCATCCTTGCGTTGCCCCTTTTTGGCCTCCGGCAAGTCCATTTTTCCCTGCGACAGGTTTGATTTAGTTTGATTTGGTTTGATTCGCCTTGATTGGGCTTGACCGGGTTTGACTATGCAGCCGCAAAGTGTCCTCGCCCCATGAGATGGCGCACCCTATCTCACGGGGATCGTCCACTTCCTTCATAATTCATAATTCTTCCTTCATAATTCATCCTTGTATTGCCCCTCTTTCCCCTCCCGGCAAGTCCATTTTTCCCTCGGACAGGTTTGATTTGGTTTGATTTGGTTTGATTGGGCTTGAATCGGTTTGATCGGGTTTGACCCGCTCGCCTTCGTCCCCTTCGTCCATTCCGTCCCTTTCGTCCCTTTCTGTCTGACCATCCTTGCTTGCCGCCTCCGCAGCAGGGCGAGCGCCCCGCGCCTTGCGTTTGGGCCGCACCGGCGGCTCTGCCGGCGAATTCTCGGCCTCTTTCCGCCGAAGTCCAAACCTGAGATGGGGGAACTCCTTCATGGTCTGTTGCATAATCACCTCGCTCCGGGCCGCCTGCTCGGCCTCCTGGTGCTCTCTCTGGCATATTTCCGAGAGCTTCTCTTCCCATCGGTCCCTCTCTATCCGCACCCGTTCCGCCAGCAGGCTATCCCGCCGAAGCTGCGACAACTGCCGCGCCACCTCCAGGATCAATTTATGCCGCTCCGGCCCGGCCGGCATTTCCTCCGCCTCCCGCAACAGCCGCGCCAGCCCCATGGCCAGGGGCGCCACCAGCCGCTCCTCCAATCGCTTCTCCCCGGCCTCCTCTTCCAGCTCGCTCGACATCTACATCAGCATGGCCGCGTAAGCGCAGTTCTCCTGCTGCCTCAACCAGT
>PLIU01000258.1 GCA_003140095.1 Verrucomicrobiales bacterium | reverse complement strand
TCCAGATGAAATGACCCTGGGCCATTCGAGGCACCGTTTTGAAGTTGCTTGTCGATGAAGGCGCCAAGATCCAAAATGGCCGCTTTGGCCGGAGTTGGTCTTTTATTGGTTGCCACGACAGCCATCGTTGTGGTCCGGCAGCGCGCGCCCCCAGAACCAGTTTATCAGGGCCAGCCGGTCAGCCACTGGATAAAAGTCCTCAACAACATGTTGAGGGACCAGCAAGGAACGTCTTACTTTGAAGGGGAACGTCCGATCCTTGAAATTGGGCCGCCGGCCATTCCTTACCTCATCAACGCGCTCAGAGACAGCGACAGTCCCTCCAAGGATGCCTACGCAGTCCTGTGGCCCAAGCTGCCCCGCCGACTCCAGAAATGGCTTCCCGAGCCGTTTCCGCCGGCCACGATGCGGGCCTATGCGGCTCGAGGCTTGGGCCTATTCGGCCCTGACGCAGCCATCGCCGTGCCAGACCTGATCGATGCGCTCCATGACAATGACGAGTGGGTTCGCCACTCCGCCGCCAGCGCCTTGGGCGACATTGGACCGAAGGCCAGGGCCGCCGTCCCTGCCTTGATCAAGGGGTTGAACGATCCTGATAAAAATTTTCGTATCGGTTGCGTTATTGGTCTGAGAGGCGCCGCCCAGGATGCTCCTGAAGTCCTGCCTGTGTTCAAGAAGCTTCTTTCCAATCCGGATTCTAACCTCCGGTCATGGACTGCCATGGCGCTGGGCGAAATTAAGGTCGAACAGGAAACGGTCATAAAAATTCTGGAGGACACTTTGCAAGACGAGAATGGAAATGTCCGAGGGTGCGCCGTCGATTCCCTGGGCAATATCGGCCCGGCGGCATCGTCCGCGGTTCCCCCGATTATGCGTCTTCTGGCACTGGAAGAACAACGGGCCGTCGTGCCTGATTCGGAAGTGTTAGTATGGGGAAAAATCCTCCCAGCCCTGGGAAAAATGGGGCCTGCCGCTCGCTCTTCTGTTCCCGTGCTGACCAATCTCCTCCAAAGCACTAATCCATTCATTTCAGCAGCCTCGGCCGAGGCTTTGTGGGCCATCGAACCTCACAACGTGCTGAGCATTCCTTGTTTGATGGAACGACTCACAAATGGCGCGCGGTATGAATGTTTGCTGGCTTTGGCCAAAATCGGCCCCGAAGCCCGTGCCGCTCTGCCTCTTGTCCAAAAATACCGTGGCGATAGAGAGGTCGATCTGCAGTTGGCCGCCGCCGTGGCCGCCTGGAAACTTGATCCGTCCGGTCCTCCGCCTATTGATCTCCTGGAGAAAAGATTCCATTCCCCGGTGCATATGGTGCATCGCCGAACCGCCATTAGACTGCTGGGAGATTTGGGTCCGGCCGGCCGCACAGCGATCCCAACCCTTTTTGAGGCCGCCAGACTGGCGGATCAACTGATGCGCGAGGACGCGCGGGCTGCTTTGAAGCAAGTGCAACCCAATTGAAAAAGCGGGTTTTAGTGGGTGCATTCGCAGACCTAACCCGCGGACCAATCCTTCTCAAGTAAAAAGGCAGTGACAAACGCTGTTCAAGGGTGAATAATATAAGGGAATCTAACGTCTTTGCAGATGCGGCCATGATTTCGTTGACCACTCCACCAAGCTGGAAAGAAGGCGGCTTTTGGCGTGACGGATACCTTATCTTCGTCACCAAGAGCGCGTGGGGCTTTGTGCTGTTGACGGCGGCCCTGGCCTGTCCGCGCGCCGCCTCGGCCGCAGGTGAAACGGTATCCTACAACAACCAAATCGGCCCCATCCTCTCCGAACATTGCTTTCGTTGCCATGGACCGGATTCCGCCTCGCGCAAGCCCAAGAAGCATCCGTTGCGCCTGGATCGCCAGCAATTCGCCTACGAGTTGCGCGATGACGGCAAACCGGTCATCATCAAAGGCGATCCCGCCGCCTCCGAATTGGTGCGGCGCATCACCGCGACCGACGATGACGTGATGCCGCCGGCAGTGGAGCACAATCCGTTGAATGCCGGCGAAATTGCCCTGATCCGGCAATGGATTTCCCAAGGCGGGAAATATGAGAAACATTGGTCGCTGATTCCGCCGGTCAAGCCCGCGGTGCCGGCCGACGGAGCAGGCTGGGCGCGCAGCCCGGTGGACAATTTCGTGGCGCGCAAATTGGCGCAGAACGGCCTGGCGCCCAATCCCCAGGAACAAAGAGCCCGCCTTTACCGCCGGCTGAGTTTTGATTTGACAGGTTTGCCGCCTAGCCCGCGCGAGGCGGAGGCCTTCGTCCGCTCCGGCTCGGACCGAGCCTACGAAAAAGCGGTGGACCGCATGCTGGCCAGCGACGCCAGCGCCGAGCAATTTACACGGCTGTGGCTGGACGCGGTGCGCTACGCCGACACGCAGGGAATTCATCTCGATTATGCGCGCAGCGTCTGGCCGTACCGCGATTGGGTGATAGCCGCGTACAAGACCAACATGCCTTTCGATCAGTTCACAATCGAACAAATTGCCGGCGACATGCTGCCCGGCGCGACGGAGCAGCAAAAGATCGCCTCCGGCTATAACCGGCTGCTGGAGACGACAAGCGAGGGCGGGGCCATCCCGGAGGAGTACGCCGCCGTTTATGCCAAGGACCGCGTCGATACCACGACGGCGGTCTGGCTCGGATTGACCGCCGGCTGCGCCACCTGCCACGACCACAAGTTCGATCCGATCACGACGAAGGATTTCTATGCGTTGACCGCGTTCTTCCGCAACAACACCAGTTCCATTTTGGACGGCCCCAACGGCAACAACGCGCCCACGCTCTTTCTTCCCGCCCAGCCAGACGCCGCGCCATGGAAAAACTTGCAACAAACCATCCCCAGGACAAAACAAGCCATCGCCGACCGCAAGGGCAAAGCGGAACCCGGGTTCCAGAAATGGCTGGCCGGGGAGAAATCCAAACCCAGTTCCCGGCCCATCAGCATTTCGCCCGCGCTCAATCTGCCATTGACAGAAAGCAACGGGCCGTACGCCGGTGACGCCGTGGGCAAGAAAATCCAATGGGTGGGCGGCAGCGACCGGAGGACGGGTCCCTTCGGCCCCGCGCCGTTGCTGACGAATGGCGCCGCGGTGGAAAAGGCCGCGCCCGTGGTGGCGCGCGACGGCCAAGCCAGCTATGGCGCCTTCATCTTTATGGAGGACAAGCCCAGCGGGCCGGTCCTTTCGCGCATGAACGTCGCCACGAACTTTCGCGGATGGGATTTGTACCTGTCCGAGGGTCGTCCGACGGTGCATATTGTCGATCAATTTCCGGACAAGGCCCTGAAAATCACCGCCAACGAGCGGCTTTCGACCAACCGCTGGCACCAGGTGATGGTTGTTTTCGACGGCCGCCGTCAGGGGGCGGACGCCCTGGCTTTGTACGTGGATGGACTCAAGGCGAACGTGGATGTCAACAATAACAATCTCGGCTCCAATATCCTCACCGATGTCCCGCTCCGCCTGGGCGCCCGCTCAGATAAATCCGGCCCCGCCGACGTGCTTTCCGGCGGCAAAGTTTTCCTGCAGGACGTGCGCTTTTATGACAAAGCCTTGGCGCCTCGAGATGTCGCCCGGCTGGCGCTGGCCGGTCTGGCGCGCGGCCCCTCCATGGCCAAGGCTGCGGAGATCAAGGACGCCTACTTGGCCGGTTATGATAGTCCGAGCCAAAAGCTGACGGCTGAAATGGCCAAACTGGGCGCCGAGGAAGAAGGGATACGCGAACGCGGAGCCATTACTCTCGTCATGCAGGAAAAAACGGACACCAAGCCCAGCGCCAACGTTCTGTTGCGCGGCAATTACCTGACCAAGGGCGAGGAGGTTTCCGCCGCGACGCCCGCGGCACTGCCCGCCATGCCGGCGGACGCGCCCCGCAACCGCCTTGGTCTGGCGCGCTGGATCATGTCTCGCCAGGACCCGTTGGTTGCGCGCGTGACCGTCAACCGGTTGTGGTCGCAGTTGTTCGGCAACGGCATCGTGGAAACCACGGAGGATTTTGGCGTCATGGGCGCGCGCCCCAGCAACCAGGACTTGTTAGACTGGCTGGCGGTCGAGTTCATGGACTCCGGCTGGAATTTCCGGCAGATTGTCAAAACGATGGTCATGAGCGCGACCTACCGGCAGTCCGAGGCGGTGTCGCCGCAGAAACTGGAGAAGGACCCGCAAAACAAATGGCTCTCGCGCGGGCCGCGCGCGCGCCTGGACGCGGAAGAAATCCGCGATCAAGCCCTGGCCGCTTCCGGTCTGCTGGTGGAAAAGGTGGGCGGGGCGCCGGTCAAGCCGTACCAGCCCGAAAACGTTTGGGACGCCGTGGCGATGAAAGAATCCGACACGCGCATCTACAAGCAGGACACCGGTTCGGCGCTTTACCGGCGCTCGCTCTACACGTATTGGAAGAGGACCGCGCCACCGCCCAACATGGAAATCCTCAACGCGCCCAGCCGCGAAACGTTCTGCACCCGGCGCGAACGGACCGACACGCCCTTGCAGGCCCTCGTGACTCTTAATGACACGCAATTTGTCGAAGCCGCGCGCCATCTGGCCGCCCGCGCGATCCTCTCCTCCACCA
Source organism: Verrucomicrobiales bacterium (assembly GCA_003140095.1). Classification (GTDB taxonomy): domain Bacteria; phylum Verrucomicrobiota; class Verrucomicrobiia; order Limisphaerales; family Palsa-1400; genus Palsa-1400. The sequence goes on along the minus strand of PLIU01000258.1, from coordinate 22,947 downwards.
ACTTCGATTCGCGGCTGGACCACATCACCGAGCCGCTGTTGGCACGAACGCTGGCCCCCGAGGAACGGGCCGTCATGCGCCAGATGGAACGAGAATTCCGCAAGAGCTACCAGGCTGTTCCGGCGGACGCCCAGGCGCTGCTGGCGGTCGGAGAATCCAAGACGGACCAAAAAATTCCGCCTGCCGACTTGGCGGCCTGGACGCTGGTCGCCAGCGAGATTCTCAATCTGGACGAAACGCTCACCAAATAAGGCTGCACCATGAACATTGACCCGAATTGGATACCCCTCCTTCACGAAATGAACGCCACGCTGACGCGGCGGCAGTTTTTCCGCCGGAGCGCCACCGGCCTAGGCGTGGCCGCCCTTTCTTCTCTGCTCGGCCCGCGCGCCTACGGAGCTTCGGATAACGGCGCGGCACTGGCGGAAAAGCTCTGGCGCATCGCTCCGAAAGCCAAACGGGCCATTTATATCTCGCTCATCGGCGCTCCCTCGCAATTGGACACTTTCGATTACAAACCCGGGCTGACGGCCCGGTTCAAGGAGGACCTCAAAGACTGGCTCAAAAATCAGGGCGAGCGGCTCACGGGCATGACTGCCGGGCAGCAAACATTTCCGCTGGCGCCCTCCGTTTTCAAATTCGCGCAGTACGGTCCGGGTGGCGCGTGGGTGAGCGAACTTCTGCCCTGGCACGCCAAAATGGCGGGCGACCTCTGCTTCATTCGCTCCATGCATACTGACGCCATCAACCACGAGCCGGCCAATCAATTGTCCTATACCGGTTCGATGATTATGGGCAAGGCCTCCATGGGCTCCTGGGTTGCCTACGGACTCGGCACGCTCAATGAAGATTTGCCGACTTTTGTCGTCCTGCACGCCTCGCATTCCAGCCCGTATTCGAACGTGCAGGCGATCTCGGCGCGGCTCTGGGGAGCGGGATTCCTGCCGGGCAAATACGCCGGCGTGGCGTTGCGGGCCAAGGGCGACGCGGTGCTGTATCTGAAGGACGCGCCGGGCATCTCGCGCGAGATGCGCCACAAAATGATTGACGGACTGACCGCGCTCAATGAACGTTCCTACGCGGCCTTGGGCGATCCGGAAATTCAGACGCGCACGCAGCAGTTCGAGATGGCGTTCCGCATGCAGGCGAGTGTGCCGGACTTGACCGATCTATCCGGCGAAGGCGAGAAGACCTACGAACTCTACGGAGCGGATTCCAAGGATCGGGGCACCTTTGCCAATTCGGCCCTGATGGCCCGACGCCTGGTCGAGCGAGGCGTTCGCTTCGTGCAAATTTTCCATCGCGGCTGGGACCAGCATGGGAGTCTCCCCCGCGATCTGGCCTCGCAGTGCAAGGACGTGGACCAGGGCTGCTACGGCCTCATCCAGGACCTCAAACAACGCGGCATGTTGGAGGACACTTTGGTGGTATGGGGCGGCGAATTCGGGCGCACCATTTACTGCCAAGGCAAGCTGGAGGAAAAAGACTACGGACGCGACCATCATCCGCGCTGCTTTACCGTATGGATGGCCGGCGGCGGCGTCAAACCCGGTTTCGTCTATGGCAAGACGGACGAGATGTCCTACAACATCCTCGAAAACCCCGTTCACGTCCACGAACTGCACGCGACCATCCTGCATCAGCTCGGGATCGACCACGAGAAACTGGCCTTCCCGTACCAGGGCCTGGACCAGCGCCTGACGGGCGTGGAACCGGCCAAAGTGGTGTCGGACCTTCTAGCATAAGCCGTTGAAGCTAATACAATGGCCACGGGTGAAATCCTCCTCGGCCGAGGTTGTGTTTCGGGTCAAATTCCAGGCTGCGCGAATTCGGCTCAGGATTCAGGAGCGTCCAGAAGGCTTCGTCGAAGTCGCCATAGATCTTGCCGTAGAGGGCGTTTTTGACTTTGCCTTGTTCGTTCAAGACTGTCTGAACGCGGAGGAAATAGTTTTTGTGGATACTATCGTAGGTGTTGGTGCCGGGCCGGGCTGGATGCCAGCTATGTAGTTTGACTAATTGAGGTAGATAACCATCTTGAGGAGCCTCTTGCGGCGAGCGCAATTCGCTGCCTGGTGAACCAGGGGGGCCGAGCGAATCAAATTCCCGGATGCCATCGCCCGCATTGGGAAAACTAATGGTCAGTTTTTCCTCGTAGCCGCGTTGATCGTCCTGGTCCGCGCGCCGAATCCACGTCACGAACATGAGAGCATTGGTTCCTTTTCCATGCGGAGCCACCCAATCTCCCGCCATCAAATCGAATCCGATGGGCTGGTCGAACGGCATCTTTTTGCCACGAGTGAAATCCACCCGGTTGGCATACATGGGGACCGGATGGATCATTTTTTTGAGCACGAGCGTCCCGGCGGGATTCCGATTGGTGTGCATGGTGAAATCAAATTCGTCATGCGTGCGATAATAGCCATCTTTTTTGACCTCAAATTCCAGGCGCAAAGAGTTGTCGCGATGGGAGAGGACCAAGCCGCCGTCGGCACCGGTCAAACCCTCCACTTTCCGGGAACTCTTAGCGGGGTCCTCACCCAACTTGGGGGGCACATAATAAAGTATTGACACAGCGGCGCCCGGCAGCGGTTGGCGGCGTTCATCTACGATCTTCACTGTGGCCTTCCAGGCGGCGCCTTGTTGCTCGGCGAGGCTGATGGCCAACACCTGCGCGAAGGTCTCTAACGCCTGGGCAGGATACTTGTCTTTTGGCCATTCCTTTAACGCCGCCGCCGCCGCCGCTTTGAGAACCGGGTCTGGATTTTTTTGGGCTTCCTTAATGGCGGGAATAATCGCGCGTGCGGCGTCTGGATCACCGCACAATAGATAGGCGCCTTGCAGGCGGACCGCCGGGTCGTGGTCGTCCAGACACTTTAGAAGAGCGGGCACGCTGGCCGGCACGTCCTTTCTGTCGGACAGGCCCAATCCGGTTATCGCCGCAAGACGAACCTGCGCATTGGTGTCGCGCAACGCCTCGATCAGCGCCAAGGTCACTGCCTCGTCAGCGTTACCGCTCAGTCCCTGTGCGGCCAAAATGCGCACTTGAGGATCGAAGCTGTTTTTCAAGAGGGGTATCAGAACGTTTGTATCCCCACCCTGGCTGAGAATCGCCGCCGCATTCGTTCGGATCGTAGCCGCATTCGGCCCGTCGCGCGTTTCAACCGCTTTGAGCAAGCCGGCCAACTGGTCAGGAGGAAGTTGGCGCGGGAGGGCTGGAATAGCGTTCTGCGCCTGCAAACAGCCAGCCGCCAGAAACAGAATAAGGCTCAGAACTTTCATCGTGAATCCAAGTGCCTCTGCCAGATGCACCTTGATGGAAGTTTCCACGCAGGATTGGCTTTGCGTCAAGCTCGATGTCACCTTCATGCGGAGTTGCACGCCTGCGGTTCAATTCGGCCTGCACAATGGACCTCTCATCTGTCTTGAAGCTGGACACGCGGATTGACACTGTAAAGATTTGAGGCACTGATTCCCCCATTGTTTGAGCCGGTCAAAATACTACCTCTGGCATAAATGGACCGCACGTATGGCGTGGCTCATGCTCGCAATAATTTGTTCCTGAACGGTTGAGCCGAATTGCTTGCCAAATTGAAACGGAAATTGTATGTCACGATTGATTCGAAACTTTAAGACGCCGCACACGACCTTGCAAACTGTGAACGCAACACCCACGGTCGCGATGATCCATGGCAGAGCGAAGCCGCATCCGCCGACCAATCCGACGCACGCCGCTGAGGCTGTCATGGCGCTTCATTGCGCCCCACAGGCTAACCCAAACCAGGCGCAATCCCATGATGACATGCGTCTCCGTCAGGAATCGTCATGTCCATTTCCATGGCGCCACGGCGGATTGAATGATTGAAACGAGCGCCTTTAGAGCTGCCGAGCCGTGACCGGAAGAAGCACGGAGCAACCCCCTTTCCTGCTCTGTAGAATCCACACTACAATCCTGCGAGTTTTTGGTTTTTTCTGGCAAGAAAAGGGCAGCAGAAGAACGCAAAAATGCGAGCCAACACCATTTTTCCCGGTCATTTCCAAAAGCCGTTTACGGCAATGTGGGCCTGTCGGAATGATCCTGGAGCCAGGCAATATCCACATTTCCCGGTGAGGGAATTGAAGTGTCGCTATACCCCAAGGTGGCTTCCTGCTGAATGGGCGGACAGGTGCGTCGATCCAACCAATGATGAACCTCCGCATGGCCGTCGGCAAAAGAGAATCCGGCGCCTTTGTTATGGTTGATTCCAGGCATATCCTGGTAGAATTCATATTCGGCCGGGCTGACGGGATCATAATAACCCGTCATGTCGCAATAGTAGTTTCCCCAGTTGATGTAGTCCTGGCGCTCGTCAAGGAACAACCACATTTTCGACGGACCCAAATTGGGACTGCTAACAATGTCGGAGACCTTCAGATAAACGGTGATCCAAGATTGTCCCACGGCTTCCATCGTGCCGCCGAAACCACCCAGAAACACATTCATCGCATTGGAGCGGCAGCGCGGAACTTCACCCTTGGCGGGGACGTCCACGTAGGATGTGTCCGCGGGACACTTGAAAATTCCGGGGCTCTTCGCAACGTAGGACCAGAGGGGCCGTGGTCCGATGGGGGACAGATTGCCCTGGTCCACATTAATGTCCCAATTGCAGGAGTTGGCGGTCATGTTCATGACGGTGAAAGTCCACGCGAAAACGTCCAATGAATTCGCGTCCGGGGGGTTGCCAGCCGGGCTGGACAGGGGAATCGACCCTTTGTTGTCGTCCGAATACATCGTCCAGGCAATGGCGAGCTGGCGGTTGTTGTTCATGCAGATTATTCCTTGCGCATCTTTTTTCGAGCTGGCGAGGGTCGGAAGCAGCAGCGCCGCCAAAATCGCTATGATGGCGATGACAACGAGAAGCTCAATCAAAGTGAAGCCAGACGGAGATGAGGCTGTGCGGCCGCGCGCGAAATTGAAACGATTGCTCATTTTGATAATGTCATCGTCAAACTCTACGATCTTCGGGCGGCCAGCGATACCCCCCCATATTGGGGGGTGAGGTGGCATCGCCAGAATCAGCCGTCAGGCGGCCAGGAAACAGCGCCGGCCATGAATCACTCTTGGAACCGCGAGGCAATGACGGACAATAAAAACCAACTGACTCGCGAAAAAGGCTATTCGGGTTACACCCTATAGCGCCTTTCCGTCGTCTTGGTTATTCTCCGTGCTGAGTTGCACGAAAAGAGTGCAGAAGCAAGAGCTTGAACCCAAACAATTTCATCGCGGCCAATTATCCATCACCGACAGCAGCCGGGCGGATTGGAGTCGCGCGGATGTCGTCCAAGCAGCGTCCAAACTCTTTCAACCCGGAGGCGGTGAAGCCATGCCAAGCCAGCCCGGGGCCGAAGCTCGCGCCAAGGAACCAGCCACCTCGATTGGTTCACAACCGTTACGCACGCGGCGGCCGTCGTTTCCTGGTCAAAGAATGGGCCTTCAAAATCCAGCATAAAGGACAACTCCGCGTCTTTTCCCTGCGCGGCAAAACAAAACCGGAGGCCGCCCTCGAAGCCAGGTCCATTTGGGACATCATCGTGGCCGACGGCTGGGAGGCCGCCTTGGGCCATCATGCGGACCAAGCCCGGAGGGGGGAACTTTTTTCACGAGAACTGACGGTCGGTTTTGCGTGGTGCGCCAACCCGGTTCTCTGGACTTACGCCACCATTCATACGCTGGTCAACCCCTCGCGCCATTCTTCGCCCTCCCCCGCAGCCGATGCGCAGCGAGTCTTGATTCTGGAATCGGACGCCGGGATTCGTCGCGCTCTAGAATGGTGCGTTGACCAGCAGGCGGGGCTTTGCAGCGTGACGTGCGAATCGGAGAAATCATTTGAGAAGGAGTTCGCCACCCATCAACCGGCCCTGGTCCTGTTGAACCGGAATATGGCAGCGCGGATCGGCTGGGAATGGCAGGGACAAGTGGCGCCGTTTCGCAACGGCGTCCCCGCGCTGGCGTATTGCTGCTCGGCGGACGCGGGCGGTCTTTTGACTTCCCAGGTTGCCGACGCCAAGGGGTGTCTGTTCATGGGCGTGAAACCGGAACACCTGCTGGAGCCGATCGCTCTTCAGGCCGGCCGGCCGGGTCTTTCGGCGGACGACATACTGGCGCGCGTCAGGGCGCTTTACAAAGTCCTGCTCCAGCCGCGCACCGGCCGGGACACGTCCGCGCTGGCGACGCTGACCCCGCGCGAACGCCACGTGCTGGCGCTGGTCAGCGAAGGGCGTGTGGACAAGGAGATCGCCGCCGCGCTCCTCATCAGTGTGTGGACCGTGCATGGTCACATCAAGAGCATCTTTGCGCGGCTGCGCGTACGCACGCGCACTGAGGCGGCTGTCCGTTATTTGGAGGAATAATAAACACCTCACCCGTGTTGAATCCATGAAAAGATCAATCAAAGCTGTTCTCTTGGCGGCGGCGGTGCTGTTGCCGCCGGCGGTTTCGCGCGCGCAAACCACGGCGTATACGGCCGCGCTCCTCTCCTACGGCCCGTTGGCTTATTGGCCGATGAATGAAAGCAACGGAGTCACGGCCTACGACGATGCGCGCAACCCCAAGGGCACCAACAATGGCACGTATTACGGTGGAAACGATCCGGGCGTGTATATTCTGGGTGAGCCAGGCCCGGGCTATCTCTTCGGGACCAACACCTCTGTGAGCCTCAACCCACCCGCCGCAGCCGCCAACTACGGCCCCGTCGGCGTGGTCTATGTTGCAAACGAGCCTGACTTAAACGAGACGAAATCAGTGACTATAATAGCCTGGATCAACGACACTGCGACGGGCACTTTCGCGACCCTGATCGGGAACAGCGACCAAAGCTATCACATCGATATTGACCAGAACGGATATGCGCACTTCGCCGACGGCAACGGCGCCGGTGACATCGTTGCCGTTGGGACCAGCTTGGTTAACGACGGTACTTGGCATCAATTGGTTGGGGTGTACGACGGCGCGAGCAACAATATTTATGTGGATGGAACTCTGGAGAATTCCACGCCATGTCCCACCGCGCCGCTCGGCAATGATCCTTCCTTCCCTGATGGGGCTTATATGGAGATCGGTGATAGTCCTGAGTATTACGCCGGGCAAGCGTACAGCGGGTACATCTGCCAGGTGGCCATCATCCCCTCTGCGCTGAGCGCGGCAAACGTGGCTGCGCTGTATAGCGTCCAGACGATTCCGGCGTGCGCGCCTGAGATAAGCCATACTGCGACGGGCGCGCCGGGAGATGAGCCAGCCACTCCGGTAGTTTACGCAGGCATCGTCACCCTGAGGGCCACGGTGGTGGGAGCGCTGCCGTTGAGCCTTCAATGGTACTACATTGATACTTCCAACCAATCGAATAATATCCCTGGCGCGAACTCTGCCACCTACACGATTTTGGACGCTTCATCCAACTTGGACGGCTATCAATATGGGATCAACGCGGCCAACGCGTATGGCACCAACTCTTGCGGCAGCCAGTCTGTGACCTTGACTGTTCTGGACGAAATCGTTCTGCAGTCTGACCTCTCGCCTTCAAACGGGGAGGCTTATGTCGGAGCGCCTGTGACCTACACTGTGTTCGCAGGAGGCGACTCTCCTCTTTCTTATCAATGGTCGGTGGACAGCGTGGTCGTGGCTGCAGGCACCAACTCCACCTTTACCACACCGGCCCTATGCGGACAGCATACGACCCAAGTCAACATCACGAGCACTTCCGGCTCGGCTACGGCTTCGAGTTCGGCCACGTATCAGGGCGACGCCTTTCCCACCCCTATCAAGTTTTCAAGCCTCGGCTGGAACAACTCGGGCTGGGCGCTGAACGGCACCACAGGGTATTATTACGGCGCGCAATTTTCCAGCGGGCTTCTGGTGTTGACCGACGGAGGCGCATCCGAAGTGTCCAGCGCGTTTTTTGGAGTTGCACAATACGTTGGCAGCTTTACCGCTTCCTACATATACCAGGCGACCGGCAGCGGCTTCGAAGGCAATGGCGTTGCCTTCATCGTCCAGAATGCCGCTTTGGGAACGAACGCCATGGGTGAAATTGGCGCAGCCGGCACCGCTTTGGGCTATTATCCCAGCATCACCAACAGCGCGGCGTTTGAGATCAATATACTCCCTTTCTCTACTGATATTCCTGGCATTGCTCTTGCCACTAATGGGGAAACCCAGTTTTATGGTGGGCCTGACTATGGGCCAACTGGGAACGTTTCCTTTACCAACGGCGATCCGATTTTGGTTCAGTTGACTTGGGCGAATAGCAATTTGGCGGTAAGGTTGACGGATCAAATCACCCCCTCGCTCACGTATTTCACCAATTATAATCTTGGCAAGTCGCTGACTGCCATCCTCAGCGGCACGGACCTGGCCTACATTGGATTCAGCGGCGCCGATGGCTCATTGCCTTCCGAGCAGACAATCTCCAACTTCACCTTTACTTCCACCATTCCGCCAGTGACGTTGGCGCTATCATCCATCACTTCCAACTCGTTTGTCCTCTCATGGCCGGCGTACAATCCGGCTGACTTCGTGCTGGAACAGGCTACAAACTTGCAGGGCCCGTGGACTTTAGCTCCCGCGCCGATTGTTGTCGCCGGAGTCAACACGATCGCCGCGAATTACAATGGCGGCGCACAGATGTTCTATAAGACCGTGCGCCAAGTTTGCCCGCCGTGACGATTGGCAGTGACGGGGTTCCGCGGTCGCGCTGTTAATCGGACCGGCGGACCGCCGCCTGCGCGTTGCGGTCAGCGGCGGACGCAAGGCGGATCAATTCACTAGTGTAAGTGTCTCTTAAATAACTGGAGATTCGTTGCGCCCAATTTGGCCTGTGGCGAGCGGCGACGAAGGAGCATCGCCGATTGGGGCTGTGACTGAGGGGCATCGACGCCACGGGCCAAATTCGGCGCAACCCGCAGGGCGGCAGGTCTTTTTTTTGACGCAGGCTTCGTTGCTCGCTCCTCACAGATCCATGCGGATATGCTCGTCGCTCGCGCCTCGCCTGCGTCAAAAATCCCTGGCCGCGAATGTCCAGTTATTTAAGAGACACTACACTAGAACACAAAGGGCAAAAGCATCTTGGTGCGGGCTTTGTAGGCAGGATACCCGGCGGGGAAATGCCGCAGAAGAAGCCTTTCCTCCTGCTTGAGCTTAATAAAGAAGCCGGCGAAGAAAAGCACCAGACTCGCCAACGAGATAAAACGATTGACGGTCAGGGCTGCGCCAAAAAGCATGAGCAGAATGCTCGAATAAATGGGATGGCGAACGAAATGATACGGGCCACTTTCGATAAGCTGGTGTCCTTGTTTGAATTCAACATCGTTGCTCCAATTGTCCGCCAAGATTTTGCGTGACCAGAAAGCGCCCAGGAGTCCCAAAACGCAAATGAACGCTCCCAGCCATTTTGCGGAGGCCGCGTCGGGGATGATAGGCGTGCCAAATGGGTCCGCCCTTGGTACGAGCATCAAGATGGCGCCCAGGCAAACCGGCAGCTTGTGGGCCAGCATAGCAGCCCGGCTTTGACGCTCGGCCGCGGGCTTGATCGACCGGGCGCTGATCATCCAATATAGCACAAACAGAATCCAACAAGCGGCGATCAGGTGTTCCGGTCTCATCATTCAAAGCTTATCGATGATTTTCTCATGTGATTTTCACCGCACAAATTCCTGGTAAAACGTCGCGCCGGAAATGATGAACCCGATGGCGGTGACAATCTGCCGGACGCGGGCCTGGGAAATCCGCTGGGAAAAATGCGCGCCCAGAAAATACCCCGCCACGGCGCCCGCGGTCATGACGGCGGCGCGCGGCCAGTCAATCAGCCCGGCCCCGATAAACCAAAGAGCCGCCATCAAATTTATGAGCGAACCCAGGATGGTCTTGAGGGTGTTCATCTCGAAAATGTCGCGCATGCCGATGAATCCCAATGTCGCCAGCATCAGAATGCCGATGCCGGCGCCGAAGTATCCTCCGTAAATGGCCACGGCGAATTGGAAGAGAATGGCGCCCTTGATGGAGACGGTGTTGCCACCGGCGCTGGCGAAGCGGCTAAAGACTCCTTGGGCCAGAAAGAGCAGCGTGGCGAAAAGAATCAGGAAGGGAACCAGCTTGGAAAAGGTTTGGTTGCTCGTATGCGTCAGCAACACACTGCCGAGGAGACCCCCGAGCAGGCTCGCGGGCAGAAAGCGCCGCAGCCAGGGCAGGACGGCTTTGGTGTATTGGCGGTTTCCAAACATGCCGCCGCTGGTGCCGATGACAAGGGCCAGGGTGCTGGTGGCGTTGGCCGTCACGGGCGAGGTCCCAAAGGCCAGCAGCGTGGGGAAGGTGAGGAGAGTGCCACCGCCCGCCACGGCATTGACGGCGCCTCCGCCGACCGCCGCCCCCGCCAGGCCAATTATTTCCCAACGCGACATCATTTCGCGACAGCCTATTGTCTTGCGGGCACGACAGGCAAGCGTTCACCAGCGTGGGCAATGATAGCTATCCGCGAGCAGGATGCCCTTTTCGACTTGATAGAAGACCAGGCCAGGCGACTTGCCGCAGAAGCTCCCCAACTGACCCTCAAGCATACGCGAGGGGAATGCCAGTGTTTCCCCAACAACACTATGCAACTGACGGTTCAAGCTCGCGGCGGTATCAAGCTGATGATGGATGGCACCCGCCCCGCCAAAAATTCAGTTGACCGAGCCCGGTGCGAGTTTGGCATTTTTCAAATCAAGCGAGACCGGTCAGAAGCAGACACCAAGCCCGTTAACCTAGAAACCCATAAATTCACCCCGGATCTCGCTGTGGAGAGCGGCGTTTTGTGGCGGGATTCACGCGGCACTAAGTACCAGTCTCAGCAGCTTTGCGATTTTGCATTTCAACGACTCTATGAACGCATTGAGCGGAGGCATCAAGAAGTCAGCGCGCATTAGCAAGAATCCCTCCCGTAGCCTGGCAAGACTTCGCCCATCCTTCGGCAAAGCGAATGGAATTGGCGCAAGCCCTCCCTGCCGCGGCTGGACAAGCGACAGGGGAACGCGGTGGGGAGGGTTCGCCGTAATTGGACAGATTCCCTTATTGCTGATGACAATTGAGCGATTTGACTGTATCATGGAGGGATTATGAGCGATCTCTTGTCGCGCATTACGATTGATCCGGACATCTGCCACGGCAAGCCGGCCATCCGTCATTTGCGCTATCCGGTCGAATCCATGCTCGAATACCTGGTCGCGGGTGACACGTTTGAAGACCTGCTGGTCGAATTTCCGGACTTGGAACGGGACGATCTTCGCGCCTGCCTGGAATTCGCGGCGCAATCGCTCAGACTTAAAGGCGGCCATCTGGCTCTGAAGTGAAATTCCTGGTGGGATGCCCACTTGCCGCCCGGTTTGTGCGCCTTGCTGCAAGCCGAGGGGCACGAGGCTGTTCACACCAGCCGGTTGACCGCGCAAAATCGTACACCCGACGAAGTTATCAACGAACTTTCGCTCCGGGAACAGCGTGTTGTCATGACCAAGGATTCGGACTTTTATCACTCACATTTGCTTCATGGGAAACCTTGGAAACTGCCGCTGGTCCGCACCGGCAACATTCGCGCACGCGATCTGAAAGCACTTTTTCAAATTCATCTGCCGACCATAATTGGCTTGCTGGAACAGAACTCGCTGGTCGTGCTCGACCGCCTGAATGTGCTGGCCATCGCGTAATCGCAACCCGGCGGCACTTTGGTGCAAGGTCGTTTTTCAGGATACGCGACCCCTTCACCGATTGGTGGTGCCGCTCCACTTTGCAAGCACCGGATTTTGTGATACAATAGGTCCATGACACATATTATTGTGAAGGGGGCTCCGATGGGCTGACTGGGGAAAAATCGCCAAATTGCCATGCGCGATGGGCGAAGAATTAAATTTATAGTAGTTCAGTATAGATGAGACAATATGGCACAGCGCAAGACGATATGAGACGGGATCGAACCGAATCGAACTGCGGCGGTTACCGCCCGGTCAAACCCGGTCAAACCCAATCAAACCAAATCAAACCTGCGCGGCGTAGGATTGTGGCCGAAATTGAGCTTGCCGACGGGGAGAGCAAAGGATGAAGGAAGGAAGTGGAGGCAATCAGGCTACCTCACAGTTGCGCAGTCAAACCCACTCAAACCGATTTGATCGCTCATTCGTGGAAAGTACACCAACACGATGGAGATTAACCATTTTAAAACGAGGCCAAGATTATGATTATGATTATGATTATGATTATGATTAAGAGCGGACGTTCTGGATTCGGCTCAACTTTGGCAAAGAACTTTGATCCGCACCTGTAAAGATGTCATGGCCGAAATGGGGGGCGATCCCAAACGACGCCGCGTGAGGGCACGCGGCGGGCCCTACATGATAATTTTCAAAAATCTTTTGGTTAGACAGCGGATGTCCAAGTGCCTGTGGTAAAGTGCTCGCATGAATGTGGAATACACAATCGAAGATTTTAACGAGCAGTTCCCAAATGACGACGCTTGCTTGCCGGCCTGTTTGACCAGGAATCTGATGCTCCAATCTGATGGGTTGTTCGCGATTTTTCGCGTATTTTCGAGGTTTGCCCTGATGGCTGGGAGGACGATTAGGATTATGATTAAGAGCGGAGTGGCCGAATGCTCACAAACCCTGATGGAATTCCTGCAAAGTTTTGGTGGCGTAGCCGCTTTTCTTGAGGGCGGCGATGCCCAGGGCGGCGGCGCGGGCGCCGCTCAAGGTGGTCATGATCGGCGTGCCGGTATAGACGGCGGTGGTGCGGATTTTCACTTCGTCTGCGCGCGGGGTCTGGCCGGCCGGGGTGTTGATGACCAGTTGTATCTCCCGGTTTTTGAGCAAATCCAACGTGTTGGGACGGCCTTCGGCCAGTTTGAAGACGCGCGCGACTTTGAGGCCGGCTTCTGTCAGTACTCGGGCGGTGCCGGCGGTGGAAACGATCTCAAAGCCCAGCTCCACGAATTGCCGTGCTATGCCGGCCACTTCGTTCTTGTCCGCGTCGCTCACGCTGATGAACACGCGCCCTCGCAACGGCAGGGGAGTGTTGGCGGCCATTTGCGATTTGGCGTAGGCGATGCCCAGGTCGGCGTCCAAGCCCATGACTTCACCCGTGGAACGCATTTCCGGGGAGAGCAAAATGTCCTGGCCCAGGAAACGGTTGAAGGGGAAAACCGATTCCTTGACTGCCCAGTATGGACTCCAAATCTCGCCGGTGAATCCCAGGTCGGCCAGCTTTTTGCCGGCCATCACTTTGGCGGCGAGCTTGGCCAGCGGCACGCCAATGGATTTGCTGACAAAGGGGACGGTACGCGAGGCGCGCGGATTGACTTCCAGCACGAAAACGTTTTGGCCCTTGACGGCATATTGCACGTTCATCAGGCCGATGACGCGCAATTCCCGCGCCATGGCGTGCGTGTACTGGCGCATGGTCTCGATCACTTGCGCCGAGAGTGTGTGCGGGGGCAACACCATCGCCGCATCGCCCGAATGCACGCCGGCGAATTCGATGTGCTCCAGAAAACCGCCGATCACGCTGGCGCCTTGAGCGGGGTCGGCAAAATGGCCCACGTCGGCGATGCAATCGACATCGACTTCGGTGGCGTCCTCCAGGAATTTGTCCACCAGGACGGGGCGTTCGGGCGAGGCTTCGACGGCGAAGCGCATGTAATGGCACAACTCGGCGTCGGAATAGACAATCTGCATGGCGCGTCCGCCCAAGACGAAGGACGGACGGACCAGGATGGGATAGCCCAGGCCGCGGGCGGCCGCGACGGCTTCGGTTTGGTTGGTGGCCAGGCCGTTGGGCGGTTGCGGGATGCCCAACTTGTTGAGCATGGCGGAAAAGAGCTTGCGGTCTTCGGCGATCTCGATGTTTTGCGGGGAGGTGCCGATGATGTTGACGCCGTTCTTTTGCAGTCCCAGCGCCAGGTTCAACGGCGTCTGGCCGCCGAATTGGGCGATGGCGCCCCAACACTTTTCCCGTTCGTAAATGTGCAGCACGTCTTCCAGCGTGAGCGGCTCGAAAAAGAGCTTGTCGCTGGTGTCGTAATCGGTCGAGACGGTTTCCGGGTTGGAATTGACCATCAGGGTCTCGAAGCCGTCCTCTTTGAGGGCGAAGGCGGCGTGGACGCAGCAATAATCGAACTCAATNNCCCTGGCCGATGCGGTTGGGGCCGCCGCCGAGGATCATGATTTTGCGCTGGTCACCGCTTTTGATTTCGTCGTCGCCGCAGTCGTAGGTGGAGTAGTAGTAGGGGGTGCGGGCTTCAAACTCCGCGGCGCATGTGTCAACCAAACGGTAACTGGGAGCCAAGCCAAGTTGCCGGCGCAAGGCGCGGACATCCTCTTCGGAGGTTCCTGTCAGGTGAGCGATTTGACGGTCGGAAAAACCGAGGGATTTTGCTTTGGCCAGCAGTTCACGATTCATGCTCGAAAATTAAAATCGGGGCAAGTAAGCCTGAGCGAAGAGGCCCTGGCAAGGACGGAGTTTCGGGGAGTGGGACGGCCCGGGCTAATGCGCGGGCGACTTAGGCTTGACAGTGGCCGGCAGGTAGATGTTGAAGGAGGTGCCTTGGCCGGGTTTGGAATGGACGTGCAGGCAGCCGCGCGCTTCCTTGAGCAGCCGGTGGACAATGGCCAAGCCCAAGCCGGTGCCCTTGCCCGGCGGCTTGGTGGTGAAATAGGGTTGAAAAATCTTGGGCAGCACTTCCGCCGGTATGCCGGGACCGTCGTCCCTGACGGAGAATTGCAGCAGCGGAGGCGTATTGGAAAAGCCCTGGCCGAAGAGAATCCGGTCCGAAGGCCCGTCGTGCAGATTGGAAAAGTCCACGCCGGAATGCAGCATCTGGCTGGAAATATCCACCAGATGCGGCTCGGTGCAGCATTGCAGCGCGTTGATGGCCAGATTGAGGAGGATTTGGATCAGGTCGGTGCCGTTGATTTGCAGATCGATGTCATGGACCAGGGCGTGAATCTTCAAGGTGTTCTGGCCTTTGCTGGGATGGACGCTGAGCAACTCGCGCAAGTCGTCCAGAATGAGGTTGACGTTGATGCGGATGGGCGCCGCCGGCTGCTGGCGCATGAAACTGAGGTAGCGGTGCGAAATCTCGATGCAGTTGCTGACTTGCCGGGTGATGCGCCGCAACCGGTCTTTGACCATCTCCATGTCCTCTCCTTCCAAGCTCTTGGATTCGCCCATGCGCTGATTGATGATCTGAATGAAACCGGAAATGATGGTCAACGGGCCGTTGATGTCGTGGATGATGCTGGCGTAAATTTCGCCCCGGGTGCGGGTGATTTCCTCCTGCAACTGCTGGTCGTGCAACTCGGCTTGCAAGGCGGCCAGCTTTTCGTTGTTGGCCAGGATTTCGTCGGCGAAGGAATGCCGCTCCATGGCGGTGGCGACGGCTTTGCGGACGGTGGCCACATCGAAGGGCTTGTTGAGGTAATCGCAGGCCCCCAGGCGCAAAGCCTGCCGGATGGTTTCCACCGTTTCGTAAGCCGTGAGCATAATCACTTCGATGGTGGGCTGGATGAGCTTGATTTTTTCCAGCACTTCGGTGCCGCTCATGCCGGTCATCCGGATGTCCAGCACGGCGGCGTTGATTTTGTGTTTTCGAGCCAACTCCAGGGCTTCGTGGCCGTTGGAGGCAAGCAACAAGGAGTAATCGTCCTTGAAGACAACCCGCAAAGATTGCCTCGGCCCCTCTTCGTCATCGACAATGAGCAAAGTGGCGCGTGGCCTGTCAGCCGAGAGGCTGCCACTCTCAGAAGTGGTAGCCGCAATTAATGGTGAGAGCATGGCTCAAGAATTCATATTTGCCGTCGGGACTGCCACCGGCGGTGGCGTCACTCCCAACGGAGCGCGACGGTCCCCACCCCAGTTGATAAGCCACATCCCAACTGAATTTTCCGCACTTCTTGCCCACTCCGAGGCTGAAAATATGCCGGTCCGAATCCGGCACCAGCGGGTTGAAATTGCCGTCGGGCACCGAGTTTTCGCTATACATGTAACCGCCGCTGATGCGCCAGTCTTTGCCCACATACCGCGTCACTCCAAAATCGAGCATCCAACTTGGCTTCCAATTGAAAGCCAGCGTATCGGCGGCCGGCAAGGGAGGCGATGCCACCAGCGGCACGGTTTTGAGTCCGCTCCAGTCGGTCCAATTTACGTCGCCTTCAAAATTCCATTTTTCATCGGGCCGGTAAGAATAACCGAAGGCCAGCGTCTCCGGGAAGTGAAAATCAGCGGAGGCCGCGGTGTTCGCCTTGAAAGGGTAAGCGGGCACAGTGGCGTGCCCATTGTAATTCATCTCCGTGGCGCTGCGATAGGTGAGGCCGAAAAAGTGGTGTTCCGCGGCCTGGAAAAGCAGTCCGGCGGTGTAACCGGCATCGGTGGCGCGTCCTTGAAAATGATTGACGAAGCCGAGTCCCGGCGCAAAAGGCACAAGCTCCTTAAAATCGGTCTCCGAATAATTCAACGTCGGCCCGGCGGCGACGGAGAGGGTCGGCATGATCTGCCAGGCCACCATCGCGGCCCCTGTCAAGTATGTGAGTTGCCCGGTCTCACCGGCTGCGAGGAACGGCGCAGTGGCTGGCCACTCCATCCGCAGCCCGTAGGGCGAATAGGTGCCCAAACCAAAGGTCAAATGGTAATTGGACAAGCTGTAGGTGGAGAAGAACTGCGGCACAGCCGACCAGATCGTTTTGCTGTTAACGGAACCGCCGGCACCGGTGTAGCGATCGGTCAACACGATGCCATAGGCGCCGAGCGAGACGTTGGCTCCATCCAGTTGCGAGATGCCCGCAGGGTTGTAAAAGATGGCCGCCGGATCATTGGCGGTGGCCACGAAAGCATTGCCGCGCGCCGTGGCGAAAGCATCCTGATCGGGCAGGGCGAGGCCGAGGCCGAAAACGGGGCTTGGGCCGGCCAACACACCCAAAAGCCAGACGGCGGCGAAACCTGCGACTTGTGTATTGCGATTGGTGCTCATTGTCAGTTATCTTCGCACGGCGTACTTCCGAGAGACTTAATGGCAAAAAAGCCGCTTTCCGACAAGGGAAATCTTTCGCCTTCTGCGTCCGGGCATCCGGCAGCGGCTTCCGTTCTTTTTGGCTCGTCGGATGGACCAACATCCAAGGCGCCGGGCAGACGGTCATTTACACCAACGCCACGGCGGGTCAGAACTATTCTTCCGCGGCCGCGTGTGACTCGGCCCATAGTTCAAGAGTCTGTTTGCAGCAACTGATCCAAGTCCAGTGGGCGCGTGTCCATCAAGATGCCGCCATCAGACGCGCGCGGCCATTGCTCCTTTGGCCGGTCCCAATAAAGCTCCACGCCGTTGTTGTCGGGATCGCCGAGATAAATGGCTTCGCTCACGCCGTGATCTGACGCGCCGTCCAGCGGGATCCCGGCCTGCAAGACGCGACGCAGAGCGTCCGCAAGTTCCAGTCGTGTTGGATACAGTATGGCGACGTGATAAAGGCCCGTCGCGCCTGGCGGTGGCGGTTTGCCGCCGGCGCTTTCCCAAGTGTTCAGGCCGATATGATGATGGTAGCCACCAGCGGACAGGAACGCCGCCTGCGTGCCATGGCGTTGCGTGACTTCGAAACCAAGCACGTTGCGGTAGAAGGCCAGGGCTCTTTCCAAATCAGCCACCTTCAAATGGACGTGCCCGATTCCGACCCTTTTATCGATCGGTCGTGTCGGAGGGGCCGATTTCATGACGTCAATGAATTGCCCTGCTCCGCTTACGGCGACTTGATGCGATAGAACCGCGCCTCGTTGGTCGCCCCGGGGTCCGTGAAGTCCACCGGGCTGGAGCCGAAAGTGCCGTTGGTCAACGACGTCCAATCCGCCAGCGGCAGGATCAGGTTAGTGGTCATCAGCACCGCGTATCCTTGTCCGCTTACACCGGTGAAGCTCATCGAGAACGACGTGCCGCTCAAGGTCACCGTGCCGCTCAACACTGGCACGGGGACACTGGACACCACGGCCAAGGTGCCGCTGGTCGGCGTCCAATCCCAAGCCAGGCCGGAGCCTAGCGCGGGCAGGTTCAGAGTCGTAAAGTTGTTGTTATAGCTCGCGGCGCTGAACAGCTTGAAGGAGTCGCCCGCCGCCAGTGTGCCGTCGAGGTTGGTCACCGTGAGGGTGCCACCGTAGGTCAGCGCGCTGATGCCCGTCAGCGAATCGTTCTCGGGTGCAGCCGGTTTGATCCTGAGGAACGTGATGCTGCCCGCATTCAAGGTCAGCGTGTTGGCGATGACCAGTTGGCCGATCGCTGAGGGAGTGCCTGCCCCCAGCGTCCCGCCAGCATTGACGATCACCGGGGCGCTGATAGTGCCGTAGCCATCGAGTGTGCCGCCGTTCACGATCTCGTTGGCGGTGGCGGTGTTGTCGCCATTGAGCGTGAGCGTGCCGCTGCCGGTCTTGATCAATCCTTGATCCGTCAAGTCCGCGACAGTTGCGAGCGCTGTTGAAACGGTGAGCGTGTCGTTCGCGCCAATGTTGAATACAGTCCCGCCTCCCTCGGTTAGCGCGACATTGCCACCGCTGATGAAGGAAGAACTGCCGTTGCCAGGCGTGGAAACCCCGTAATCGAAATTCCAATTGCCCCATGTATTATTTGGGATGTCCGCAACCAAGGTCCCGCCATTCATGACCAAGGCGTTAAGGTGGCAGGTGGATCCGGCCTCCCCACCGTCGCTCGTATTGGTATTACTGATAGTGCCGCCAGCGTTAATGGTAACCGTCCTGGAGCCCGAAGTTCCATAACCGACAAACGAATTATCACCACCGACGGTGATGGTGCCGCCGCTGTTGACCGTAACGTTGCCGGAGCCTACAGCGCCTGAGCCCGAGTTTCCCGCGTTGGCAAACAGCGTCCCGGCGTTGACGGCCGTCCCGCCAGAGTAGGTATTGACGAAGGTGAGCGCCAGCGTGCCAGTGCCGTCCTTGCTCAATCCGTTGATGCCGGCGATCCCCGCCGTGATGGTCGCGGCCTGGTTTTTGACCGTGATGGCCGGCGTGTTGGTGCCTGCGGCCAGCGTCAGCGGGCCGCCGGTGCCGGGGTCAATTTCCCAAGTCCATTTGTTGCCTACATCGCAGAAGATCAAGTTGCCGATCGTCGGCGTACCGTCGAGGGTAACGTAAGTGTTGGTCGTCAGGGTCAACTGGCTGAAATCGGCCGTCCCACCATTCTGGTTGGGAATAATGCCATTTGTCCAGTCACTCGGAGTCTCCCAGGAGCCGCCGGCAGGATTGATCCAGACCGCCGCCGATGCGGTCGTGTAGGTCGCGCTGGCCACCGCGGTGGCCGTGTAGCCAGTGGCTTGGCCGAAAGCCTGGATCGTCATGGTCGTGTTGGCCGGCACGATGACGGTGACCGGTGAAAGGCCGGAAGAAGAAGCGGAGGTCGGCGTGGTCCCATTGGTGGTGTAATAGATAGTCGCGCCTGGGGTCAAACAAGTGATGGTTACCGTTTGTGCCCCCAAAATGTAGCTGCCCGCCGGCGGATTGAAGAACAACGGGGCGGCGCCACTGACCACCGCGATCGAGCCGTTGGCCGTTAATTTGGATAAATCCCAGCTCAATCCGGCCGCCAAGGCCGGCAGGCTGAAATCGTTAGAGCCGCCGCTGTAGCTATCGGCGGCGAACACCGGGAAGCTATGGCCTGCCGCCAGCGTGCCGGCCAGATTCGTCACGCTCAGGGTGCCGCCATAGGTGAGCGCGCTGATGCTCACTATGGAATCGAACGTGTCGGCAGTCCTGTCGATCCGGAGCATCGTGGTGCTGCCCGCATTCAAAGTCAGCGGGGCGCTGAGGATGGTCAATTGGCCGATGGCCGAGGGCGTGCCCGCCGCCAGCGTCCCGCCAGCATTGACGATCACCGGGCCGCTAATATCGCCGTTGCCGTTGAGTATGCCGCCGTTGACGAACTGACCGCCGGTGGAAGTATTGTCGCCGTTGAGCGTGAGTGTGCCGCTGCCGGTCTTGATCAATCCATTATCCCCCGCGTCCGTCGTATGGGCGAGGGATGTTGTAACGATGACCGTGTCGTTTGCGCCAATGTTGAATACAGTCCCGCCTCCCTGGGTTAGCGCCGCATTGCCACCGCTGATGTAGGAAGTACTGCCGTTGCCGGGCGTGGAAACCCCGAAATCAAAATCCCAATTCCCCCAGTCGTCATTCGCGGTGGTCGCAGCCAATGTCCCGCCGTTCAAGAGAAGGGCGTCTAGGTGGCATGTGGATCCATCTCCACTGTCAATCGCATTGGTATCACTGACAATGCCACCAGCATTGATGGTGATCGTGATGGAGGCCACAGTGGCGCCACCGACAAATGAATTATCACCACCGACGGTGATGGTGGAGCCGCTGTTGACAGTAACATTGCCGCCGCCCACAGCGCCTGTGGCCGTGTTGCCCGCGTTGGCAAATAGCGTGCCGCCGTTGACGATCGTCCCGCCGCTGTAGGTGTTGACGTTGCCTAACGCCAAGCTTCCCGTGCCTTCGATGGTAAGACCCGATGTGCCGGTGAGGACATTGGAAATGACCGTCGTTTCGGCGTTGTTCGTGATGGTGGCGCTGTCGCCGTCCAGCGTCATCGCGTTGCTGGCCAGGGTGTAGCCCTCGCTGTCGAACGTCATGCTGCTGACGCTGATGGGTGGGCTGGCGGCGAGGTTCACCGTGCCGGCGCCCGTCGCGCCAAAATGAGCAATGCCGCCGGCCGCGCTGTGCCAGTTCGTGGTGGTGGCGCCCTGCAGCCAGTTTGGACTCGTCCAGTCCCAAAGCATGTTCGCCGTCCCGTCCGCCCAGGTCAGGACGACGGGGTTCGTGGTGGAAGCCACGACGGTGAGGCTTAGAACCGAGCTGGTGATGGAGCCGTAAGGATTGCTGATGACGCAATCGTACCTGCCGCTATTGGCTATTCCCAGATTGCTCACGGTCAAGGTGGCATTGCTCGCGTTAAGGATCGGCGTCGAGGAGTTGAAATACCAACTATAGTTAAGAGGGCCGGCCCCCTTGACGACCACACTGGCCTGGAGTGTCGTGCCAGTCAAGAGGATTTCGGCGGCCGCAGGCTGTTGCACGATACTGGGCGCAATGGGGGCCAGCGAGCCGAGAACCTGGACTTCGGCGATTTGAAGGCCGTTGGAGGCGGTGTCGTTGTCGTTGACGTTGGTGAAGGCCAGTTGATAGGTGGTGTAAGCGTTGGTGTTGGCGAAATCGATTTCTCTCAGGACTTGGTTGGTGATGTTGAGGGCGCCGCCGGCGGCGTTGCGTTGCGCGGGCAGTGCCAGCAGGCCTCCGGCAATGGGCGTGAAATTGGTGCCGCCATCGTTGGAGCCTTCCAGAAGGTAATCCGCCGGATCATCTTCCGGATGGCTGCTGGCAGTAAAGAATCGGATTCTCGTGACGACAGAGGCGCCGACGCTGGGTGTGAAACTAAAGCCCACTGGGCCGCTAAACGGCGCCGTGCTGCCGTTGGCGCCAAAATTGACGTATTGGAAGAGAGTATTATCCTGGACGTTGGCGACGGACATGTTGAAGGGTGGCGGGACCGAGTTGAATGGGGAGCCAACAGTGTTGTTAAAATCAGACAGGGTGTCGCCGGGTGCCAAAACGTTGCCGACGATTGAGATGGCATCGTCTGCTTGCAACGGCATGGTCGCGGTGTTGGTCAGCATGGTCAACGGCGCCGCCGGGCTGGTGTTGGTGGCGGTGGCCGTAGAGATGACGCACTGGTACAATCCGACATTGGTCAAAGAAACATTGGCAATGGTCAGGTTGGTGGTTGTGGCTCCGGCGATGTTGCCGCCATCAGTGAGCTTGTTGGTGACGCCGCCAATGATGGATCGCCATTGAAAGCTAGGGCTGGTGGCAAAGGCGGGCGAAAACAAAAAGTTCGCCGTGCTGCCGGCGACGACGTTCTGCGCCGCCGTGCTTCCCACCGCCGTCGGCGGCGGTTTGAAGATCAATTGAAAGCCATTGACGTTGATTCCCGGAAGTTCGCCGTGGCCGACTCCGGCCGCGGGATTGAACGAGGCGGTGATGGTGATGTTACTGCGCACATCCGGCGTGACGTTCTCGAAAATGACGAAGTTCTCGCCTTCGATGAAGGTCGGGGGCGGCGAACCGTTCCGGCTATTGAGAGTGGCGGCGATTCCGTTATGGGCGCTGCCACTGTTGACCGCGAAAGCCGTGCCGCTGTTATTGTCGGGGCTTGCCCCATAAAGATAAAGCCCGTAAGTGCCTGGGGGAACGTTTTGCAAAGTAAATACTTCGTTCGAGACGAGACCATTCGTAACAACGAAGGCAGCAGTGCTAAGCAGAAAAGCCGGAGCGCCATTCGGGATCAGACTCTGATTCGGTTCGCTGGTAACATCCCCTGTGTAGCCTGCCACCGACAACCTAATCGGCGTCCATAGCCCGCTGGAGTCGGCGTCGCCATTAGTGGTCGAACCTCCTGAGCCAAATGGAGTAACATTAAAAAGATTAGTGCCGGTGGAGCTGATCCAACCTGAGCCGTTGTTGTAGGCGGCATAGGGATTTCCCGGATTTCCAGCCTGATACGGCCAATTACCACCACTCGCGGTGTAATAGTAAGCGCTTCCATAACCGTCGTTTATACCGAAGCCATTCCAAATATCGTTGCCGGGGTCCGCATAGGCCCCCTGGCCGGCGAAAAGTTCGTTATAGGAGCCAGCAGCGAGACCGACAGCCTTACTGAGTCCGAAGCCATTGTCGGAGTCTTGGAAATTAACCACCTGCCCCATGGCGCCAGAAGCCAGCAAGGCGGGAATGACGGCTGAAGAAAGGAGCAGTTTTCGTTTCATAACTGGCCTTTAAACCTTTTTTGAGGCAACGCGTCAACCTGAAAATCTCATAAGGTGAATTTGCAGCAGGGTCATTTCATCTGGATG
>PLIU01000091.1 GCA_003140095.1 Verrucomicrobiales bacterium | reverse complement strand
CAGCCGCGCGTGCCCATCACCGCCAAATTGGTCGCCAACCTGTTGGTGGCCGCGGGCGCCAACCGCATCCTGACCATGGACTTGCACGCCCAGCAGATTCAGGGCTTTTTCGACATTCCGGTGGATCATTTGTACGCGGCACCGGTGATGTATGAGTATTTGAAATCCAAGAAGTTGGGGGATTTGGTGGTGGTCAGTCCGGATGTCGGCGGGTTGAAAATGGCGCATGCCTATTCGCAAGTGTTGGAGGCGGGCCTGGCCATTGTGGCCAAACGCAGGAAAAGCGCCTCGGATATCGAGGCCATGGCGGTAATCGGCGAAATCCGGGGGCGGAACGTTTTGCTGGTGGATGACTTGACCGAAACGGCCGGGACGCTGGTCACCGCGGCCGCGTTGTTGAAGAAAAAGGGCGCCAAACAGATGATTGCCTGCGTCTCCCATGCCCTGCTGAATGATTTGGGCGTGCAAAGGCTGCGAAAATCGAATATTGACGAATTGATAACTACTGATACCGTCCTACGCCCCGGCATTGATGGGGTGAAGATCACGACGCTGTCGGTGGCCCCGCTTCTGGGTGAAGCGATTAAACGAATTAATTGCAATTCGTCGGTCACCTCGCTCTTTGAGTTCAAGGGCGGCCGCACCAGTTAGGCTGGCGTGGCGGCGAAACTTGGCATATAAGGTAAAAGGTAACAAAGATGAAATCAGTCGCTTTAACCGCGTTTCCGCGGACGTTGAGCCGGCGAGGGGGCGCAAAGAGGTTGCGCTCCGCCAGCCGGGTTCCGGCCGTTATTTATGGCCGGCTCAACCCGCCGCAAAATCTGGAGATCAAACTCAACGACATCAAAAATGTCTTGCACCACGCCGCCTCGGAGATTGTGCTGCTGGATCTTTCGGTCGATGGCGATCCCAAGCCCAAACGCCTGGCGCTGGTGCAGGAAATCCAGCACCACGTCTTGACCCGCCAGGTGCTGCACATCGATTTGCATGAGGTGGCCGAGGACGAAAAAGTTGTCGTCCAGGTGCCCGTGGAAGCGGTCGGGGAAGCCGCCGGTGTCAAGGTGGGTGGCGGCACGCTCGAGCACGTCTTGTTCAAGTTGAAAGTGCGCGCGTTGCCCAAGGATTTGCCGGAAGTCCTTTACGCCGATGTCAGCCATCTTGAAATCGGCCACGCCATTCATATTGGCGAGATGAAGGCGCCGGCGGGAGTCGAGATTATGGGGGACAAAGATATTCCTGTCCTCTCCGTGGCCGCGCCGGTGAGCGAGGAGCAGGAGGCCGCCGCGCTGGAATCGGCGACGACTCCGGCCGGGGAAGTCGAAATGTTGAAAGAGAAGAAGGAAGACGGGACCGAGGGCGAAGCCAAGCCCGGCGAAAAGGCGCCAGCGAAGGGGGCCGAGAAGACGGCGGCGGCGCCCGCTGCCAAAGGCGCCGCGGCCCCCCCGGCCAAAGGTGCAGCCGCTCCTGCTGCCAAGGGCGCTGCGGCCCCCGCTGGCAAACCGACTGCTCCCGCCGAAAAAGCCGCCGACAAAAAGGCGAAGAAATAATCGTTGGAGAATTTGCATCTCATTGCGGGACTGGGCAATCCTGGTCCCGAATACGCCGGCACCCGGCACAATGTCGGGTTTATGTTGGTGGATCGCCTGGCGTCGCGCTGGCGCGCGGCGTGGGCTGTGGAAAAGAAATTCCAGGCCCGGCTGGCCAGGGTGAACCAGGATGGGCGCAAGGTGATTTTATGCCAGCCGCGGACGTTCATGAACACCAGCGGCGAGGCGGTCGGGGCTGTGGGGCGGTTTTATCAACTGCCCGCCGAGCGCATCTTGATCGTGGTGGATGACGCGGATTTGCCGCTGGGGCAATTGCGCATGCGGCCCGAAGGCAGCAGCGGCGGACACCACGGGCTGGAGTCGATCGAGTCGCAATTGGGCACGCGCGCGTATCCGCGTTTGCGCCTGGGCATCGGCCGGCGGTCTCAGGAGCAAAGGGAGATAACGGATTATGTCCTGGGCCATTTCGAGGCTGATGAGCGAAAAACGATGGAAGAAGTTTTGGACCGCGCCGTCCGGCAGGTGGAATGCTGGCTGGCGGACGGAATCGAGAAAGCGATGAACGAATTTAACGGAGCCGTGACGGCTCCGGCAGAAAAAGGAAAACAGTGAAACGTTACGAAGGATTGTTTATATTGAACACCGTCGGCAAAGAGGATGCGATCAAAGACACGATCGACAAAATCTCCGCCGAAATCACCTCCGCCGGCGGCAAGGTTGAGACCGTGCAGAAAATGGAGAAGAAAGCTTTTGCACGCGTGGCGGATCGCAAGTACAGCTCGGGCTACTACGTCAATTTCGTTTTCGAAGGCGCGCCGGAGTTGATCGCCCAACTGCGCCATCGCTTCACCAACAACGAGGAGATTTTCCGCGTTTTGTTCACGCTGGCGCCGGCCCCCAAGCCGGTGGCCGCCTAAACCCGTCCGTCCCATGGCCAGCTTTAACAAAGTCATTCTGGTCGGCAATTTGACCCGCGACCCAGAGTTGCGCTACACGGCAAAGGGCATGGCAATCGCCAAAATCGGCCTTGCCGTCAATCGCAACTGGACAACCGAGGCCGGTGAAAAAAAAGAAGAAGTGACTTTTGTTGACGTGGATGTTTTTGGGCGGACGGCTGAAAACGTCGCCCAATACATGCGCAAAGGCCGTTCCATTCTTATTGATGGTCGTCTTCGCTTGGATCAATGGGACGATAAACAAACCGGCCAGAAGCGCAGTCGTCTGGGCGTCGTCGCGGATACCGTGCAATTCCTCGGCAGTCCTCAGGGTGCGACGGAGGGCGGTTCCGCGCCCACCGAAGCGCCGCGCCGTCCCGCGCCCGCCGCCAAACCGCCGGAATCGCCCGAAGGCGGAGAAGCGTCCGCGCCGGAAGAAGACGACGTTCCATTTTAACCAGAATCCAGCGCGGCCAAAATGCCCTCGCTGCGCCAGCGGCATGGTGCCGCGCCGCGCCAAGACCGGCCAGCACGCTGGCCGGCAGTTCTGGGGCTGCCCTTAGGGCGTTGAGAGTTGCCGCTGTGGCCTGTCTATGGCTTTGATTCGAGGTAAAACTCCCAGCCCTTCTCCGCAGGGACGACTGGGAAAATATCGAAAACCAGTTCTGGCCAGTCCGCGGTGTACCGCTGGATTGACTCAGCCGTGTCCGTCTCGAAATGAATCACGGCGCGGCCTCCCTGCACATCCAAAAAACTCTTCGTGTTTTTGAAATCGGCAGGGTAAACGTAGCTCCGGCGACGTGAAACGACTTCCTGTGTGACTTTTCTGTCCCGTGGAAAAGTGGCGATGGCGACGTATTGCATAGGTGGTATTATTCGGGACTTAGTCCATGACGAAAACCTTCATTTTTTAAGACGTTAGTGGAAGCGCCCCTAATGCGCCATCCAAAAAGTGCGCCGGAAACGCCAAAAGAATCTCGCTTGGCACCGGGCCAGAAGGGTCCACGAATGATATGACCACGACGCAGTCCTCAAATGCGCAGAATAAATAACCTCAGGATGAAGCCTTGTTCCTAACAACGGAGCTGGATTTGGGTCCAGGCAAGCATTTTGCAATTCCGGGCATGGCATGGTAGTGTGCCAGTGTGCGGCGCTCACGCGCCTTGTTCTTTGAAATTTGCAGTCGGGAATCCGGTCTGACCAACGGTGCCTGCAGAAGCGGCTCCTGGTGATTGGGCTGAGGGTGAGTGGATAGGAGTGGAGATGGGTTGCCGAAGTCGGTTCATCAACACACACGGCTTAACCAGAGTCGCGACGGCATTGCGATTGCGTGATTTTCACGCGCAACAGGCCCGAACGACCCGGTCAATCAAACCGAATCAAACCAAATCAAACCTGCGGGGAGGGTCGGGAGCAGGAAAAGGATGAAGGAAGGCGCGGCGAGGCCATTTCACGGCGGCGCAGTCAGACTTTGTCAAACCCGGTCAAAACCCAATCAAACCGGATCAAGCCCAGTCAAACCTGGTCAAATCCAGTCAAACCTGTCCGACTCAGCTTTAAGCAAAAACAATACCATCCTAAGCGAGATGCTTATGTTAGTGCTGTGGTCTAAATTGCACTCGGTCAGGCAAATCAAACCAAATCAAACCAAATCAAACCTGCATGATGTCAAAAAGTTCAAACGTCAAGGTTCAAGATTTCGATTTCAGTGCTCAAAACACCGCAATACGCGGACATGGCAAAAAAAGAATGACCACTACTTCAGGGAAAGTACACTTGTTCGATGGGGATTATGATTATGGAAGAAGGAAGAGGACGGCTGGATGCAGAACGGTCAAACGCAGTCGGACCCCAGTCAAACCCGGTCAAACTGGTCAAACTCAGTTCCACGAAATCGATTTGCGGCTAGACGGAGTCGGAACAAATTAAGAGCGGCTCCCCCTCGCCGATGCTTCGGCGGATGATTTCGTCGAACCGCGCATCGAAATATGACTTGCCTGCGGGCATTTGAGCACTCATCATTTCTGCCTGTGAATCAGAAAGTTTTGAATGGCAGCCGAATCGAATAAGGATTATGAATCTGATGCATTTCCAAATTGAAGAACGCCTTATCCTAAGACACGCTCTGAAGACCTCCAAAGTTCAATTGCTCAGTTGCCTTTTGATCTCGGCCGCTTGGGCCACGCCTGCCGACGGGATGGAACCGGGCTTTTCCGCGCTCTTTGATGGCCAGACTCTCAATGGCTGGTGGGGGGCCTCGACCGAAGACCCGCGCCAATGGATGGCTCTGCCACCCGAGGAGTTTCAAAAGAAGCACGACGCCAGCCTCGAAGACATACGCCAACATTGGCGTGCGGAAAACGGCGAGCTGGTCAACGACGGCAGCGGTCTTTACGCGACTACCGAAAAGAATTACGGTGACATCGAATTGGTGGTGGATTACAAAACCGTGCCTTTGGCCGATAGCGGCATTTATCTCAAAGGCTGCCCGCAGGTGCAAATTTGGGACTATACCGAAAAGGCCAAGTTCTCCCTCGGCGCCGATAAGGGTTCCGGTGGCTTGTGGAACAATTCTCCCGGCGCGCCCGGCAAGGATCCGCTCGTGCTGGCGGACAAACCCTTCGGCGAATGGAATCATTTCCGCGTCCGTCAACTGGGCAGCCGCACGACTGTTTTGTTCAATGACAAACTGGTCGTGGACAACGCCATTCTGGAGAATTATTTCAACCGCAAGCTGCCCATCCCACCTGTCGGGCCGATTCAACTCCAGACCCACGGCGGCGAAATCCGCTGGCGCAATCTGGCTGTCCGCGAGATTCCAACAGATGAGGCCAATAAACTGCTGCGCGGAACAGATCCGGCGGGTTTCGAGCCGATTTTCAACGGCAAGGATTTCGATGGTTGGGCAGGGGAGGTTGATTGCATGAAAGTCGTCGATGGCGCCATTGTCTGGCAAAGGGGCAAAGGAGGCACTCCTTACACGAAGGCTGAATACACTAACTTCGTGGTGCGGCTCGAATTCAAGCTTCCCCCTGGCGGCAACAACGGCTTGGCCATCCGGTATCCCGGCTCCGGCGACACCGCATACGTCGGCATGTGCGAAGTGCAGGTGCTGGACGACAATTACGAAAAGGCCACCGGCGACAAAATTGACCCGCGCCAGGCCCACGGCTCGGCTTATGGCATGGTGGCCGCCGCGCGCGGCTATCAACGCCCCATCGGCGCATGGAATTACGAGGAAGTCACCGTCATCGGCCCGAAAATCAAAGTTGAACTCAATGGAACTGTCATCCTGGATTGCGACCTGAGCACAGTGACGGAATTCATGCACAACGGCGCGCATCCCGGCAAGGATCGAACGAGCGGCCACTTCGGTTTGGCAGGGCACGACGATCCGGTCATGTTCCGCAATCTTTCGATCAAGCGCCTCGAGTAACCCCAGCCATGCCAACTTCATTCACCCGCCGAAAATTCCTCCGTCGCGCCGCGCTCGCCGCCGCCGGAGTGTGGGCCGCGCCGGCTCTGAGTCGCTCTCTGCGCGCGGCTTCCCCGAATGAAACGTTGCTCCACGCCAGCTTCGGCACCACGGGCATGGCGGCTGGCGACATTGAGAGCCTGACCAGCAACCCCGCGCTCAAGCTGGTGGCCGCCGCTGACGTGGACCTCGATCACGCCGCGACGCTCAAGGCCAAATTCCCGGACGTGAAGATTTATCAGGATTGGCGCGAACTGCTGGACAAGGAAAAATCCATTGACTCGGTCAACGTCACCGTGCCCGATCACATGCATGCGGCCATCGCCATGTCGGCCCTGCAATTGGGCAAACATGTCTATTGCCAGAAGCCGCTCACGCACGACATTTATGAGACGCGGCGGCTGACGGAGTTTGCCCACCGGTCTGGGAGATCGGTGACGCAAATGGGCATCCAGATTCATTCCAGCGGCCAGTACCTGCAGGCCGCGCGCATCATACAGTTGGGCGCCATCGGCAAGGTGAAGGAAGTCCACTCTTGGAGTGATAAAAAGTGGGGCGACCCCAGCCCGCGCCCCGACCGCGCCGACCCAGTGCCCGCCCATCTCAACTGGGATAAATGGGTAGGCATCGCCGCCGAGCGGCCATTTCTGGGCAACAGTTATTACCATCCGGGCAACTGGCGCAAACGCCTGGACTTCGGCACGGGCACTTTTGGCGACATGGGTTGCCACATTTTCGATCCGGTCTTCAATGCGCTGCAATTGACCGCGCCCGTGTCCGTCCGTTCCGATGGTCCCTCGCCCAATGCGTGGAACTGGGCCATCAACGCCATTGTACGCTACGTCTTTCCCGGCACCGCTTATACCGCCGAGCAGACGATCAACGTGACCTGGTACGACGGGGACGAGCGGCCGCCGATGGAGGTGCAGGCGCTGCTGGAAGGGGACAAATTACCCGATCAGGGATCGATTTTCGTCGGCACCAAAGGCGCACTGCTCCTGCCACACATCGCCTACGCTCAGCTTTACCCGGACAAGGACTTTGCCAGCTATCACCGCCCCGATGTCCAAGAGCAGGACCACTGGCGTCAATTTGTGGAGGCCTGCCTCGGCAAGGGCAAGACGTCGGCCGGTTTCGATTACGCCGGGCCCCTGACCGAATCCGTGCTGCTGGGCAGCGTGGCCTGCCGGTTCCCGCAAACCACTCTCCAATGGAACGCGCTGGACCTTAAGTTCGATAACGTGGGGGATGCCAACCAATATCTTCGCCGGCAATACCGCGGCGGTTGGAAGGTGACCGGATTGTCCTGAAACCTGCCTGCCGGAATGGTGGCGCTAACCGCAGCCATGAAAACCAAGTCGAAAAATCCAATTGTAAAACAAATAGTCTTCGGCCAGTCCTCCTGGCGGCTGGCCTCCAGCGAAGTGGAAGCGTTCGTGACGGAGAAGGGCGGCCACCTGGGGCCGGTCACATTTGAACGGCGGGGCCGCAAGATCAGGCCGTATGCGGTGGCGCCTTGGGCGGAAGAAAAAGTTGATCCTGCGATGCCGACTATCCTTCAAGTCCTGCGCGGAGATTTCTTTTGCCTGCCCTTCGGGGGCAATGCCAAACCGTTCCGAGGTGAGCA
Organism: Verrucomicrobiales bacterium; assembly: GCA_003140095.1. Taxonomy (GTDB): domain Bacteria; phylum Verrucomicrobiota; class Verrucomicrobiia; order Limisphaerales; family Palsa-1400; genus Palsa-1400. The sequence goes on along the minus strand of PLIU01000091.1, from coordinate 4,786 downwards.
GCAACCTGTCCATGGCGAAACAGCCAACGCCCCCTGGCACCTGGAGTCTTTGGAAAAACGCGCTGACCGGACGGGCTTGCACTTAAGCCTGCAGTTGACAGTTCGGCCCGGCCGAGTTGACAAGAAGATTTTTTTGATCGAAGGACACAACACCCTTTATTGCCGGCATCTGGTTTCAGAAATGCGCGGTCCCATGAACTTGGGGCACCACGCGATGCTCAAATTCCCCGACGAGCCGGGCAGCGGATGGCTTTCCACGAGCCGTTTTGTGCATGGGCAAGTGCTGCCGCAGCCATTCGAGTCCGCGGAGCAAGGCGGATATTCCTGCCTGAAACCGGGGGCGGAATTCGATTCCCTCAAGGCGGTCCCGATGTCAAACGGAGAAAAGGCGGATTTAAGCCGTTACCCGGCGCGCCGCGGCTACGAGGATTTGGTGATGGCGGTCAGCGATGACACGGTTCCATTGGCTTGGACGGCGGTGGCCTTTCCCCAACAGCGGTTCGTCTGGTTCGCCCTGAAAGACCCGCGTGTGCTGCGCGAGACGGTGATCTGGATTTCGAATGGCGGAAGGCATTATCCGCCCTGGAGTGGCCGTCATGTCAATGTGATGGGTTTGGAGGAGGTCACTTCCTTTTTTCACCTCGGGCTGGCTGAATCAGCCCGCCGGAACCCGATTTCGGCCAGGGGCTTTCCCACCTGCCTGCGCCTGGATGCGCGCCGGCCCTTGGTGGTCAACTATATTATGGGCGTCGCCGGCATTCCGGCGGGATTTGACCGGGTGGTTTCGATTCAGGCGCTGCCCGGCGGCAAGGCGATCGCGCTGCATGCGGCCGGCGGCAAGCGAACCGAGACGCCGGTGGACGTGGGATTTATGTTTGACAAATCTGGCGCGTGAACACAAATTCGGACCGATTGGTTCGGCTAAGATTTGGCGAAGATACCCTGCAAGACCGCCAGGGGCAAGGTGACGGAAGCCATATAGACGGGGTTTTGGGCGCCAGCCATATCGAGACCGAAACACTCCCAGGGCGCGTTTTGTCCTTCACCTTTGCGGAAATCTCCTTGGCGCAGGTGGCGGATGAAGCGATCGCATACTTGCCTGGCCAGCGCCGAGTCCACGGCTTGCAGGGCCTCGATCAACCAGCCTGTCGGAGTGTGCCAAAAGGCCCCGCTCTGATAGGTGTTCACACCGCTACCGCCCGCTTCCCAACACTGGTTCGGACGGAAGTAAAGGTCGGAGGGCACATGGCGAACCGCGCCTTGGTATTCGATGGTGTGGCCCGGCGCGCGGACTGCGGCCGCGACTGTGTTTCTGGCCCGCTCAGCGGCCTCGGCGGGCAGCACGCCCAGGTGCAGGCCGAACAAGGTCGCCCACACATCCGGCTGCTTGCCCGCCTCGGTGGCCGCCAGCAGCCAGCCGTCCCGCTGGGCGGGGTCGCCGAAAACCGGCACGAGATTGGCGGCGATGTTCTGCGCGGTTTGGGTGTACTCCGCGGCGGCTGGGGCCTTCCCCCGCGCCTGGCACATCTCGGCCAATTGCCGCGCCGCACGATACCGCAACAAGGTCGTGAACGACATCGCCCCCAGCAAATAGACTGAATCTTGGAAACCGAAGCCTACGGCGCGACGTTCTTTGTTGGTCACCGCCGCGCCGGTGTTCGGATCGCAAGCCGGAGAGTGAAAGGCTCGCTCCAGGCGGTCGAAAAGGCTGCGCTCGCTAATCGACTCGTCGAGGAATCTGGCGTCGCCAGTGTCACGCCACAGCGCGTAGGCGATATGGATAAAATAGAAGTGGTCGTCCATCGGTGGCAACGGTCCCCAGGGCGGCGCACCTTGGTCTTCGCCGGAGGAATACGTGCCCGGATAAAATACCGCGCCGCCGGCCAAATTGACGTGATCCACGATGGCGAACGGCGGAATGATCCCGCCGCTGGACAACCGCCGTTCTTTCTCGCCGTTCTGGCACCGGGCGATCAAGCGCAGTTGCGGCAGAATCTCCGTGGCTCCGATCAGCCCGCAATCCAGCGACATGGCGAAGTCGCGCGTCCACAGAGCGGGGTAGTTGCCGCCAGGGGTGATCAACGTGATCCCGGTGGCATTGGGCTCCGATCCGCCTCGCCCCTTCCCAGGCCGGACCCGCGCCGACTCGATGGTCGCGGCGGCCAGTCCCCGGAGAAAAATCAGAGAGGACTCATCGATTGGCTTCGAGGTTACTCCTGCCGTCTGCCCGGCAGCCGTGAGGCTGACCAGCGGCGACGTTGCAGCCGCTGCCGCCGCGAGCGCGCCTCGGCTCAGAAAGCCCCGCCGGGAAATCAGTGGCTGCTGTGCAAAGTCGGTAGGCATCATGCGAACTGTCCCTGTTTTCGGGAGTCGCTCACCGGTTAGATTGGTCAGGCTCACTGCCGTTGATCAAGAACCAATATTCATATTGAAGTGTGTACACTACAAGGAGCGGGTCAACGTCAAGGGCCGCGAATCGGACCCGATTCTCGCTGATTTTCTTCTTTTGACAGGCAGAATCACAGCAGGGCTGTAATCATGTCTTGGAGGAGGCGTTTTTGGTTGACTTGGGCAACGGGCGTGCTTTAGGATCATGTCTGCGGTTGCCACCGCGCGAGTATGCAAGATACCAAAAATCGCAGCACGACTTCTAATGGTCTAAACCATCAGATGACTGATGCATCGAGAACATCTCCACGTCCAGCTTGTTGCGGCGGTTTTACGCTAATTGAATTGCTGGTGGTGATTGCCATCATCGCCATCCTGGCGAGCTTGTTGCTGCCAGCCCTGGCGCTGGCGAAGGATCAAGCCAAGGCCACTTCCTGCAATAACAATCTGCGCCAATTGATTATTGCGACTATGAATTACGAGGATGATCAGAAGGCGCTGCCGATCGGCTGGCCGCCCGACATGGACGGTGACTATCCGATCACCAGCATCTGGTATATGACCCTTGAACCCTACGTGGGCAGGAAGTTCCAGACGATCGACCAAACCAACCTGGTTTTTGTATGCCCGGCCAGTCCCGACGGCGGCTTCTCGGGGTTCCTGACTTATGCCCAGAACGACTATGTTAACGCCCTCGATGGTGCGATACTCATGTCGATGCGGAATATCCCGCACCCCTCTTGGACGGTCATGTTCGGCGAGACCGATGGGTACGACGCTTGTCTCTATTCGGATACCGACCCGTATGGAGGCAATGTGTGCTACCGCCATCTGGGCGGCAACGAACACAGCGTCCATTCAACCACCGTCGTTGAGGGTGGCGTAGCGGGCCAGAAACCCAAAATCGGCCGGGCCAATCTTGTGTTCCTTGATGGCCATGTCGAACTGCGCAAGAGTGCGCCGACGAATATTTTTGACCCGAACACGCTGTATCAGGCGGCGCAATAGCCCATGACATTTATTTTGCTCCTGGCGCTGGCCATGGCCGGCGCGGGTGGCTGGACGAGCCGCCGTTGGCGGGTTTTAGGACAGGCCATGATGGGGCTGGGCGGCTTGGGGTTGATCGTTGTCATCATCCTGCAGGTCCGGGAGAATGTCTTTCCCTCGCAGGCCAAAGCGCCAAGCCGCTATGAGATGGCTGTCAGCTATGGCTTGGCCAATTGCTTGTTGGGAGACGTGGCCGGCCAGGATGGGAAGGTCGTGTTGCTCTTTCCCCAAAGGCGCATGATGGACGCGGCCACGGAGGGAAGCTACGAAGACGGTTTCATACCGTCGTTGCGCCACGGGCACGTAAAACTGGACCTAAAAGCTGTCCGGCTTGAAGGGGCGAACCAAGATATTTCGGTGTTCAAACAGGCGCTGGCGCAAAACCAAGACGCGATGGCCGTCATTTCTTACGCGGGCGTGCCGGCCGGTTTCGAAACTCTTTTTCCAGGCGGGCAAGCGGCCAGGCCGCTTTTTTATGTGTTTGACGGTGATGGGACGACCAATTGGCTCGGCGCGCTCAAGGAGGGGCGGATCAGGGCCGTGGTCGTGCCGCGGCCCGGAGTCGATGCTCGCGTTGGGAAAAGAATAGCGGGGATGCCGGAAACGATTTTCGAGCGGTTTTATCTCCTGGCGACGCCGGCCAACGCGGACGAGGTTGCCGCCGACCTCAAAACTGAGTCAAGAATACAACGCTGACCCGTTGGCGTTGAGGCGGCGTTATACCCGCAACTACCTTCACTTCGAGCCAAAAGAGAAAAGCGATGGTCGATTACGGTTTTTTGCCGTCCAAAACACCCAGCCCGCGCATCCATTCCTCGGCCCGTTTGGGCCACAAAGTCACGGCTTTGTCCGACTTGCGTAATCCATACCCATGCCCGCCCTCGGCGAACAGATGCAACTCCGCTGGAACTTTAGCTTGCTTGAGCGCCAGATAGTAGAATAGACTGTTCTCCATGTGAATTTGGTCATCTTCGGTCTGGACCAGAAACGTGGGCGGTGTATTGGAGGTAATGGTCAATTCCGGCGCCAGGTCCGGCCCTAGCTGGCGAATCAAATAGGCCGGATAAATAAGCATGGCAAAATCTGGCCGGCAACTGGACTGGTCCGCCTCGTCCACCGGCTCATAAGTGCGCTTCTCAAACCGGGTGCTGGCAGCCGCGGAGAGATGTCCACCGGCGGAAAAGCCCATGATGCCGATCTTGTGGGGGTCGATGTTCCAGTCTTTGGCGTGGGCCCGTACCAGGCGGATGGCCTGTTGTGCGTCGAACACCTCATCGGTGCGGGGGTTGTAACCGTCTCTGCGCAGGCGACTGCGCAGGATGATGGTGTTGACGCCGTAGTTGTAGAAGAA
>PLIU01000200.1 GCA_003140095.1 Verrucomicrobiales bacterium | reverse complement strand
TGTCTTTGCCAGTTTGACCAACAGCGGGACGTTCAACGTGACCAACAGCGCCGCGTTGCTGGGCGGGACATTCACCGTGGCCAATTTGGGAGCGTTCAACGCCAGCGGGGCGACGGTGTATCAGACCGGCATACTCAACAACAGCAACAGCACCCTGAATCTCAACCATTATGGTGGCTCTTGGACATTGGATAACGGCACGATCAATGGCGGGATAGTAACTGGCTCTAATGGAGCGGTTCTCGTCGTTGAGAGCCAAAGCGCTGTTCTGAACGGGGTGACAGTTAACGGAATTCTGGACGTGGGCAATACCTACAACGGAGCCTTGGTCACCACCCTCAACGGGCTGACCTTGAATGGCACGGCGTTGGTAGGCAATCCTACCAACGGTGCATGGGGACAAATAAGCTTTTCAGGAACGCAGACCTTGGGCGGCAATGCAACCGTTGAGTTTGGCAATAATTCCATTTCGGCGAGTTACCCCAACGGCCTGTTTTCATCCACGGCGGATACAGTGATGACGTTTGCACCGAGCGTAACCATCGAGGGACAAAGCGGTAGGATCGGAACGGGGGGGACAGGTTTTGACGTACAGAACACCTCGGTTATTAACCAAGGAACAGCCTTTGCAAACACCAGCGGCGGAACAATCTATTTCCAAGCTCCATCAATCACAAATGTTGGAAATCTCAATGCCGTAACGGGTGCAACCCTCGATTGGGGTGGGGACCTGAATTTCAATGGACCACAAATCCTAACGAGCCAGCCCGGCGGCACTATTGCCGTCGGTGGAAGCGTTTTGGGAAGCCCCACCAGTTCAGCGGAATTTAATCCTGAGGGCACCGTGTCCTTTGGGTCGGGTTCGCACCAGCTTGAGGCGATGAGCGCAGACGTGGGCAACATCGCCAGCGGATATGTCAATAATTTCGCCTACGGCGGGATTGCGTTTGCATCAGGCGCACAAGTGACGCTGGTAAACCTGTCTGGTAACAATCCCGGTGGACTTCCGGAATGTATTTATGTCAATTCGCTCAGTGTCGCCTCTGGGGCTTCCCTGAACCTCAATGGCATCCATCTTTACGCCCGGCTGGCCGCTGTGGGCGGAACGATAACAGGCGGTACCGTCGTGCAAGCGCCCAACAACGGCGGCCCTATTCCGCCAGCAAGCACAATTTCGGGCGCGTTCACCAATGCCGGAGCCTTGGCGGACTGGACGTTTTTTGGCCGAGGAGGGCATCAGGTAGCTGTAGTGGTGGACACTGGCAGCGCGAATGTTCTCCCTCCACAACTTGACTACGCCTTTGTCCAACTATTTGATCCTTCGACAAACCTGTTGGCAGAAACCAGCAACAACGTCGCCGGACAACTGGCGTTGCTGAACGGCATCACTTTGCCCGTTGACGGCACCTACAGTGTGGAAGTGCGCGCGCCAGCTACTCACGCGGACAGCACCGGAAATTACCAGATCACCGTATGGGATGTCACCCCAAACATCCGGTCGCTCGTCTTGAACCAGCAGGCCAACGGTCAGATTTCGACGCCTTACAGTGTAGACCAGTGGAATTTCGCGGCCGTGGCAAATCAGCAGATTCGTTTTGACTTGCTAAATGTTTCGGCACCGGGGGTCGAATTCAACCTGACCGGCCCAACTAACTGGTTCGGGTTCACTAATTTGACCACAAGTTCGGATTTGATCACGCTGCCAGCCTCCGGCACCTACAGCGTCACCGCGTCCGGCATTGAAAACCAATATGACATCGCATACGCCTTCGAACTCGTGCAGACGGTGGAGACGAATCTGGCCTTGGGCGCGACGTTCACCGGACAGTTTGTCGCCAACGGCCAGGCGGAACTCTTTGCTGTCACGGTCACAAACAGCGGCCCGCTGGAAATAGTACTGAATAATTCCGGCGCAAACAACGTAACCGAACTTTACGCGAAACTGGGCAGTCCGCCGACTCGCGGAGTTTTCGACTTTGAATCCATAAACCCAAACTCCCCCAGCCAGCAAATCCTGATTCCCAGCGCCGTTGTTGGAACCTATTATATTCTGGTTTATGGCAATCTGATTTCCACTCCCGGCGCATACACCGTCTCAGCAACAAGCTCCGAGGTCATTATCGGTTCCACATTTCCAGGTCACCTTGGAAATGGCGCTAATGCCACGATAACCCTGACCGGCGCGGGTTTTCTCCCTTCGACCACCGTTTCGCTTGTTTCCTCCAACGGCACTGTATATTCTGCGGCGAGCATTTCCGATAATTCCTTTACCCAACTTACTGCGACTTTCGCCAGCAATTCTGTACCGACTGGAGAGTATTCCGTTCTTGTCACCCAAGCGGACGGAACGACTTCGGAATTGACCAACGCCTTTCAGTTCACAGGCGGCGGACAAGGCAATCTGATTGCGAATTTGATTCTACCGGGATTCCTTGGTCGCCACATTAACGCGACTATTTACGTTCAGTATGCCAACACCGGCACGGCCGCCATTCCCGCCCCGCTGCTGGTCGTCACTGGCAGCCAGGGAACACAACCTCCCATAATGGCGTTTGTAGCCGACCTCACGCCTCAACAGCAGGTTGCTGCCTTCTGGACCTCGGCCCAGCCCCCTGGCTGGGGACCTGTTGTCCAATTCCTCGCCAGTGGACAGACGCCGGGCGTCCTCGAACCGGGAGAATCCAACATTGTTGCTATCGCATACGGGGGCCTGCAGCAACCGTGGGATTTCTCAGTGAATACCGTCACAATGAATTTGGGCCTTCTGACTGAAACTAATACTTCACCAATCGATTGGACTCCCGTCCAGTCCATCATTCAGCCGTCCAACATTAGCGCGGATGCGTGGCCCACAATTTGGCAAAACTTTACGAACGAAATGGGATCCACTTGGGGCAGTTTCATTACAAAGCTCAATCAAGACTCAGCATATTTCGGTACACTCGGGCTGAATGTAACTGATATTGGTAAGCTTTTGTCCTTTGAATTGAGGCGGGCTGATGCGTCTAACCCTATCCAGTTTCTGAGTTCGGCAACGGATTCGAGTGTTGCCACACCCGGAATACTACTCTCCTTCCAACGCGTATTTCCCGTGAACATCAACGGCAGGTATCAATTAGGTGCCTTTGGACGCGGTTGGTCGCATAATTGGGATTTTTTTTTGACCACGGCCCCAGACGGCTCAGTAAGTGTCACCGGTCCGGCGGGCTCAGTGCGAACATTTCTGCCTGACACGCGTGGTGGCTATTTTAGCAGCCCAGGAGACTACGGAACCCTTGCAGCTTTAGAAAATGAAGTATTCACTTTACAAGAGGCGGACGGGCTTGTCAGCACGTTCGGCGCTGACGGTATGCTTGACTATGTAAGTGATCCAAACGGAAATACTATTACCTGTGGCTATACTGGAAGCAATCTTACTACACTCACCCATTCGTGTGGCCAACAATTGACTATCGCCTATAACGCCGGACATTGCATCGCCAGCGTCACTGATCCAGCCGGACAGCAAACGGTCTTTTCGTATGATACCTCCGGACAACATTTGGTTTCTGCTACTTATTCAGGAGGCTCGACCATCAGCTATACTTACACCGATCTACAAACGGTCTCGACAAACGTCGGCTTGAGCAACACTTTGGCCAGCATCACTTTCCCGAATGGATCGCACCGATATTTCAATTACGACAATCAGGGACGCCTCGCCGGCACCAGCTTAGACAATGACACGGAGAGCCAAACCTACTCATACGACACCGTGGGATCGATTATGGTGACCGATGCATTCACCAATACAGCAACAATGTATCTGAACCAGAATGGAATTCCGGTGAGAGTCCAAAATCCTCTAATAAACAGCACCTATGTCGCAGTTGATCCTAACTTCAATATTACGGCCATTACTGATCCTTCAGGGCGGTCAACAACCTACGATTACGACGGATTTGGAAACGTCACGCAATTGACCGACACACTAGGTAATCTAACCGACTTCTCGTCTCAAGAACCATTCAATACATTATCGTTGCTCACCGATTCCAGAAACAATTCAACCACGTTCTCAAACGACGCAAATGGAAACCTGCTTTCAATCAATTATGCCGACAATACTGTAGAAAGCTGGAGTCATGATTCCACGGGAAATGCCGTTTCATGGACAAATCGGCGTGGGCAAACTGTCAGCGTTGCGCGTAATAATCAAGGGCAAATTACGCAAAAGTCCTACTCAGATGGACGCGTGATCGTTTATAGCTACGACACGCGCGGATTACTTACCAATGCTTTGGATAGCGCGCAAGGTACAACAGCGGTTTCTTATGATTCCCGCGGCTTTTTGACGAATATTGCCTACCCTACTGGCAATGGTTTTGGGTTTACCTACAACAATGCAGGGCAGCGTAGCGAGCGCGTTGGTTCCGACGGTTATACGCTGTACTATTCGTACGATGCGGTGGGACGTCTGGCGGGCCTCAGCAATAACGTGAATGGTATGTTAGTCCAATATTCATACGATATCGCAAGCCGTTTAAGCCGTGAAATGAAAGGCAACGGAACTTACACTACGTACACTTATGATAAATGCGGTCACATTTCGACGATTACGAATGCCGCCACTGACGGAACAGTTGAATCCTTTTTCAACTATATGTACGATGCCAAAGGTAATCGAACAGCCATGGCGACTGACTCTGGCATCACATCTTATGCTTATGACGATCTTAACCAGTTGACCGGCGTAACATATTCATTGGGCGGCGGTGCCACTTATACTTATGACTCGGTGGGCAATCGAATAATAGTAAACGAGACAACAGCGAGCGACCGTTATTTTGTCAATGTTGTCAATGAATATACGCAAGTGGGAGCAAAAACATTTACATATGATGCTGATGGAAATCTGACAGGTCGCACTGATCCTTCTGGTACAACCACCTACGCTTATGACGTGGAAAATCGACTCGTTAGCGCAACTACTCCGACGAACGGTGTTTGGAGGTTCACGTATGACGCATTTGGGAACCGTACGGCAGTGATAGAGAACGAAATCACTAATAGTTACCTCATTGATCCTGGCGGCATGGGGGATGTCGCAGCCGAATACCAAGATAATGGAATACTCGTTGCGCGGTTTGACGACGCTCTTGGTTTGGTGTCAAGGATCGACGCAAGTGGAAATGCGGCATATTATGGGTATGATGCCTGCGGACATACTCGTCAGGTTACTGACAGTGCTGGAAATGTTGTAAACTCTTATGATTACGACGCTTTTGGAATATTACTTGCCACACAAGAAACAATAGCAAATCCATTCCAGTATGTCGGTCGATTCGGCGTGATGACGGACGCAAACGGATTACAATTCATGAGGGCCAGATATTATGCTTCTGATATGGGCAGATTCATCGGTAACGATCCGACTCATTATCAGGGAGGCCCAAACTTTTATGTATATGCGGCCAATAATCCGCTTACTTTTATAGACCCCACTGGAACAATAAGTTGGAATGATACAAGTAGATTATTTACTGGGGCAGGACAACTGGGTTACGGAGGCTTTCAAATAATTGGGGGTGCAGGAGCGCTGGCGGTTGCAGCTCCCGTTCCGCTCATTTCGGTGCCCTTCACTGGTGGCGCGGGTGCCTATCTTTACGTTCCGTATTGGGCGTATGCGGGGTACTATGCGGCAGTCCAGTTTCCGTCCGGGGTAAGGAATACACAAGCTGGGGCTCAGGATTTGCGCCTTTTTTACGAAGAAAACCGTGATAATTTCGCCGAACTCGGCACGGATATACTTTCGGATCTTGCAGCGCCGTGGGATTATGTGCAACAATTTGCTCTCTACCTCGTCAGTTCTGGTGACCCAAATCAACTCATTGGACCCGCTGGTTTCGGGATGCAAAACTACCTCACAGACAACGGCTTGTTTGGCTACGAGATTCGTTTTGAAAACGATACGAATGCGACGGCCCCGGCGCAGATTGTACAGATAACTGATCCTCTTTCCACCAACTTCAATTGGTCCACATTCCTACTTACCGGAATCGCCTTCGGTGATAAAATCCTCTCAATGCCGCCTAATGCGCAGCATTTCCAGACCAACCTGCCGTTTTCTTACGAAGGCGTTAATTTTGTGGTCCAGATTGAGGCGGGTATAAACCTTGCTAACGGCCAGGTCTTCGCCGACTTTTATTCGATTGATCCGGACACGGGTTTGCCGCCTCCCGTGAATATCGGTTTCCTTCCACCTGAGGACGGCACGGGGCGCGGCATGGGCCAGATTTCCTATCTCGTCAGGCCACAACCAAACTTGCCAACGGGCACGTTGATCACAAATGTGGCAGATATTCAATTCGATGTGAATCCAATTATCGCCACTGATCAGGTCAGTCCGACTGATCCCTCACTAGGCATTGCGTTGAGCAACGAAGCTCCTGTGACTATAGACGACAGCCTGCCAGTGAGTTCCGTGGACAGCCTGCCTGCCGTGGAGACTAGCACTAATTTTTCCGTCTGCTGGTCCGGCACGAATGCGGGCCCCGCAATTGTCAGTTACGACATTTATGTCTCGACCAATAATGGGCCGTGGGTACCTTGGTTTTTGGGCACAAGCAACTCTTGTGGCACCTTCAATGGGCAACTCGGCGCGACCTATGGTTTTTACAGCATCGCCCATGATGGCGCCGGAAACGTTCAAGTCACGCCGACGGCGTCGCAAGCGATTACCTCTGTAACAGCGAATTCTCCGGTGATTATTAATGCGCCAATGTGGAATGGGGACGGGCAATTCCAGTTCACCTTCAATTCCACGACAAGTGTAAACTATACCGTCGAGTATTCGACCGACTTGATTCATTGGGTTTCCATTCTGGAATTCGAAGGTTCCGGCGGTACGCGAACGGTCGTCGATCCCAACGCCGGAGGCAGCACCGAGCGTTTTTATCGCGTGAAAGTTGAGTATCCGTGATCCCACTGAATACACATGAGGTTTCGTAGCTCTCGCGATTCTGCGTCAGATAAACCGACGAGATTGTCGGCGCGTTGCGCCGCTCGGAATATTGAAGATATGTGTTTTCAGGGGGGCTTTTTGTTCGCTGTCAGTCATGCCTTCTATCGGAGACTCTGCCTAACGCTAGGAATAATTAAAGAGCATTCCCGGACATTTTGACCGATCGGCGAACCAAAAGGCCCATATCACTACGATCATCATGAAGAAAAACCATCCCCAGGCTACCGCTCGCCAGAATCTATTGTTCATTGTAGGAGAATTATAGGGCACGCTAAAAGAACCCATCACCAAAGTCGGTAGGCCAACAAATTGAAAGAAACCAGTCAAACCCATGTTTCTTATGAATTGCCAGAAATTTTCATATTGATGTAAATTAATGGTTCTTGTACAAATTAGCATCGATTCCAGAATCGTAAGCGCCATAATAATCGCGAGCACAAGCGCTCGGTGAATCGGGTTGTTTTTGATATATTCCCCTATCCTGCTCATTCGCATTCTGCTGTAATTTGGATTTTGTTTGTATAGCGCCAATATGATCCGCACCATAGGATCTCGGTGGGGACGTTGTTATTGTAGGAACACTTGCCACAGAAGTCAACGATAAGCCTAGCGGGCCTAGTAAGGCATTCCTTCGGTAATCGCAATGAGCACCGTGGGAGATGGGAGGACGATGAGCTTTACACCGGATTATCAGGGGCGTTTTTCACCAGGTTATCGGGCGGTGGCGCGAGCTTGTCCGGTGCTGCCATCACATTGACCTGCACATACTGCCTGACGGGTGACGTTTCCTTCGTGAGATTGACCGGCGCTTCCGCCCGCTCCTTTCTACGACGCAATTCGATCTGCTTGTGAATGTCAAATGACACGCCAGTCGGGATGCCTGCCGTGTCCTCCAACGTGCGCTGTTCGTCGTCCGGCTGCGGTCCCTCAAAATGCTTCACGGTTTCGGCCTGCACTTCGGCGGCAACCAAGCCGTCAAGTATATCCAGGTCGCGGTCAAGTTGCTTCTCGAAAAGGGTTTGCTCGTAAATAAACAGGGCAAAGGAGGAAACCGCGAACCAGCGGGCCAGCGGCTGCGAGAAAAAGATTCCGAAAAGCATCGAGAGAATGAAACACGCGGCGGGGTCGACAAAGCGGTAGATTCTGCGGTGGGATTTGAGAATCGCGGGTAGCGGCAAGAGTTCAAAGTAGGAAATGCCGGGGGACATCGTGTGCCAGCGTTCGCCGTTGCAAAGCTCCTTCCAGCGTCGGTATCGCTCAAGAAAGCCAACCGCCAACAAGAGCAAAGGGAATCTGTCGTAGATGAAACCGGGCGGTTTGGTGAACGGCAACATGCTGAAAATGTCGCCGATGATCCAGAGAAAAAATGCCATGCCGATGAGCCTGCTGGGTTTGAGCATCCTGAAGCCCACCTTGCGGCGCATAAAAACCATGATGGTGATGGCCGGGAATATCGCCAGATATTGGACGATTTTCATCTTGTCGGACAATGTCAAGTCTTCGTTGCGTTGTGATTGTGACGCCATATTTTACCTTTGGTTAAACGTGATGAGTTTATACGGCAGCATTTCCTCCTTCCCTGCTGCTCCTGTCGGGAACTGGTGGCCGCCGTTGTAAACGATGGACTGCACCTGAAAATTGTGACCGGCCCCGCCGCGCTTGAGCGTCGTGAACCGCGCCGGTTCCACGAAATACCGCCGCTGCTCGCTGCGGGTCACGCCCGATGACTGGTTGCCGCCCTGATTCTGAATGTCGTTGGTCGCGCTTTGTCCGACATTGGTGCTGGTGACGTTGATCCAGCGTTCACCAAGCAGTTTTGCCGCCCTTTCGTTAGTCTCGCCGCTGTTCTGGCAAAATATCTTGCACTGCAAATTTCCCAGAAGCGAATCCACCGCATCGTCGTCGCC
>PLIU01000134.1 GCA_003140095.1 Verrucomicrobiales bacterium | reverse complement strand
CCAGTTTGGGCAGGGAAAGATTCTTGACGGGCGAGGCGCTGACCACGCCTTCGCGGATGAGAAACCGGTAAAAAGAGCGCAAGGCGGAAAACCGAAGCTGGATGGCCGCGCGGCTCAACTTGCTCCGTCCCAGAGAACGCAAAAAGTAGCGGAAATCATCCCGCCGCAGAGCAGTCCAATCGGACGCCCGGCCCTGTTGTTTCCCGGCCCATGCGCTAAACTCAACGAGGGCCTGCCTGTAATTCCGTTCGGTATAGGCGGAGCCGCCCTTGGCGGCGAGGCTTTGCAAAAATTTGCCGGCCAAAGGGTCGATGGTCGTCTCTTCTTTTTCTTCGCGAACCATTTTGGAGAAAGGCTAAAGGCTGAAGGCTGAAGGCTAAAGTCAAATATGTCTCCTCGTAATCGTTATCGTAATAGTCACAAAAACGATTACGATTACGGGAAGACCGATAAAGTTTGTCCTTGGCTCGACAGTCCACCTGTGGCATTCTTTGCTTCATGGTTAACTCAACTTCAAATCCATTGCTCAAACGCGCCGATAGTTTCAGCGGGACGGCGGCGTCCTCCATGAATCTCGAGGGCACAGTCAATAAAACCGGCATCCTGCTGCTGATCTGCGGGGGCGCGGCCGCCTACTCGTGGTACACGCCCGCGTTGCAGGGACCGATTATTATTGCGCCTCTGCTGGGCGCGCTGGTGTTCTGCCTGATCGGAATTTTCAAACCGGCCACCACGCCGTTCGTGGCCCCGTGCTACGCGGCCCTGGAAGGCCTTGTGCTGGGCGCCTTTTCCGTGATGCTCAACCACCGGTATCAAGGCATCGTGACCAATGCCGTCTTGTTGACCTTCTCCGTTCTGGCGTTGTTTTTGTTCCTCTATGCCACCCGGATCGTCCGCGTCACCCAAGGGATGAAGGTGGCCGTCATCGCGGCCACTGGCGCCATCTTCGTTGTATATATGATTGACATGGTTCTGCACTTGTTCGGCATCTCCGTTCCATTCCTTTACAGCAACGGGTGGATGGGCATTGGCATCAGCCTTTTGGTTTGCGGCGTGGCCGCCTTCAACTTCTTCCTGGATTTCGATGCCATCGAAGGATACATCCGGTCCGGTTCCCCAAAGTATATGGAATGGTACTCCGGCATGGCTCTCCTCATCACCCTGGTTTGGCTCTATCTGGAAATCCTGCGGCTCCTGAGCAAGCTCCAGAGTCGGCGATGACCCGGCAGAGCATCTCTCAGGGCACAAAAAGCGCGGTGCCACGGAAAAATCCAACATTTATTTGGCACTTTTTCGGTGGCGACGCGCGGATGACGTTGCCGTGGTAATATTCGCATCGCAAAATAGGGTATAGACAAAATTCCGCGACGGGAATCCACCATGAGCACGCTCGAAACCAGTCCCGCTCCGCTGCGCGTGCTGCAACTCAATTCCCTCCTGACCGGTGGCGGCACGGACGATCAATGCGTCAAACTGGCGGCGGGGCTGCACCGGTTGGGCCAGCAGGTCTGGCTGGCTGGACCGTCTGGCCGGGAGTTTGAACCGGTGGTCAAGAGATCGGGGGTGCCTTTCGTGGATACCGGGCCAACCAGCGGCAAACTTCAATTTATTCTTCGCGCCGCGCGATGGATCCGAAACGAGCGGATTCAAATTGTGCATGGCCATCATGGCCGCGATATCTGGCCGGCCATTTTCGCGGCGCGGCTGGCCGGAACCAGGCCCCTGCTCGTTCTCTCGCGCCATCTGGCCAAAAGCCCCGCTTCCTGGGCCAGCCGGCGGTTTTTGCTGGGGCGGTGCGATGCTTTGATCGCGGTTTCGCAATTTGTCGCCAAGGTTCTGCGCGAGGGCGTTTATGAGCCGGACTCGCCTGAGGCCGAGCGGCGGGCGCGTCCGCCGTTGCGGGGCAACCATGGCAAAATTCATGTCATTTACGGCGGGATTGACACGGCGAAATTCGCACCCGCGGACGCCAAAGAAACGAGGCGCGAACTGGGACTTCAGCCCACTGAATACGCCTTCGCCGTGGCGGGCGGATTCGATTTGCCGCGCGGCAAGGGGCAGCGCGTATTTTTGGCTGCCGCCGCGCGCATCGGCCAGGAGGCGCCGCACGCGCGTTTCCTCATAATCGGCCGCGGCAACATGGAGGACATTCTGAAAGCGGATATACAACGATGGGGCTTGACGGGAAAGGCTTGGCTGGCCGGCCAGCAGCGGGACATGCCCCGGGTGATGAATGCCATGGATTGCCTGGTGCATCCGCAGATTGGCACCGAAGCCCTGGGTCTGGTGGTGTGCGAAGCTCATGCTTGCGGCAAGCCGGTCATCGCCTCCGCGCTGGATGGCATCCCGGAAGCGTTCGCTCCGGGCGATTGCGGCAAGCTGGTGCCGGCGGAAGACATTGAGGCGCTGGCACGAGCGATGGCTTGCCAGAGCCAGGCCACGGCGCCGGACGCGGCCCAGGCCAGCGCGATGCACGCGAAAGTCGAACACGCCTTTTCCCTCGAACGGCAGGCGCGCGACGTGCTGGAGCTATATCGACGGCTGGGGAAGCGGTAAGTGCGGGAAATTGCGCTTGACCAGCATCCAACGCCCCAGCAGGCATTTGCGCGCCGCCACAGGGTGCGCTGTGCTCGAAAAAATTCCCTCGAAGAAATCCAGGATCCTCTTTGGGTCGCAAGCGGCGGGCGGTTTATCGCCGGCAAAGAAAGGCTCCTTGAGATATTGCAGGTACAAATCATCATTCCGGTCAATCTCCATGATACGGTCGATCAAGGCCTCCTCGCTCGGAAAATCATGGTGGTTGAGAAAGCTTTTCGGATTGAACTCCTCGGCCACGCGCGGGCAGCCGTAATAAATCGGAATGCAGCGGGCGCGCATGCCATCGACAAGTTTTTCCGTGACGTAGCCCGGACAGGACTGATTTTCAAAGGCCAGGTAGAATTTGTAAGGCTGGAGAAATTCATGTTTGGCCTGAGGCAGGAACGGGACGGTGAACCCGACATTGTTGAGCGCGCGCCCGGCGGAATCAACCTTCTTGCGCCGGTTGAGTTTCTTGAAGAAGTCGGTGCGCAGGCGCGTCTTGCGATTGGCGTAGGTCGTCATGAAGCAGCAGAACTTGGTCTTCTGCCGGGGGATCTGCTCCCACTCGCCCGGCTGTTTGACTAGCGATTCCGGTTTGAGGGAAAGAACGTAGTAGGGTACGCGCAAATGGCGCGGGTCGTCCACGTAACGCGAGGAGATGGAGTAATCGCACTCATCAAAATCCGGCAGGTCCACCTCAGGCGTAAAGTAGATTTTGGTGCAGGCATAAAGCCGGTGGACCTGTGTGCCGAAACAATAGAGCATGTAATCAGGCGAGGTCGTCAGTTGGATGTCGAATCTTTCGCGCAGGATTTTGACGAAAAAATTCTCCTGCTTATCGTAGCGCGCGCAGAAGTCGCAAAGGTCGAAATTAATTTTTTTCCGATTCATGCCTGGGCATGGATAAATTACTTTGACAGCTTTGGCGAGAGTTTTTAGAGTCAGCCGCATGGACGCGCTCGCTTCGTTTGCTCAAAATGGGGAGGACCTCCTGGCCTGGAATTATTTCGAGCGCAAAACCGCCGGCTTTTTCGTCGAAGTGGGGGCCAATCATCCAACCCGCCTGAGCCAGACGTGGTTTCTCGAGCAGCGGGGATGGCAGGGAATTCTGGTGGAACCACTGCCCGCCTGTTGCGAGGCGTTGCGCGCCCTGCGCGGGAGGAGCCGGGTGGTTCAGGCCGCCGCCGGCGCGCAAGCCGGAGAAGCGGTGCTCAACGTGGCCAAGGCCGATGTCTGGTCGCACCTTGGCGCCAGCAAGGACCTGGAGGTAGTGGCGCGCATCTCGGTGGCCGTGCGCACGCTGGACGATATTCTGACCGAATGCCAGGCCCCGCACGTGGACTTGCTTTCCGTGGATACCGAAGGCACGGAACTGGACGTCTTGAGGGGGCTGAATTTGGAGAGCCACCATCCCTCCTTGCTCCTGGTTGAAGACCACATGGATAGTCTGGATGTTTTCTTTTACCTCAAGCGGCACGGTTACAAGCTCATTCAGCGCACGCCTCCCAACAACTGGTGGGTCCCCGCCGAGGCGAAGTCACTGCCCATGACCTGGCGCGCGCGGCTGTCGTTGTGGAATTTGCTCTGGTTCAAAAAGCCGCGCCGCCGCATCCAATGGCTGCTGGGAGCCTGGTCGAAGCCAGCTTAGGTTCTTGCAAAAAACCATCCGGTCATGGAAAAATGCGGTGGGGTTTGTTGCGCTTGAGCAGCATCCATCGGCCCGGTCTAAACCAGGACCGGCGAGCCGCGACCGGCGGATTCGGGTCCTCGATGGCTCGCACCAGAAAATCCAGCATCCGGTTGCGGTCATAAAAATTATTCGGTTTGTTGCCGTAAAAGAACGGTTCCTTCATGTACTGCAAATACAGGTTGTCGTCGCGGTCGATTTCGATGATGCGTTCGATCAGCGCCTCTTCATTGGGAAAGTCGTGGTAGTTGAGGAAACTTTTGGGGTTGAAGTCTTTGGCCACATCAGGGTTGCCCCAATAAATCGGCAGGCACCGCGCCGCCATGGCCTCCGCGATTTTTTCCGTCGTATAACCAGGAAGCGACTCGTTTTCAAAGGCCATGTAAAACTTGTACGAACGCATGAACGCGAGCTTGGGTGCGAGACCAAACGGCACGGAACGCCCGATGTTGTTGAGATATTTCCCCGCTGAATCCACTTTTTTGCATTGCGAAAGACGGTGGAAGAAGTTGACGCGCAGTTGCGTTTTCCGGCTGCCGTAACTGGTGAAGAAGCAGCAGAAACCGGTCTTGTTCTTCAGCACACCTTCGGCCTCGGCCTCCGCTTTTATCAAAAGATCCGATTCCACCCTGGTGTAAAGGGGCAGGCGCAGATTGTGCGGATCGTCCATTTCATGGTGGGTGAAGGAATAATCCGAAATGGTCAGGTTCGGCCAATAGGATTCC
Organism: Verrucomicrobiales bacterium; assembly: GCA_003140095.1. Classification (GTDB taxonomy): domain Bacteria; phylum Verrucomicrobiota; class Verrucomicrobiia; order Limisphaerales; family Palsa-1400; genus Palsa-1400. Next base: position 6,233 of record PLIU01000134.1, on the reverse strand, counting down.
CCGGTAGCAAAGACCTTTTTGCACGTGTAAAGCCGGTGGACGTTGCCATCGTGCGAGTGAAAAAGCAGGTCCGGTTTGTCCACGATTTTCACGTCGTATTTGGGGGTCAGGATGCGGGTGAAATAGTTGTCGGCTTTGTTCAGGTGCGTCCCAAAATCGCAGAAATCAATATAAACTGGCGGTTTGGCCGTCATTTAATCATCGCCATCATGTGTCTTCATTTATTTTGAGTCAACGGGCTTTCTGACGCTGTCCGCGCGCGCGCCAAAGGAAAAATCGCTTTTGCGCCGAATGGGCCAGATTTCGAAAGGGCTTGGTCACTCGATAGCGAATGCAATAAAGCCAATAACACCACCTCCACCCTTTACCCCACCGCCGCGTCAGCCGCCGCTCGCACTCCAGCATCTCCGAATCCGTGCCGGGTGTGTTTTGCCGGCGGGAGCGGCGCAAGTGGAAAAGGATAGGGAAAACCACTTTGCGCGGGAGCCATGACTGGACGGCATAAGTGGAGAAAAATACGGCGTGCTCGCGCCGTCCGACCCCGCTGGCCGTATTGCGCTCTGTTTCCTGGCACGGGTGGCAGCGGAAAGCGCAGAGTGGTTGGCGGGTGTAGGCCAGGTCTCCCTTCTCCAGCAAATGAATCCACATCTCCACATCCGTAATCTGCCGGTATCTGGCATCGAAACCGCGCCGCGCGTCCGCTTTGCGAAACATAACTGCGGAAGGTTCGCCCACCAGATTCTTGCCATTCTGCATCAGATAAGCCGTGATGATTTTACGACCGTCGTGACATCCTTCCGCCAAGTCCCGGTAAATATCGACGGCGTTGGATTCCTCGTCCAAAATCGTTCGCGCGGAAGCGGCCAGTACGGCCGACGGGTACTGGCCCATCATTGCGAGCATCTTGCTCAACGCCTGCCTGTGAATGAATTTGTCGTCTCCAAAAAGGAATTTGATATATTCGCCCCGGGCCTGCTTCAGGCAATGATTCCAGTTGTTGGTCATGCCCAGATTGGCGGGATTGACGGCAAAATGCACGCGCGCGTCCCGGGCGCAAAAAGGCCGCACGACCTCGGCCGTGTTGTCGGCGGAACAATCGTCGGCGATCACCAACTCAAAGTCCTGGAAGTCTTGCGCCAGCACCGACTCAATGGCCTCCGCCAAATAGCGCGCATAATTATACGTCGGGATCAAAACACTGACTTTGGGCGGATTCATGCAGCCATCTTCATGTCAGAAAGTCGCAGTGTGCCCCAAGGCGCCGGCGCTGTAAAATCCGATGGCATGCGCGGGGAAGAGCGGTCAGCAGCGCCAACCCGCCTGGCCGTAATACTGGCGCCGAAGACCGTCTAATTTTTCCTCCCTGGCCGCGTCCCGGGACACGAGCGCCTGGTGGATGGAAAGAGTCAACTCTTCGCACGGTTCGCCGGCCGGCCAGACCAGTTCCCGGTGGTGCCTTAACCTGGCATCGATCTGCCTGATAACAGCGGCGATGTTCACGTTGGTTGACAGACCCAAGTCTTTCGCCAGTTGGAGCACGGTCTCGACGGGGAACTCCAGCAATTGATCATACGTGGTAAAAAGGCGGGAGAAACTGCGCGTGGTTCTTTCGGCTTCGAGCACGTGGACAACCCAGAGCTTGAGGCCTTGACTCACTGTGAGATAACCGCGGCGGCTCAGAGAATGGGCAACCTCCACCGGGTGGCGAATGGGCAGAATGAAGCGGGCCTGCGGAAAATGCTCTTTGATCAGCGGAACCCACAACGGCATCAACCGGCACATGCGCGGGTCTTTGATCAGAGGTCGATTCCCCCCGAACTCGTCGATGAGCAACCGAATCAATTTCTGTTGGAATCGGGCCGCCACCGCGCCTCGAAATCGTTCTTCGTCCACCGGTGCGAGGTCTCGCCAGTTGGAACCGATGGAAGCCAGGAATTTCTCGTGCAGCTTCGTCAGGGAGTTGTTTTCGTAGAATCCCTTGGGATTCTCCCGTTGGGGCGCCATGACGGATTTTCCCACCGTCAAGCCGAGCGGTGCCAAGGCGCCGCCCAACGCGGAGGTGCCGCTGCGATGCATGCCGAGGATAAAGACGGCGTCTGGACGCAGGACGCTAGGCGGCTGCTGTCGTTTGAACTTGAATAATTGACCCAGCGATTTCAAGGCATTGGCGGAATTCAGGCCCTTTCAGGCCGCAGCGCCAAAAGCGCCAGATTGGGCCTCGACCGCGTTGTCGACACGCACGCAACCACACATAAGCGTTTCAAGCGTAGGAGTATTGACCACATCCGTCAAGTTCAACCTTGCCTGTAAAAGCGAAGTCGCTCTGCAACTCCTGCTCAACCTGGGGCCCTTTTGCCGCACGTACACCAACCGGTAAAACCGTTGCGGGCCGTTCGTGATGGATTCCGCGGTGCTGAGCGTTGCTCCCGTGGCCGTGATAGGGCTGCGAAGAGTTACAGAAGGAAACAAAGGAAACGAAGAAATATGGCAAAATAACCCTCCCCAAAGACATGCTCAAGCACATAAGACGTGCGTAAGTCGTTGATTTGCAAAACTGAGACATTTTGGCGCTAATGATGTAAATTATTCACTACAAATGACTTACACCAAATATGCAACCCAAACCTAATCCTAATCCTGAACCCCCGCCGAACCCCCATTCCGCTCCCGTGCAACTCCGTGTGCCATAGATACTTCCCTCTCACAGGTTTGATTTGGTTTGATCTGGTTTGATTTACCTTGATCAGGCTTGATTCGGCCGCATTCGTCCCTTTGGTCCTTTGCGGCCCTTTCTTGTCGTTCAACCAAGCGTCATGCCCTGCCTCGCAGGTCTGATTTGCCCTGACTGGGTTTGGTTTGACTGGGTTTGACTGGCCGGGCCATGCGGGCCTGTAATGCGTGAAAACCACGCAATTTCGCAACCCCTACGCAACTCTTGTTAAGCCATGTGCGTTGATGAACATACTTCGGCAACACATCATCACTCCTACCCCACTCCCATTCCGCCCAATCGCCGGGAGCCGCCTCTGTAGGCCGCGTGCCCCCACGCGGCATCCACCCAAACCTTCAGGCCAAAACGCAGGAAGCCGCTTCCGCAGGCAGCCTTGGCGAGGCCGGATTCGCGACTGCAAACTTTCAAAGAACAAAAACAGGCGCATGAGCGCCGCACACCTGCCACACTACCACGTTATGCTTGGAATGCAAAACGCACGTTTGGATGGGCTTCCCCAATCATGGCCGACTTCTTCGGGATCGAACAATAACTGGCGTCGTATTGCGATCTTGCGGTTTATTCGATCAGTTTTGCCTGTGCCCATGCCAGAATCCTTCGCCTTCGTTAACTTCGTTAACTTTTGTCAAATCCTTATGGGGAGAGCGCCGCCCGGTAAAACCGTTATTCGGGAGGGGCGAGCGCCGCGAGACCCTAAACTCAACTCCCCGCGCCAAGCCAGCACGTTCATCTCTCTTGGTGAATCCTCACTGCAGGAGCACCAGCCGGTAAAACCGTTGCGGGGTGTTGGTGACGGAGTCGGTGGTGCTGAGCGTGGCTCCGGTGGCGGTGACGGGGCTGTTCAGGTTGATCCAGTTGCTGGAACTCAAATTGGAATTACACTGCAACTGATACCTCCCGCCAGCCTCCGTGCTCCAAGTCAGACTCAGCGTGCTGTTGGTTAGGGTCACGGCTTGGAACTCTGGCATGATGGTGAGCCGGAAAATGGTCCCGGCTCCGCCAAAGCCGCCACTTGAACTCGTGCCATAGAAACTGCCGTCGCTGCCCTGTACCAGCGGGCACTCGGGACGACTGCCATCAATACCGTTGGTGAATGAATATAAGCTGGTCAGCGCCCCGTTGGGGGTAATTTTGAAGACTGTGCCATAGCTATTTGTTCCGCCGCTTCCTGTCGTGCCATAGAAATTGCCGTCGCTTCCCTGCACCAGCCCGGCGTGGGGATGTTCCACGTCATTGTCGGGAAGGAATAGATACAAATTCGTCAGCGCCCCGTTGGTGCTGATTTGGAACGCAGTGCCAAATCCGTCGCCGTAGCCATAGACGCCACCCCAGAAAGTTGTGCCATAGAAATAACCGTCACTACCCTGCATCAGTCCACTTGGTCCTGCGCTGCCTACCCCCGGCGGCGAGAATGAATGCAAACTGGTCAATGTCCCATTGGTGGTGATTTTGAAGACGCTACCCCAGCTGCCGTTCGTGCCGCCGTTTACGGTGGTGCCATAGAAATTGCCGTCGGTGCCTTGCGCGAGCCCGCCTGCGGGATATCCGCCATCATTGCCGCCAGAGAATGAATGCAAATTGGTCAGCGCCCCGTTGTTGTTGATTTTGAATACGGTTCCAAAGCCGCCGTATTGATTGGAATATGCACCGCCGGCATAAGTCGTGCCATAGAAATAGCCGTNNAGAAATAGCCGTCGCTGCCCTGAACCAGCGCGGCCTGAGGATACGCGCCATCATTGAAGCCGGTGAATGAATGCACACCGGTCAGCACTCCATTGGTGCTGATTTGGAACACGGTGCCATAGCCATTCGTGCCGGCATGGATGCCCCCGACGGAAGTCGTGCCATAGAAATTGCCATCGCTGTCCTCCACCAACCCTGCAACGGGACCCTCGCCATCAGTGCCGCCGGTGAAGGAATACAATCTGGTGAACGACCCATTGGTGCTGATTTTGAATACGGTGCCGTCGCCGTTCGTGCCGCCGGCGAAAGTCGTGCCATAGAAATCGCCGTCGCTGCCCTGCACCAGCGCGGCCTGGGGATTTGCGCCATCATTGGTGCTGCTGAAGGAATACAGGGTGGTAAAGACCGCGCTGGCTTGGGCGTGGACTAAAGAAAGAAGGAAAAAGGAGGAAAGCAGAGTGAAGAGCAACATCGAACGGGCAATGTCGAACGTCCAACCATCGTCGCTGAAGCTATGGTGGTCAGGACGTCGCGGGTCAGGCAGTTCGGTGTTAGTGGTTGAATGTTCGATGTGCAAAGTTCGTCTTCTCAGGTTTCGCGTTTTCATAGCTGTGAATTTAATGTTAATACTTGTGTCAATTACGTTGTCTTATGAATACTTTCCGGCAATTCTGCGTGCCTGTTTTACTTCTTTAGTTCACAGGCTCTAAGGCGCGGATGGCCCCTCAATGAGCGCCTTGGCTTCTTTGTAGGCGAGCCAGCAAATCAGCACATCGTGGTTGGGCATCTGCCCGTCAATAAGCGGGTTGCGCTCGTCGGCGGGAAACGGCGGCATCTGGGCCTCGGCTTGGCTAAAGAGTTTCCGTCCCTCCTCCAGACGATCCTGCCGGAATACGCTCATGGCGTGGAACAGACGGGCGGTTCCCAGAATATCGTGAGTCGGGTCGGACTGGCCAGCCGCCTGCTCAACTATCGTTAGCGTCTTTTCAGCGGCCGCGTGTTGGCCGGAGCGATACTCGGCCATGCCAAGCGCGAGTTGGTACCACGGCAGCAACTGAGAGTCCTTGCCCACCTCCACAGCCCGTTGAGCGAGATCCAGAACATTGGACAGCAGAGCGGCATTGGTAGCCGGTCGCAGGCAGTAGGCCTTGGCGGCACGTTCTGCTGTCCCAGCCAAGTTCGTTCCTTCCGCCAGTTGGACCATGCGGCTGCGGGTGGCTTCGTAATCGGCATCATGGCCGAACCAAGTTTGCGCAGTTGCGAGCTTGAGCAACGCTACATTACCCTTTGGCTTTAGTTCCCAAACCTGTTCCAGAAGGGAGATCGCCTCGCTGGCGCGGCCGGCTACAAAATAGGAATCGGCCAGGTTGTTCTTTACGCTGATGGTGAAGGGGTCTCTTGGTCCGCGCGCCCTGACGCTTAACGCCAGGGCCTCCTCCCGCAGCTTGAGTGCCTCGTCTGGCCGACCGGCTCCGGCGTAGGAGTCCGCCAGGTTGTTCATCGTGCCAAGCGTGTCGGGGTGTTCTGGTCCGAGCACCTTGCGGCGGAGTTCCAAGACCTGCTCCCGCAGCTTGAGAGCATCTTCCTGGCGGCCGGCCCCGGCGTAGGAGTCCGCAACATTGTTCATCACCCCGAGCGTGTCGGGATGTTCCGGGCCGAGTACCTTGCGGCGGAGCGCCAGCAACTGCTCTCGCAGCGCGAGGGCCTGCTCCTGATGGCCGGCCTTCTCGTAGGAATCCGCCAGGTCGTTCATCACGTTAAGCGTTTCGGGATGTTCCGGGCCGTTGACCTTGCGACTAAGAGCTTATCCTTAAATAAC
>PLIU01000481.1 GCA_003140095.1 Verrucomicrobiales bacterium | reverse complement strand
TGGCGCTGTTCTTTGATTTCGTCCGTCGTCTGGTCCGGCAAATCCGCGGCCGGGGTGTCGCGGCGCGGGGAATACTTGAAGAGAAAGGCGTTGTCAAATTGCGCTTCCCGCACCAGCGAGAGCGTGGCCGCGAAATCCTCCTCCGTTTCGCCGGGAAAGCCGACGATGATGTCCGTCGTGATGCCGATGGCCGGCTGGACGCCGCGCAATTGCCGGACGAGGTCCAGGTAGCGGGCGCGCGTGTAGCCGCGGTGCATCGCCTTGAGAATGCGGTCACTGCCGCTTTGCACAGGCACGTGGGCGCTCTGGCAAAGTTTGGGCAGCCGCCCGTAAGCCTCGACCAGATCGTCGCGGTATCCCTTGGGATGGGGCGAGGTAAAGCGGAGGCGCTCCAAGCCGTCGATTTCATGCACGGCTTCCAGCAGTTGGACGAAGGCCGATTGGCCGTCCCGCACCGGGAGGTCGCGTTTGCCGTAACTGGTGACGATCTGCCCCAGCAACGTGATTTCCTTGACGCCGTCGCGCACCAATTGGCGGCACTCGGCGGCAATATCGGCGATGGTCCGGCTCCGCTCCTCGCCGCGCGTGAAGGGAACGATGCAGAAAGTGCAATACTGATTGCAGCCTTGCATGATGCTGACGAAGGCGGTGACGCGCGGGGATTGTTGCTGTGGGCCGTTGAGGATGTGTTCCTTGATCGCGGCTTCGCTGCCTTCCTCGGCCCCGGTCTCCACGATCTTTTCCCGCCGCCCTGAAAAAATCTCGTCGAGGTAATCAGCGGTGCGATGGAATTTCTGCGTGCCGACGACCAGATCGACATCGGGCAATTGATCGAGGAGACGTTGGCCGCGGCTTTGGGCCATGCAACCCATGAAACCCAGGACGACATTGGGGCGGTGGCGGCGGACATCGGCAGCGATGTTTTGCATTTTGCCGATGGCTTTTTGCTCCGCCATGTCGCGTACGCTGCACGTATTCAACAAGACGACATCGGCGACCGCTTCGGAAGGAGCCAGGGTGTAGCCTTTGGCCACGAGTTGGGCCGCGACCGCTTCCGAATCGCGCTCGTTCATCTGGCAACCGTAAGTCTTGATATAGATGCTGGGCATGTTTTGTGACCGGCTGGAGCTTACGTCAAATCGGCCCCGATGCAAAGCGGCAACCCGCGCGCGTAACGGGCGCGCTCCTCGTCATTCCCAATCCCAGTCCTTGAACAAGTCAGCCATGAAGTAGCGGAAGCCGGGCAGAAGGTCTTCCCCATCGAGAAAGCCGCCACTGCCGACCCATCGGCGTGCGGTGAGAGAATGGCAGGCCTCCAGTTGTTGGGCTTCAGCATCAACAATCCAAGCCAGGCGCGAGCCGCTGCTGAAATAATCCTTCAATCGCCCATCCATCTCCTGCCGCGTGTTGTTAGGCGAAAGAACGTCCACAGCCAGATCCGGAGCACCCGGAAAGAAGCGCCGGGTCAAGCCCTTGCATTCCTGCTCCTTCAAGCGCGCGCGGCTGACAAAGGAAACATCCGGCGCGAGGACGTTGCAATTGTTCATGCGGAAGCCGGTGTTGGAATCCCAAACCGCGCCCAAGCGTCTCGTCTCGGCAAAAGCCAGCAGGGCCGCGGAGAGCCGGGTGCAGATGTCACCGTGAAAGGAATCTGCCTTGGGGCTTACAACAAGTTCGCCATCGACCAGCTCATGGATGCGCCCGTCTTCGGGCAAAGCTTGCAACTCCGCCTCGGTCCAAACCTTTCTGGACGCGGCACCCGGCGGCTTTATTTTATTTGTTTCCATGACAAGGAACGGGCGGTGTCGAGGCCGGACCGGACAGCCTGAACAGGACACTCTGTGGCGCAGGACAATGTGTGATAAAACTCGAGTTTCCGGCCGTGTCCTGATGACCAAGACCTGAAAGAAACATCGGACGACACGCCTGCTGGAACCCTGCGCGGGTTCGCTCCGGAAAAGCATGTTATTGACTCCTCTCGCATAGTTTGCAAAAAAAGCCGCCTCCAACATCTTGCAGACTAAAGCGTTTTCATGTGGCCACGAACAGGCCTGGCGCACTAGGACAAGGCTAGCATACAACCGCAGCCGGGAATAGCAAGGCAAATTTTAGTGGCGGTCTCCGCGCAAGTGGCGCGTGTCCTTTGTTGCGCTGCCGCCACCCTTTGTGGGTGACAAGGCGGGACAAAGGTCGTAATGCTTTGGCCGCCGTGAGTGAAACCCTGCGCTATTTGCAATCCGAATCCGCCGAAACGGGAGTGGAAATCGGCACGCTGGTCAAGTATCTGCTGATCGATGCGGTCAAGGCGCGCGCCAGCGACATCCACATAGAACCCTGGGAAAGCACGCTGGCCGTGCGCATCCGCCTTAACGGCGTGCTGACCGAACTGGTCCATCTGCCGCTGGAGTTGATGGAAAAAATTTCCGGCCGCTTCAAGGTCCTGGCCAACCTGGTGACCTATCAAACCGGCCTGCCCCAGGAAGGCCACGTACCGGCCGATCCCGAACTGGGCGGCATCGAACAACGCATCTCCATTTTTCCCACCGTGCGCGGCGAAAAGATTGTGGTGCGCATCTTCGACCCCAGCCACCGGAGCTTCGATCTTGGATCACTGGGTTTCGATGACGACGTGCTGCAACAGTTTCTGAAATTGATCACCAAACCGAGCGGTTTAATCCTGTTGACAGGTCCGACCGGATCGGGCAAGACGACGGCTATTTACTCCGCCCTCTACACCTTGGTGCAGCGCGCAGGCTCAACCATCAGCATTGCGACGGTGGAGGACCCGGTGGAATTTAGCCTGCCGATGGTGGCGCAAGCGCAGGTCAACCTGGCCCAGGAGTTTACCTATCCGCGGGCCTTGCGCTCCTTGATGCGCCAGGACCCGCAGGTCATCATGGTCGGGGAAATTCGCGAT
>PLIU01000311.1 GCA_003140095.1 Verrucomicrobiales bacterium | reverse complement strand
GAAAAGTTCCCGCTGCTGTCGCGCTGGACAATCGTGCCGGCGGTATTCGTGCTGGTGGCGGCATCGGCCGCGCTCACTCCAGCGGCGATATTCGCCGCCGATTGCCCGCCCACACTCGCAACCACCGTCGCGCTTTGCGTTCCCGTCACATCGCCGGACAGTGAACCCGAAAAAAAAGCCGCCGTCGTCGCGCTGCCGGAAAAGGTGGCGCTGACGGCGTTGGAGGCGGTGGTGGCCGTCAAAGCCACCGCGGCGTTCGATGCGAAAAGGGCGTAGGGCGTGGGCGTCAACTGCTGGCGTGGACTCAGGATGGTGAAACGGCTATCGCCGTTGGTCGCCACGCCGATCTGCAACCAGTCGGTCTGGCCGGTGAACACGCCTGGGCCAAAATCAATCAACACCATGAACAGGCCGTTGGTGACGCCGACCGCATTGTTGGTCACCGGCCCGGCGACGGCGACGCCGCCGGTGCTGTTGGTGAACAAAGTGAAGGCCAGGTCGTAGGTGCCGCTGGCCGGACTGCCGCTGTCCTGGAGCTGGCCCGAATAGGTGAACGCCGTGCCTTGGGCGCGGGCGGTGGAGAGTGCAGAGTTAAGAGTGAAAAGTGCCAGCAAGGCCAGCACGGACAAGGAATTGTGCAGTTTGCTTTTCATAAGAGAACTTAGTCTTTTTTCGGACCGCTTTCGATCATTTTTTTGAAATCCACCACCGACGACTTGACCAAGTCCTTTGGTCCCGTCATCCGGACAAACACATTGCCTTTGTCGGACTCGAGGATGGCTCCGAGCAGCGCATAACCCGGCATGGGCGTCACGGGGCCGCCGGGAGCGCCGCTGTTGAAGGTCCCTTCGGCCTGGACATACGTCAACTTGGTATTGCCAACCGTCGTGTGTTCAACCTTGGCGTTGATCTGGTCGGCCGGCTCGACGAACAGTTTAAGCCAGCGGTCCACATTGGCCTGCACTCCCCCGGCGCCACCCGTCCCGAAATAGTAGAACGCCACGTTAGCGCTCGCCTTTGAGGCCGCATCCGTCACTTTCAACTGTGCCTTGCGCATTGGCGAAGTGGACTCGACCCATTCCCATTTCGCGGGGCGGGTAAAGGTGAACTCCCCGACCGGAAAAGTGGAATGCTCTTGAGCGCGCAGGCCACTCATCGAAATAAAAAAGACAGCCGCGCAGAACAAGCGCGCCAGAGGGGAAGTGGTATAATTCATAATTGCTTTTCCAGCATGGCCACGACGTCTGCCAGCGCCCCCTGCACGCGATGCTCTTTGCCGTCCAGGGTGCCGATGACGGTCAGATAGATTCCACCCTTTTGAGGCATACCGTCCGTGTGAACCCAGGCGACGGCTTCGGGGTTGATGAATTCCGAAACGCCCTCTTTACCGCTCTTGAACTCAAGTAATTTCATAGCGCCAGCATCCGCGCGGCCATCGCAATTCGTCAAGCCCGATAGTGTGACATGAAGTGATTGGCCCTGGCCACACTTTCATTTTCCCTCAGTTGAGGCGCTAGGCGGAACTTCGGCCTCGACCACCACCCGGAATTTCTGGCCGGCGTACCCCTTCTCGGTGATGAATTCGTGCGTGCCGATGGACCAGTTGTCTTTGACAATTCCGCGACCGCTACGCTGAACTTTCGCCCGGTCCGGGCTTTGCGGCGGGTAGCGCGGGTCCACCTCAGCGTGTCGCACATTGTACATTCCTTGATCCGCAGTGATTTCCCACCAACAACTTGCCATGTCGTATAGTCCCCAGGCGTTGGGCCGCATGGATTTCACCTTTAAGGGGGCTTTGAAGCCTTCAGAGCCGCTGCTATTCTGATCCTTGAACTTCTCCGGGAATCCCGGATTGGAGGTTCCCACCCGAGCGGCATATTCCCACTCCGCATCCGTCGGCAGACGCACAGTTCGTCGGTTCTTTCGGGAGAGGGCCTGGCAGAATTGATCGATTTCGGCAAAAGGCGGATCCTGAACAGGCAAATGAGGGTCCCGCACCGTGCTGGGATTATGGCCTATGACCGCCTCGAACATTTCCTGGGTCACGGGTATCTCGGCCATGTAGAACCGCTCTGTCAAGGTCACCGGGTGCGGGTACTCCTCCACGTAGTTTGGCCACATATAGTAAGGGGTGCCCATGAGGAACTTCCCTGGCGGGATGGCGACGCACTTCAGCGTGAGTTGGTCGCTGACTCGCAGCACCAGGGGTTCCCGATCCGGCATGACGAATGGCCGGTCAGGAGCGAACATCCTCTTTGGATAAATCAACCGAGCCGGTTGGATCTTGCTCGCGAAGATCCACTTCTTGCCGTCTTTCACGAACACTCGGCCGGTCACCGCGCTCGAGGTGGCAGGCTGGCAGTAGTGGCTTTCCGGGGCGGATTGGTGCTTCGGCAGCCCTGGACTTTCCGGCGAAATGTAATACTTCAATCGGGCCGTAAACTCATCGATGAGCTTGGCGGCGGAATCGACATCGAGACCTTGGTCCGGGTAGAAGTCCTCCATGATTTTCGCAAGTGCCGTCCGAACCTCGGGGGTGCCGTCGATCGCGTAGAGCACCATCACATGATCATTCTGTTTCGGATCGGGCAGGCACGCTCCGTTGCAGAGCAGGCTGCCTTGGATGGTCAATTCGCTGTCTTTCGAGGCGGCCGAACTGGGCTGTGCCTGTCCCGACTGGGAGAGGGCCAGGAAGAGCAGCCTCATGGTGAACCCTATCAGCGACGTGAGTTTCATGACCCTCTTGTACACCAGCCCAAGCGAAAAGGCCAACCAAGCTCGCGAACCTCCCTGCCGTGTGCGTCCAACACTAATCCGCCGCCTTGGCCCAATCCCGGCCAACAGTTTGCTTGGTGGGCCTTCAATATAAGCGGCATTCCGTGAGATTTATGCCTTGTTTTCGACTTCGAGCATGGCGATGTATGTTCGCCGCCACGCTGCACGATGGTGGACAATCCAATCGATAAGAGCAGCGTCAAATCCAATATCGCGGCCTGCTTTTTGGCTCTCGATCCATTTGTGCCGGAGTATTTCCGTTTTCTCGGCGCAAAATGCCTGGTAAAGCCTCGTTTTCATGAAGCTTTGCGGCACATTCTGAGAATCAATGAGTGTCATGGGTTGCTATTCCGCCACAAAACAACGGAACTTATTCAATTTATGTCAATCATTATCTTAATTGACTCGTTCTGTCTATGGGGTAAACACCCCATATCGCCCGCATTGTGCTTCCTCGAAATCCCAAAATCCAATGGAAGTAAATTCAAATTAAGACACCGCCAATAAAATGGGTTGCGTGACTGTCATGGTTGTGTTCAACTTCGGTCATGTCGATTCATCTGGGCGACAGTCTTGCCGGTGGTATGCAACCCAAGCCCCGGTTTCTCAGTGAAGGCATGATGCGGCTGATAGCCGAACCCGAACGGGATCACGTTGATGAGTTGTGAGCGAACAAACCTTATCCGAGGAGGCCCACGTCTGTGAAGACAAGCGTTTTTGTACTGATGATCCTGGCGCGCCTGGCCGTTGAATGTGCCGCCCAACCGACCATCGTTCCTTATACTTTCAGCACTATCGGGGAGGCTCAAATTGATGGTGTGGGCAGCTTTGCCGACGGCACGAATAGCAATGCCCAGTTTAGTAATCTCGAAGGCGTGGCCGTTGACAACACGGGCACCGTTTACGTGGCGGATACATTTAACCATGTGATCCGCAAAATAGTTCGCGCAGGAACCAATTGGGTGGTGTCCACCATCGCCGGGCAGCCCGGCGTTTTCGGTTCGGCGAATTCGCCTGTGGCGACACAGGCGCTGTTTAATGCGCCCCGTGGCATCGCGGTGGACAGCGCCGGAAACCTCTTTGTCGCCGACACCAGCAACAACGTGATCCGGGAAGTGAGCCAAGACGGGAATGTGACAACGATAGCCGGGTCACCTGGCCCCATTGGCGGCTATGAGAACGGGCCGGGCTTGTCCGTTGCTCAATTTGATTTCCCCACCGGCGTGGCCGTGGACAGTTCGGACAATGTCTATGTGGCGGATTACAATAACACTGCAATCCGCAAGTTAACGCCGCCAACCTCACTGAACGGACAGTGGACTGTGGAGAGTATTGCCACAAATGCTGGGTTTAATTATCCCTGGGGCGTGGCGGTGGACAGCGCGGGCAACGTCTATGTGGCGGATACAGATAACAACGAAATTCGGAAAGTGACGCCGGACGGAACGGTGTCCACCCTCGCCGGATCGGCGCCCACAGATGAGCAAATCCAAAATTATTATAGCGGCACGCCTTTTTCAAACTGTGACGGGACGGGGGCAGGCGCGACGTTTTTTTTCCCTTACGGCCTGGCGGTGGACAGCGCAACCAACGTCTATGTGGCAGATACCTACAACTGCGAGATCCGCAAAATAACGCCCCAAGGGCAGGTCACGACGCTGGGGGGGCAGCCTTCCTTCAATGACAATGAACCTCCCGATCCTCTGGGCGGTTATGCGAACGGAACAGGAAGCCTTGCGCGGTTTGACAGTCCCATTGGCATGGCGGTGGACAAGGAGGGGAACCTTTACGTGGGGGACTGCAACAATTGCGTGGTCCGGTTTGGTGTGGCGCCGGTGGTCCAGGTGGCTGCGTTGGAAGTGACTCAGGTCATTCAGGATTGGAATAACAGCGTTCCGCTTATTCAAGGCAAAGAGACCTATCTGCTGGCTCACATGCAATTGCCGCCCGACAATTTCAATGCGGTGATGGTTTCAGGCGCGCTGCTTTATGGCACTGGGCCGAACGGGCCGCTTCCCGACTCCCCGATGACGCCATACAATCCTGATGGCTCGCTGAACGTTCAATACAATAACGCGGCCGACCCGGGCGTCCGGAACACGTTCGCTGACAGCTTGAGTTTTCGTCTGCCACCGGCTTGGTTGAACGGGACGATCACTCTGCAGTTGGCGTGGCCCGGCGGCCTTCAACCAGTCAACGTGGTTTCCGGCAATTGCTCAGTGCAGGTGACGTTCAGCAACGCCACCGTCCCGCAAATCGAATTCATCCCCGTCAATTGGACCTCTAACAACGGTACGGTTTACCTGGTCAATAACACTAATTTCACGAACTTGTCCGCTCGTGTTCTATCTTGCTTTCCAGTGTCGAACGTGGCGGCGACGTTTGGTCCCCCCCAGACTGTTCTGTACACCGGGAACCAGCCGACATTTAAAGCTATGGGATCGGTGATTTTAAGATATGCCAGCGTTGACAATTACCCGGGGCCTCGCTTGTACCATGGCGTCCTTGCCGTCGCCCCAGCTATCGACCAGAAAAAAACCGGTAACACTCCGGACATTCCTGGACGCATTTCTTGGTCAATGATGTTCGGCTCAAAGGAATACGGATCAGGAATCCGGCAGACCGTTTCGCATGAGCTTGGCCACTGCCTGGGACTCTATCATGACGTTAGCGCCGCCCTTTTTGGCACTACGAATGAAGGCGCAAACGTTCTTGCGCTAGGCGCAACAAATGATGAAACCGGCCCTACTGATTGGGTGTACCCATTCTTCCAGCCTTTCAACGGCTATCCACACGGAGCGCCGACGCTGGGTCCCATGACCAGCGGCAGCAACTCCTTGATCTACGGCTTGGATACGCTCACATTGAGAGCCGCGCCCACGAGGGAACCCGTTGTCGCTCCTACCAACAGCGTACCGGACGACCCGAATTATTACTTCGATTTGATGAGTTATTGCCGCCCCGCAGGTCCCGACGACGAGGATTGCTGGCCCTCAACGGTCACTTATGCGACGTTGCTCACCAGCATCAACAACAACACGTATGGCCCGCCAAGCCCGCTGCCCGAGCCCGACGGTCGCATCCGAATACCGCCAACGCGTGGGCACATTGGCAAAACCCCTTTTCCGGGGAGTCCACGGCCAGACGGCGGCGGTGGGGGCGGTGGTGGGAACTTTTTGATGGTCCAGGGTACAGTGGACTTCAACGCGGGTACCGTCCAATTTCTTCCGTGCCTTCTGTTGACTTTGACCAACACGCCGCCGACCGAGGCGCCCGGCACCAACTTCGTGCTCCAGGCCCTCGACGACACCGGCGCCGTGCTCGAGACAAATCAGTTTTCGATCCAACCCAACATCTTCGCAGAGGATGAAACGAACGCGACCGCTGATTTCGTTGTTTTCCTGACGGCCAACCCCTCCATCCAATCGCTGCTGCTATCGTACAATGGCGTGTTGCTGGCCAAGCTCACCGCCAGCCCCGCTCCTCCGACACTCGCGCTGACGACGCCCAACGGCGGACAAAACTTCACCAACGGCACGGTCAACATTGCCTGGGCTGGGAGCGATCCAAACGGAGACACGCTGGCCTACACTGTCGAATACAGCGCCGATGACGGGACGAGCTGGAAGCCGTTGGCGTTGGACTTGCCCGGGCAAAGCCTGGCGATCGACAGCTCGTTTTTGGCGGCATCCACCCAAGGGCTGATACGCGTCATCGCCAGCGACGGCATTAACACCGCCATCGCCCAATCGACCGCCGCCTTCACCGTCCAACCCCACCCTCCCGCAGTGAGCATCAATGCACCGGCGGCTGGATCGATTTTCATGGAGGACCAACAGATATTTCTCGACGCCACTGCCAACGACTTGAAGGACGGCACGCTCAATGGAACCAATGTGCAGTGGTATTCCGACCGTGACGGAGCAGTGGGCAGCGGAGCCATCGTGAATTTCGACGCCCAGACGTTGAGTGAAGGCCGTCATACCATCACGGTCACGGCGTTCGATAGCGAGGGATTGACCAACAGCGCGGTGACGGATATCCTGGTGCTGCATTACGCGCCGCCGCAACTCAATATTCAAGTAACTCCCGGGGTTGCGGGATTCTATGCCCCCTATGGGACACTCTCCTGGCTATCGTACTATACCAACTATGTGCTCCAAGTCAGTCCCAGCCTGGCATCCGGCTGGACCACCATCACCAACAATCCGCCGGAGGTAGTCGGGAATCTGCAAATGGTGTACGTGGGCATCTCCAATCAGACCTCGTTCTTCCGCCTAATGTTGCAGCCATAGGCCGGAATTGCGCCGCGTTTACGGGGTGATCATCAAAATCACAGCCGGGTTATGAGGATATGGAGTCATGTATATTGTTGAACACTCGCGGCGGGTTGGTGCCGTGGGCGAAGGTTTCCACCTCGTCCGAGTGGCGGGTGGGAGGAACTCGACCCCTCAACCAACCCCGAAAGCGTTCGGGTCTGCTCGACGAGTGGTGGGTTGGGAGGGACTCGAACCCTCGACCAATGCCTTAAAAGGGCACTGCTCTACCAACTGAGCTACCAACCCATCACGTTTTAATTAAAGGAGTTGCGAAAGTTAGTCAACTTCAAAAATGCCAACTTGTAACCCGTACTTGTCACCCTTCGATTTTGTGGTATATTTCCACATGAAAATGAGCAGGCAAAGCCCATGGGAACTGGCTGTTGCACAGTCAGTTTTTCACAAGGTCGCAGAGAACCTGTATCGGCTCGAATCATCGGGCGGTTACTATGCCTTACTAAAACGCGGAGGCAAGCAGTTTCGTCGGTCTTTGAAGACAAGGGGCGTGAGACAGAATTCTTC
>PLIU01000100.1 GCA_003140095.1 Verrucomicrobiales bacterium | reverse complement strand
AAGAATTCTGTCTCACGCCCCAAGTGGCAGAATGAACGAACAACTGCTTGACTCCCCAGCCCTACTGGCGTTACCACTCTCGGATGACAAATCTTCAAGATTTAACTACAAGTCAACTCAACCGCATCATTGCGATTAAGGAACAAATCGAGACGCTCCAAGGCGAGATCACATCCATCGCGGGCGATGGCGGCGAAATGCCAATCCAATTGAAGGCCAAACGCCGCCGGATTTCCGCTGGCGGCCGGGCGAGAATTGCCGCTGGCGCCAGAGCGAGATGGGCCAGAGTCAAAGGGAAAGGTCTCCAAGCTGCCAAGCCCGCGAAGAAGGGCAAAAGGCGATTAAGCGCGGCTGGAAGGGCGGCCATCATCGCCGGAGCGAAAGCCAGGTGGGCCAGAGAGAGAGGCGCGACGGTCACACCGAAGCCAGCGAAAAAGGGGGATCGGCGCAGCAGTCCGGCAGTTAGGGCCAAGCTTGCAGCGGCTGCCCGCGCCAGGTGGGCCAAGGCCAAAGCGGCTGGGCAGACCAGGCTGTAAGGTTCAATGTAACGCCGATTCTTGGCTGTCTTGCGTCTCATGGCTTGGGACCGTTCGCATCAACACGTCTAAAGTCCTCCGTGGCTGAACCGAGAATCTGGGCCAGCGCCTGATTCCAGCCTTCGATAAGCGCGGCGGCCGTGCGTGCTTTCAGCGGAATGCGCCCCGAATAATCCCGTTGCAGAATAACCTTTCCTGGAAGACCGTTGGGGGCGTCAAAAAATACGAAGTGCATGGCCAGGACGGCGGTGGCGTTTTCCGATGGGCGGAAGTCGCCATAAAGTTGGCCGACTTGGATCTCAACCAGCGTGTCCGGCTTGACCGCGCTTCCGGTTTCCGCCACGGCTTTGAACCCGCCAGCTTCGCGCAACCAACCGCAAATGGGAGAGACCAGCCCCTCGGCCGGGTCCACCATAAATTCCGCGTATGGATCGTGGTCGTACGAGGACTCACCCGTGCGGTAAACAAACTCCCGGCCTTCGAACGGTGCGGCCACTTCCAGAGATCGGATGCCGAGCGCGCGGCTGCTTGCGGCGATTCCTGGCGCCGAAGGGGACGGCGGAGCGAAAATGAACGATTGTTTGTCCAAGTGTGGACGCGCCAGGCATCCCGTCAAGAAAAAAACGGCGGCAACAGGGATGGCCCTCATGGTGTTATGGATAGTCATGGATCACTATTTGTTGGCCGGCTGAACTTCCTTGAGCCGGGGCGGCGGTTGTCCGAAAATAAATCCCGAAGGATACTCTTTCAATTCGTTCAGCACCTCATCCATGTTTTGGATGGCTTGGCGGGCCTTGGCCAGCGTTTGATTCAAGGAATCGAAATCCACGCTTGTCAAACCGGGTTCCAGTTTGCTGATCGTATCCCGCAATTGTTCCACCAGCGCATCCGCATCCTTCGTCAATTTTTCTAACTGCAATTTATTGACTGTGCCATCGATGTCATCGATGAAACTGTCCAGTTTTGCGGTGCTGCCGCGCAGTTGCCGCAGGAGCGCGGTGGCATTGGTGCTGAGGCTGTCCAGGTCCACCCGCTCGACTCGATCCAACACGCGGCCAAGCGATTTGAGGTCCTTCTGGGCCATCTCGTTGAGAGCCGTGACATCGAGATGATCCAGTCCATGCAAGGCTCTATGCAATGAAGCAAGCAGCTCACCAAACAAACCGGGCGCCGACGGAATAAAAATACGCCTGGGTGTCCACGCAAATTTCATGACAGGGTATTCGGGAGCATCCAAGTATTCAAGAGAGACGATGCAGGTGCCAGTCACCCCCTGTGCTTTCAGACGGGCGCGCAAGCCACGATCCACCGCGGTCTGAAGCTGCTCACGCCACCCGTTTCCCAGTGGCGTCACGAAAACATCATCCCTGATCTCGAAGACCACCACCACGCATCCCGGCTGGCTATCCTGATATTCGATCCAGGAAAAGCCAATGTGGGTGACTTTGCCCACTCGAACCCCCCGCAATTCCACGGCCGACCCAACGGACAAGCCGCTCACGTCGCCTGGCACATAGGTTTCAAACAGACTCTTCTTTTCGAAGGAAGTCCAGGTGCCGAAGGCCAGAACGCCCGTGGCGAGCAGGCCAAGCCCAAAAAGGGTGAACAGACCGAGTTTAAAATTGTTCGTTTTCGCGCTCATGAAAGTCTAGGTGGGTTGAACTGAATGGCTGGCATCCGCTTCACGGTTGAAAAAACGATGCACCCACGGATCGGTGGCGCGGTCCCGGAGCTCGGCGGGTTTTCCCTCCGCAATAATCCCCTTCGCCGAGCAGTCAACCATAATGATACGGTCCGCGATGGCGTAAATGCTCGCCAACTCATGGGACACGATGACAAACGTAATACCAAAATGGTGGGACAATCCAGAAATCAGGAGGTCGAGCCCGGCGGAAGTAATGGGGTCCAGCCCGGCCGAAGGTTCATCGAGGAACAGAATGCCCGGGTCCATGACCATGGCGCGGGCGATGGCGGCCCGCTTCTGCATGCCGCCGCTTAATTCGGACGGCATTTTGCTTCCCGCTCCACCAAGTCCCACCAGTTTCAATTTGGACAGAGAAACCAACTCTTTCAATGGCTTGGGCAAATCGGTAAACTCGTCCAGGGGCAGCCGCACGTTTTCCAGCACCGTCATCGAGCCAAAAAGAGCGCCGCTTTGATACATGACGCCAAATTTGCGCAGGAGCCGCAAACGTTCGTCGCCCACGGCCGCGACCAGGTTGCTGCCTTCGATCCACACTTCGCCCGACTGAGGAGGATTGAGGCCAATCATGGTCTTCATCAGCGTGCTCTTGCCACAGCCCGATTCGCCGAGGATGACGAAGACTTCCCCGCGCCTGACTTGGAAGTTGACTTTCTCGAGAATGACCCTGTCCCCGTAACCGATGCTCAGGTCTTTGACGGAAATCACCATGTCATCCAGCTCATTCACGCTTTTAGGAAGTAAGAGATGGTGGAAAAGCAGGCGTCGGCAACGATGATGAGCAGGAGGCTGGTCACGACGGCCCGGGTGGTGGAGAGCCCGACGGCACTGGGTCCCTGCTCTGTTTGCAATCCGCGCCAGCAGCCCACCCCGGCAACAATAACGCCGAAGACCAGGCTTTTTTCCATTCCCACCGCCAAATCACCCAAACGAACGCTTAAGGCCATTTGGTGAAGAATGAGCTCCAGCGAAAATCCCAGCCCCAACATGACCAGCGCGCCGCCAACCACACCCATGAGTATCGAGTAGCAGGTCAGCAGAGGCGCCACCAGAATTCCCGCCACGATGCGCGGAACGACGAGAAATCGAAAGGGGCTGAGTCCGAGAGTTTCCAACGCGTTGAGTTCTTCATTGACCTTCATGGTGCCAATCTCGGCCGCAAATGCCGAAGCGGACCGGCCCGCAAGCAGGATGGCTGTCATCAGCGGCCCCATCTCCCGCACCATGACCACGGTGATGGTGTTAGCCACATAAATCTGCGCGCCAAATTCAGCCAGTCGCTGGGCCGATTCGAAGGCGATGATGAATCCGAGCAACAAGCTGACGAGCGAAACGATGGGCACGGCATTGGCGCCGGCAAGCTCGAAGACGTGGCGCACTTCCGGCCATCGCATTCGCTTTGGATTAAAAAGCGAAGGTGGGAGGTTCGCGGCCACGCCTCCCAGAAAATCCACCTGGTCGCGCACATCGCCGATCAACTGCCTGGTCGCATGACCCGCTTCCTCAATCAGAGGATGGCTCTTCGCTTGATCGAGCGGGTGAAACGCGTCGTAGTCCTTAGAGGTGAAACCTTCGAAAATGGTCTGAAATCCCGTTGCCAACCCAACTATCGAAACCTTCGCTCCCGGCGTCATTTTGCCCATGTTCAAATACCGCAGCAAAGCAAAGCCGGCGCCGCCGCAGAAATCAACCCCGCTCACATCCACTTCGAGGGTCTTGACCCGCGCGCCGCGCAATTTTTGCTCCAGGGTATTCCAGCAATCCACCACTGACCGTGCACTCAGACGCCCCCTCAGCATAACGCGAGCAACGCCGTCCGGGCCGAAGTTCACCTCAGCTTCACACTCTGTTGACGGGGCGGCTGGCATGGTTTCAATTTGCTGGTTTAGGGTGGACAGGGAGCCTGACTTTGAAACGAGTTTCGCCGGGCTTGGATTCGAATTCGATTTCACCGCCGTGGCGATCAGCGACAATGCGGTTGCTGATGATCAAACCAAGGCCCGTGCCGGAGCCGACAGGTTTGGTAGTATAGAATGGCTCGAACATGTGGGCCTGAGTGTCCGGGGGAATGCCGGAACCGTTATCCACGATTTCAACGACCAGTTGATTGTCTTCCTGGCAGGTGCCAATGCAGATCTTGCCGGAGCCATTGACGGCATCGATGGCGTTATCAATCAGATTGGTCCAAACCTGATTGAGTTCGCTGCCGTAAGCCATGATGCGGGGGATCGAATGATCAAAGGCCCGAACCAGCGTCACGTTTTTCAATTTGTGACCGAGCATGGTCAGGGTGCTCTCAATGCCTTCGTGGATGTCCACCTCCTGCATCGGAGATTGCCCCATGTAAGAGTAGGCCTTCATAGCTTTGACCAGTTCGGCTACGCGTCCGGTGCTCTGCTCGACTTGACTCAGGAGCAAAGTCAAATTCAGGCGCGCCTCCAGCCAGCCCAGAGCATGCGCATGGCTGGCGGCCGGAAGCTTGCCCATCATTTCTTCCAACCACGAGATGTCCACGCTCGCACTGACAAAGGTCGGAGCGAGTTCCCACGCCATCGGGACGCCGCGGGCATCAAGCCAGGTGGCGATAGTCTCCGCGCGGTCACTGCGCTCGAGATGATTGAGAGCCGCGGCGCGTCCAAGGCGTGCCAGAGCATCTTCAGAGGCAGCCACGAGATGCTGCCAATGATCATGCCCGAGGGTTTTGGCCAGATGGCAGAGGTCGCATTGCAATCTGTCCGTCGTCTCCCGCAAATGCGCCGCGGCTCGTCGGGCGGCTGCCGCCGGATTGTTGAGTTCATGCGCCAAGCCTGCGGCCATGGTGCCGAGGGAGGCGAGCCTTTCCCTTTGCTGCGAGTAGCCTTCCAGATTGCGCATCCGATTGGCCGCCGTGCGACAAATCTCCCGCGCCACCGCCGGGCAGGCGCCCAACATCGGCCAGAAATCCTTTTCGTGGAGGCGAAATAGTTTGGCTCGTTTCGACACTCGGCCCGTCGCGGTCCAAGTTTCATCCAACAAAAGCGGGATTTCTCCGGAGTAATGGCCGGGCTTGCCGACGCCCATGAGGATTTCCTGACGATCGTAAATCCGCGTCACGCGAATTTCCCCTTCGAGGATCAGGTGAAAAAGACCGGTTCGCTCCCCTTCTTTGGCAAGGATGGTTCCGACGGGCGCATCAATGACTTCGCCTGGCTCGAGGCATCCCACTTCCGCATCGGTCAAGGCGGAAAAGAGCGGCATTGAGCGGACTTGTTGGAGAGTGGCTTGGTCCATAGCTATAAGAGGTCCAGGTATTCATGGACGAGTTTTACGGCCATGGCGCCTTCGCCCACGCCAGAAGTGACACCCTTGGCCGAGCGATGGCGAACGTCGCCGGCCACGAAAATGCCCGGCACGCTGGTTTCAAGATAAAACGGATCGCGATCCACCGTCCATCCGGCCGGGCGCCTTCCTTCTCGCATCAAATGCTGGCCGGAAATCAGGTAGCCTTGCGCATCCCGCTCGAGCACCCCGGCCAGCCAATCAGTTCGCGGAATGGCGCCCGCGTAGATGAGCAACGCGCTGGCGGGCACGATCTCCTGCAAACAGGTCTTACTGTCAATGATGGTGATGGTCTCGCAACGGTCCGCGCCTCCCACCGCGACGACATTGGAGTTGAATCTCACCGCGATATTTTTCGTGGCGGCGATTTGGTTTTCCAAGTATTGCGACATGGTGGCCGACAGGCAATTGCCGCGCACCAGCATCGTCACCTGGCGGGCGAATTTGGAGAAATACATGGCGGCCTGGCCCGCTGAGTTTGCCCCGCCGACAATATAGATATTCCCATCCCGATGGGAAAACGCCTCGGACATGGGCGCATAATAATGCACACCCGCGCCACTCAATTTCTCCAGTCCTGGCACTTCCAGCTTTCTAAAAGCAATCCCGGTGGCGATCAGCAACGCCCGGCAGCCGACCTCCGTCCCGTCCTCAAGTGTGAGCACGCGGGCTGGTCCTTCGACCCGCACGCCATTGACTTCTTGCGGCGCGAGTATTTCCACGCCAAAACGCCGTGCTTGCGCCACCGCGCGCCGCGCCAGGTCCGAGCCGCTCAAGCCCACGGGAAATCCGAGATAGTTTTCAATGCGGGAACTTCGTCCGGCCTGCCCGCCTGGCGCCTCCCGTTCGACAAGCAGCGTGTGCAAGCCGTCCGCCGCCCCATATACAGCGGCCGCCAGCCCTGCCGGCCCAGCGCCGACGACGACCAGATCGTAAAACGGAAACTCCGCTTTGGTTCTCAATCCCAGTTTGCGGGCGATCTCAGCGATCGGCGGATTGCCCAGAAACGATCCATCAGCAAATATAACCATGGGCAAGGACGAAATCCCGGCTCCAGTCGTACCGAAAAGCTGCTTCGCCGCCTCGTCGGTCTCGAGGTTGAGCCATTGGTGGGGCACAAAATTGCGCCCCAGAAAATCGCGGATTTCATTGGAATGGGGAGACCATCGATGCCCGATAACGCGCACGCCTTCAAACACCGGATGATAGGAGGCCTGCCAATCATCGAGCAAATCGTCCACCACTCCATAGAGGCGTTCCTCCGGCGGATCCCATGGCTTCATCAGATAATGGTCGATCTGCACGCTGTTGATGGCGCGAATGGCGGCGTCGGTGTCCGCGTACGCCGTGAGTAAAGCGCGTTTGGCCTCCGGGTAAAGCACAATCGCTTTTTCCAAAAATTCCACGCCCGACATGTGCGGCATTCTTTGGTCCACCAGAAAAAGAGCCACCGGCTCATTGCGCAGCTTCAATTGTTGGACGGCTTCGAGGGCCGAACCGCCGGAATCCGCGGAAATGACCTTGTATCGGTCGCCATATTGGCGGCGCAGATCGCGTTCCACGGCCCGCAGCACGTCCGGATCGTCGTCCACTGTCCAGATCACAGGTTTAGGCATAAAAATACGTACTACTATTGTGGGTGAGCTTTGTCCAAGACTGGTTCGACCAGCCAGGTGTCGATCGGAACCTGCGCCACACCCGGATAGACGGTGTAACCCGTCAGAAGCGCGAGATTGACAACTCCGATGCCGCCTTCCCGCAGGCGCATGTGAAAGCCGCCTTTGGACAACAGGAATTGCATGAACGACTGGTTCTCCGCCGGCAGCTTAGCTGGGAACTCAGCCATCAGAAAGATGGGCCTGCCTCCGGCCATGTGCAACTTGAGGAACGACACCAGGAGGTCGCCCACCGGGGTCGGTTGTTCCCTCTTGGCCATTTGCTTTGGTTGGTCCAGATGCGCGTGCTTTTTGAATTCCTCCTCCGATAACTCGACGATGTCGGCGTAGCCGCCAGGGAACTGCCAGCACTGGTAGGTCTTCTGCAGGAAATCCACTCGCAGAACCTGAGCGGAGACAAACACGGACTTGAAATGTGCGCCTGCCAGAACGAACCTTGGCGAGGCAAAAAGCCGCGCTGGTTCTATCCCTTCCCATATTTTCCGGGCCTGAGTTTCGTCTGCGGCAAAGGACTCCACGGAACCCTCCGTCAAGTGGACACGAATGACGAAGCCTGGCTTTGGTGGTTCCGAACGGGCATTTGTCTTCATAGGGATTCTTCTCTAATTTGATTCAAACCATTTTGCGACACAAAAATCAACTCACTGCAAGGACGCGCAATTCCGTCGGGTAATTGCGTTCTCGCCAGGCATCGATTCCGCCCAAGAGTGGCCGGACACGTGAGAAACCTTTTCGCTGAAGCACCAACGCGACGCGCGCACTACTCACCTCGTTGGGACAGGCACAATAGAGAACGATGTCGCGGTCGCGAGGAATTGCCTGCAGACGGCCGTCCACCTGGTCCATGCTCATGTGAAGGGCGCCGCGGATTAACGCAGGGTCCTCTTTCAGCGCGGCGTCAGACCGCAAATCCAGGATCATGAGGTTCTCCCCCGCCTCCTGTTTTTGATGCAGTTCGTCCACCGTAATCCGCGCCATTCGCAAATCCCGCAACAAGCGGTATCTCTGGAAATACTTGTAACCGATGTAAAACACAAACAATCCCGCCACCACACCCAACGCGCCCGTTCCAAGACTGGCCAGGGCGGCCATGATTGCTCCCAACTGACGGCTGAAGAGCACGCCCACAAGTATGAAACTTCCCACATAAATCAACGCGCCCAGCCCATCGAAGAAAAGGAAGCGAGAGGTGCTGAAGCCGGAATTTCCCGCCAGCGGTGGCGCCACGGTGCTCAACCCCGGAACGAATTTTGCCACCACGACGCTTTGCAGGCCGTAACGCGTGAACACATCCTGCGTCCGACGGACGCATGTGTCTGGCTCCAAGGAGATGCGGCACAGCAGACCCAAAACACGGTGGCCGTAATGGCGCCCAAGGTAGAACCAGATCAAATCGGCCAGCAGCGAGCCCACTATGGCGGGGCCAAGGGCCACCAACCAATTCATTCTGCCGGCGCCGATCAAAGCGCCCGCCGCGAACAACCAAGGCGCGGCGGGCAACGGAATGCCGATTTGTTCGACGAATACCGCCGCAAACAAAACGGCGGCGCCATGGCGAACCAGGAATTCAACGGACTGATTCATAGATGGTCATTCCCACTTGCCACATCTTGCCCGAAATGACGGGCGTCCGTCGAGCCTGAGGTTGTGCCTGGTTCGTCATTCCAGCCGCCGCCCAGCGCTTTGTAAAGGGAGACGACGGCAAGCTGTTGATCTCGTTGGGTGCGGGATAGATTAAGTTGGGTCGGAAAGAGTTGTTGCTGAGCTTCCAGAACTTCGTAGTAACTGGCTTTGCCGGCAAGGTATCGTTCTGTCGAGACTCTGACCGCTGTCTCCAGCGCCGCCACTTCGCGCGCCTGTTGTTGGCGAATCTCCTCAAGCCTTTCGCGCGAGACTAAAGCGTCGGACACGTCGCCCAAGGCAGAGAGCGCGGTTTGCTGGAAGCGCAGCCGGGCTTCGTCGCGGGCCGCCTTGGCCTGGCGGTATTGGCCGACCAGCCGGCCTCCTTCAAAGAGCGGGCCGGTGGTTTCGGCGGCCACGCCCCATGCATTGGCGCCGCCCAAAGTAAAAGCCGACAATTGCGGGCTGATTTTTCCGAGCAACGCAGTCAAGCCTATCGTTGGGAAGAACGCCGCGACCGATTCGCCGATTTGCGCGTTGGCCGAACGCAAAAGTTGCTCCGCTTGGCGCACGTCCGGCCGGCGTTCCAACAAGGAGGAGGGCAACCCTGCCGGAACCTGGGGCAGCAACATCAGTTCAAGGGCCAAATGACTCCGTTCAATCGGCCCGGGATTGCGCCCCAACAAGATGCAAAGCTGATTCTCGGTGATGGTGATTTGGCTGAGTACGGCCGGCGTGGCGGCACTCGCGTCAGCCAAGGCGGCTTCCGCGCGCGATGTCTCCAACGCCGAGGCCGTGCCTCCGGCCGTGCGTTCGCTGAAGATTCGCAAACTCTCGGCGAAGGAATTGGTCGTGCGGCTGGTTATCTCCAATTCCTGATCCAACTCCACTAATTGCAGGTAATCCGAGGCCACTTCACTCAACAGGCTCAATCGGACGCCGTGGCGCGCTTCCTCGGAGGCCAGAAATTGGGCGCGCGCCGACTCGTTGAGGCGGCGGACGCGGCCCCACAGGTCCACTTCCCAAAACGCGTTCAGTGTGGCCACGGCGGAACCGGTACTGATGGCGTTGTTGGGATAGGCCGAGCCAAACAAATCATTCCGTCCCTGGCTGACCGCGCCGCTGTAGTTGACGCTGGGAACGAACTGCGACCTTGCCTGCGCGGCAACCTGCCGGGCCTGTTCCACACGGGTCATGGCAATCCGCAGATCATAATTGTTGGTCAAGGCTTCCCGAATGAACGCTTGTAAAATGTTGTCTTGATAAATTTTCCACCAATCAAGGTCGGCGAAGGACGTGTTGGCAGCGGCGTTGTCATCGCGGAAGGCGGCCGGGGATTGGAGGGCCGGACGATGGTAATTTGGACCAACGGCGCAACCCGCCAACATTGCGGCGTAAAAAGAAATCGAAAGCAGGCGAACCCTTCTTTGTTGTGGTTGAACGCTCATGGAGCGCTTTCTCCCAAGGCGGCATCCGTCAAATTTGCGGTCGCTTTCGGCTCCGCGGCCCGGCGGCGACTGGCGATATTCTCCACGACGTAGAAGGTGACCGGAATCAGGCAGACGGCCACGCACGTCGCAGCCAGCATGCCGCCAACTACCACCGTGCCAAGAATGCGCCGCGAAACAGCCCCGGCCCCGGTAGCGAACCACAATGGGAGTGAGCCAAAAATAAAGGCAAATGAAGTCATCAAAATCGGCCGCAGGCGCAGACGGGCGCCGGTCAGGGTTGCTTCGAGCAGCGGTTTGCCCTTCTCGTATTCCAGCCGGGCGAACTCAACGATGAGAATGGCGTTCTTGGCCGCCAAGCCAATGAGCATGACCAAGCCAATTTGCGCAAAAACATTGTTGACCATCTGCCGTGACAAGAGGGCGGCAAAGGCGCCGAACACGGCGATGGGAGTTCCCAGCAAAACACTGAAAGGCAACGACCAACTTTCATAAAGGGCGGCCAGGATCAAAAAGACAAAAAGGAAGGAGAGAGCGAATATCGCCGCCGGCGAGACGCCCTGCGCCGCCTTCTGTTCCTGAAACGACATGCCGATGTAGTCGAAGCCCATCTCCGACGGCATAGTTTGGGCGAAGACATCCTCCAACGCTTTCGTAGCTTGGGCGGAACTGTAACCGGGCGCCGCCGAGCCGTTGAGCTGCGCCGAACGATACAGATTGTAGCGCATCGTGAATTCCGGCCCGGAAATGGACTTGGTGGAGGTCAGAGCTGACATGGGAATGGATTCGCCCTCCTGGTTGCGCACGTAAAAGAGGCCCAGGTTTTCGACACGCGTCCGGTAAACGCCTTCGGCTTCAACATAGACCTGCCATTGCCGCCCAAACCGGTTGAAATAGTTGACAAAATATCCGCCCATGAATGTTTGCAATGTCTTATAAACCTCCGCCAAGTTCACGCCTTGCTTGAGGACTCGATCGCGATCCACGTTCACGTAAAGTTGGGGCACGGACGGCAAGAAGGTGGTGTTGATGCTGGCAATTTCTGGACGCTTCCGCACGGCTTCCATGTACTTGGCGACGTTGGCGGCCAGAAAGGGAATGTCTTTGCCGCTGCGATCCTCCAGCACCATGGTGAACCCGCCCGCCGTTCCGACACCGGCGATGGCGGGCGGCGGGAAGGCAAAGGCAATCGCGGCGTCCACGCCGGACAGTTTTCGGGCCAGGTTCGCCTTGATGGCTGGATAACTCTCCTCCGGTTTGGTGCGCTTGTCCCAGTCCTTGAGGCTCACCCAAAGATTCGCGTTGTAAGTATTGCGCGTAAAGCTTAGCAGACTGAACCCCGCCACCGTCGTGCAACTCTCGACTCCCGGCGTGGACAGAATCAGGTCTTCCACCTGTTTGCAAACAGCCATTGTGCGCTCCTCCGAAGCGGCGAAGGGGAGTTGGATGCTGACATAGAGGAACCCCTGGTCTTCTTCCGGCAGGAAGCCGGTCGGGATCGTTTTGCCCAACCAGCCGGCGCCGACCGCCACGAGGCCAAGGAACAAAAGGCTCAAGGCGGATTTCCGAATCAAGCCACGGCACAGGCCGACGTATCCGTCGGTCAACCGGCTATAGCCACGGTTGAACAAATTAAAAAATGCGCCCAGCGGGCCTTTCGCTTTTTGCTTGGGCCGCAGCAGCAGCGCGGACAAGGCCGGACTGAGCGTGAGCGCGTTGAAGGCGGAGATAAGCACGGAGATGGCAATGGTCACGGCAAATTGCTGATAGAGTCGGCCGGTGATACCGGGAATGAACACGGTAGGAAGAAATACCGCCGACAGGATCAGCGCGATGGCAGCCACTGGACCTGACACTTCCTCCATCGCTTTCAAAGTGGCATCTTTAGGTGACATCCCTTCCCCGATGTGATGCTCCACCGCTTCGACGACCACAATGGCATCATCCACCACCAAACCGATGGCGAGCACCAGACCGAAGAGCGAAAGAGTATTGATGGAGAAACCCAGCAATGGGAAAAGCGCGAAGGTCCCAACCAATGACACCGGCACGGCAAACAAAGGGATCAAGGCCGCGCGCCAGCCCTGGAGGAAAATAAAAACCACGAGCATCACCAGCGCCAGCGCCTCCCAAAAAGTCTTGCCGATTTCGCGAATCCCTTCGGTCACCGCTTTGGTGGTGTCAATCGGGATGTCGTAGTCAACGTCTGACGGGAACCGGGTCTTCAATTCTGCCATGAGCTTTTTGACGCCCTTTTCGGCTTCGATGGCGTTGGAGTTGGGAAGTTGAAACAAAGCCAGAATAGCCGAAGGTTTGCCTTTGAAACGCCCCACGATGTCATAATCCGCGGCGCTTAATTCGATGCGCGCCACATCTCTTAGCCGCACAATGGCCCCGTCTGGCGTGGCGCGGAGAACAATGCTGCCAAATTGGTCCTCTGTCGTGAGCCGGCCTTGGGCGAGCACGGTGTAGGTGAATTCCTGTCCGGGCGGTGTGGGACGCCCGCCGATTTTACCGGCCGGATTGACGGCGTTCTGGCTGTTGACGGCGCTAATGATCTCCGGGACGGTGATGTTGAGTTTGGCCAATTGGTCCGGTTTGACCCAAAGCCTCATGGCGTACTGCCCGGCGCCGAAAATCGTCACCGAGGAAACGCCCACCACCCGGCTCAAAGGGTCGCTCATATTGATGTAGGCGTAGTTGGCCAAAAACTCGGCGCCGTGCGTGCCTTTGGGAGAATTAAGCGAAAGGATCATGAATGGGGCCGAGAGGGATTTCTGGACCGTCACTCCGTAGTTTTGCACATCGATGGGCAACTGGGATTGCGCCTGTGCATACCGCAACTGGGTTAGAACCTGGTCGATATTCGGGTCGGTCGCGAGATCGAAGTTTACAAACAATCGCATCAAACCATTGTTCGCGTTGACCGAGTACATGTAGTTCATGTTGTCCACGCCGCTCATCTGTTGTTCGATGGGCGTGGCCACGGATTGCTCGATGGTCTGCGCGTCTGCGCCCACGTAGTCCGCTTGAATAAAAATTTCAGGGGGCACCACCTTCGGAAATTGCGCAATCGGCAGCGAGAGCATTGTGACTAGTCCAACGATGACCATGATAATGGAAATCACCATGGCGACGATGGGGCGGTTGATGAAGAATTTGGACATAGACTCGTGGCTTTACGACCCTCCGGCCGTTTGAATGGTTTCCGGCACAAAATTTGTCGGGCTTACCAGCGTGCCGTCACGAATTTTCTGAATGCCTTCCACCACGACGCGCTGGCCAGGCTGAAGGCCTTGCTCAATGATCCAGAGGCTGCCGCTTCGTTCGCCAACGCGCACGGGCTGGATGTGGACTTTATTCTCCGCGTCCACGACGTCAACCTGATAGGCGCCTTGCAATTCCGAAACGGCGCGTTGCGGCACCAGGAGAGCGCCGCGCTGCGTATCGAATTTTACTCGCACCCGCACGAATTGGCCCGGACGAAGCGCATTGTCTGGATTCGGAAAAAGCGCCTCCAATCTGAGCGCTCCGGTGGTGGAGCCAATTTGCCGGTCGGCCGCATAGATCTTGCCGGGCAGCGGATAGGGCGTTCCGTCGGCCAGGATCAATTGTATCTCCAACTGCTGCAGGCGCGCCAGGCGGTCGTTTTCCGTTGAAAACAGTTTGGCGAAGTTGATGTAAGCCTGTTCGGTGACATTATAGTAAGCTTTGATTGGGTTGACGGTGGAAACCATGGTCAATTCACCCGTGGCAGATCCGACCAGATCGCCGATCTGTCCTTTCGCGATACTGGCGATCCCGTCAATAGGCGAAACTATCCGTGTGAAGCCAAGGTTCAATTGAGCCTGCTCTACTTGAGCTTTCGCGGACAAAACCGTCGCCTTGGCTTCCAAATTTGCCTGGACGGCGTCGTCGTATTCCTCCTGGCTGATGGCCTTGTCCTTGACTAATGGGGCATAGCGTTTGACGTCCAGTTCGGTCTTGCCGAACCGGGCTTCGGTCTGGGCAAGTTGGCCGTTGGCTTGGTCGAGCGCCGCTTGGAATGGACGCGGGTCGATCTGAAACAACAAGTCGCCCTTTTTGATGGGGTCGCCTTCGCGGTAATCTTGCGTCAGTAAATAGCCGGTCACTTGCGCCCGAATGGTGGCATTGACCAACCCGTCCAGCGTGCCGATCCATTCATGAAAGATCGGCACATCGGCCTGTGTGACGGGGGTAACTTCCACCGTTGGAGGCGGCGGCGCTGCGCGCGGCTTCTCCTTGCAACCGGTGATGCAAAGAAATGCAACGACGGCCAGGAGTATCTCTACTCCAACTTTTCTTAATAGGTTCATTTAGATTGTGGAATTACCGCAGCCCGCCGGTCAAGTAGAGCGACTCGCCTGTGATCCACCCGGAGTCCGGCGAGGCCAGAAAGACGACGGCGGGAGCGATGTCATCCGGCTGGCCGATGCGGCCCAGCGGGGTAACGGCGGCGTAGGCTTGGATTTTATCGAGTATTCCTGCCGAGTGAATGCCTTCCGTTTCAACGGGTCCCGGATTGACCGAATTTACCCGGATTTTGCGCGCCCCAAGCTCCTTCGCGAAGGTGCGGGTGAGGCCATCCACGGCGGATTTGGTCGCATTGTAAACCGCCATTCCGGCCGGAGAGAGCGTGCTGACAACCGAGCTTATGTTGACAATGCTGCCGCCTGCCGGCCCGAAGTGTTTTATCGCTTCCTGGGTGGCGAGAATGAGGCCGAGCACATTAAGATCAAAATGCCGATGAAAGTTTTCTTCGGTGATCTCGCCGATGGGTGCGCCCTCATAGATGCCGGCGTTGTTGACCAGGATGTCGAGCGCGCCGAAAGCTTTGTGCGTCTCGGCGAAAAGCCGCTCGATGTCCTTCTGTTTGGCGACGTTCGCTTGCGCCGCAACGGCGTTGCCACCCTGGGCCGCGATCTCCGTGACGACGCGATCTGCTCCTTCGCGGCTCGATGCATAGTTGACAACCACCGCAGCGCCTTCCGCGGCGAGATGTTTGGCTATGGCCGCGCCGATGCCTTTGGAAGCCCCGGTGACGACGGCGATTTTACCTGCAAGTTTGTTTTTTCGATCAGACATATTTTTCTCTTCCTCTTTGGTGGTTAACTGACTGCTATCAGGCTTATTGCGACGTGAACAAGGGTATAAATTTGCAATGTCATATTGCTCATCCTCGGTAATTGGTCAGGTCTTGATGAATGCCAGCAGTTCCTCGTTGACCTGGTGCTTAAGGGTGGTACACATGCCATGCGGCGCGCCTTTGCAAACTTTCAGCGTCGCATTTTTGATCAGCTTGGACGAAAGTA
>PLIU01000238.1 GCA_003140095.1 Verrucomicrobiales bacterium | reverse complement strand
CGGTTTGAAAAGCCGTAAAGGTCAGCTCGATTCTGACTCCAGGCACCAGATTGATCATCAGCGATTATGCCGGGCTATGACGGACATTGCCGGCGTCAGATGTGGCCGTAGCTCAGTGGTAGAGCGATTGTTTCGGCAAAAACTTGTCGCGCCGTTTATTTGGGAAAACATTTGGAAAACAAAACTATGAGCACAGAAACAACGATGCCGGTCATCCAGCCCACGGGCGAAGCCACCGGCTTTATCCCCGCGCCGGGCAACCACGGCAAGCCGATCACCGTTATTGGCACCGCGGCGATCCGCGACACATTCGACGAAAAGTGCATTGAACAGGCGCTCAACTCGCGGGGAGCACCTGGCGTCACCGACCTCGTGCTGAATCCCGATGCCCATTGCGGCTACGGCGCTCCTGTGGGCTGCGTGCTGGTGTCGCCGACGCATATTTATCCCGGTCCGGTGGGTGTCGACATCAAATGTTCCATGAGTTTGCTCCAGCTCGATTTGCCCGTGGATGCCGTGGCGGACAAAACGGTCCGCCGTGCGCTCATCAATGCCATCGTTGAACGCACCCCGACGGGCGCAGGGAAAGGCCAGCGCAATGTGAAGAAGGGCCGCAACGTGAACGCCGAACTCGGCCGTCGCGTCGCGATCGAAGGCGCCTCAGAAAATGTGTGCCGCGACCTCGGCATCCCGCCGGAGTGGGCCAAGCACTGCGAAGACGCCTTTCATCTTGGCCACGACAACCAGCGTGACGACCTTGCGGTGCGTCTCGACATGCTGATCAACACCGGCAAATTCCCGAAATTTGAGGATAAGATTCGCCAGCTTGGTTCCTACGGTGGCGGCAATCATTTTGGCGAGTGTGAAGCCGTGCAGATCGCTGATAACGACCGTGCCCGCCGCGCGGCGGAGGTGTTTGGCCTGCGGGACGGTTGCGTTGCGTTTCTCTCCCATTGCGGTTCGCGCGGTTTTGGCTATCAACTTGCGAACGACCAGTTTCACACTCTGCAGGGCAAGTTCGCCCAATGGAGCATCCCGCTGCCCGGCAACGATCGCGAACTCGTTTATGCTCCCCTCGGCACCGCAGAGGCGGATAATTATATTGACGATATGTCTCTCGGTGCGAACTTCGCAACCGTAAACCACATGCTGATCAACGCCCTCGTGCTCGAAGCGTTTCAGGAAATCATTCCCGGCGCGCGTGGCTCTCTTGTCTATTTTATCAGCCACAACATCGCGCGGCGCGAGATCGTGTCGAACCAGGAATGTTGGGTGCATCGCAAAGGCGCCACGCGCGCATTTCCGGCCAATCACTTTGCGCTCAAGGACACGCCGTTCTATGAGACCGGGCATCCGATTCTGCTTCCCGGCAACCCCACCGCCGGCTCGTGCGTCATGGTGGCTGACCCGGGGGCGGACAAGAGCTGTTACAGCGTGAACCATGGCGCCGGCCGGGCGAAGGGACGCAAAGCTGCCATTCGTGATCTTGATCAGAAGACCGTGGACGATGAATTCATGGCGAGCGATATTCTGACCAATTGTCGCATTTATCCGAAAGACGAAGCCCCAGCGGCCTACAAGAATTTCAATGAGGTATTGAATTCAGTCCGACTCGCGGGCCTCGCCTCCGAGGTCGCGCGCCTCCGCGCCCGCTTTGTGATCAAGGATTCAGATGAGAGCCTAAAAGGCGCCGCTTAATCGTGATGTCCCATTAACGCTTCGGCACCATCCGCAGCAACTTCAGCGGCTCCGGAGTTTTGTAATGCCGCTTCAGTCCGACTTCGGTCAACAATCCTCCGGACACCCGGGCGATAAATTCAGGAAAGTTGCGTTCCACGCGGTCCCGGATCAGCTTCTGGCCTGATTTGGAAGCCCAAAACTCCTCTTCCAGCTTGGAGAGCGCGATGCCCGCCTCTTCGGGCGACATATCCTCGCGCTTGGCCAGCAGCCAGACCAGTTCTTTGTCGCCCGGCAGACAGACGGGGAATGGCACAAATTTCAAGGCCAACTCCTGATCTTCGCTTGCGGTGGCGGCCGGCCCGACCTTGATTTCACTGCTGAACTGGCCTCCGTCGGGCAGCGCCACTTCCACCATCAGGCTCTGTTCTTTCTTGTTGGGCTTGAGAGTGATGTCGCCGTCGCCGAACGATGCGGCCAACTGTAGTTTCACATCAGCCACGGTTTTTTGCTCAAGGTTGGGCAACTCAATTCCGCCGCAAAACTTCTCGAACGCGATGGCGCGGGCTTTGGCTTTGAGTTCGAGTTCGATCGCCTGATAAATCTTGCCGGCCAATTGTGCGTCGTGCGTGGCCTTGGGAAGAACCCGCTTCAGCAATTCCAGCAGTTGCGCTTCATCCGACTTTTTTGCTTCTTTATTCATAATTAAAAATGGGGCGGAGTTGTGCCGGATTATTGGGCAGACTGCAATGCCTATATTCTGCTAATATCTTCCTCCTGCATGGCTGATGCCCGAATTGAAGAACTAAAGACGCTGCTGCCGCAATGCTTGTTGCCCGACTGGGTGCGGCTGGGGCGGCGGCTCGCCCGGCTTTTGCGCGATCGTCACCACCCCGACCAGCGCGATGCCCTGTTGGAGCGGTTGCGGCAACAAGTTCACGCTTCCGTGGCCTTGCGGGAAGAGCGCCGGCTCAATGTTCCAACCACGACCTACCCATCGGAACTGCCGAT
>PLIU01000033.1 GCA_003140095.1 Verrucomicrobiales bacterium | reverse complement strand
CTGTTTGAGCAGCCGACCGCGGACGTTGCAAACCTGTGCGTTGAACACAACAAAGTGGCTGCGGTGCCGTTTACAGTAGCCGCTTTTCGAATTCGCGATCAAGCGTCCCTCGGCAAAACCATGTTCCCGAAGGACGGCTAGGATTTGGTCGTGGTGCATGGATTATGTGTGGACCCAATTATTCCTCAAGCTGGGCCTCTACACCTGTAGCCTCGGCTCCAACTGCGCCTTGAGCGAGGATTTGGGGCGTTCACCGCGTGTTTCCCTTGCCTGGGCTTTCATGTGTTCAGTCAAGGCCCGCGCTTACTTTGTTACCATTCGGCCCACCCAGACCTTTGGCCACCCCACTGAATTCATAGTCATTTCGATTTAAGTTTGTAAATACTGGCCGTCACTGTGCTGGATTGCTGCAGCCAGGACGAGAAATGTCCAACCCATTGGACGGCCTTTTTTTCCAAAACCTCAATTCTCCGGGTGTTTTGTGCGCTTGACGCGCCGGCAAGCCACCAAGATCCCCTCCGGCACGAGTTTGGAGGCTGAAAGCATCAACACATGAATTGGCGTGGAAACCTTGGCCTTCAGATGGCGCACGTCTGGCGACGCCTGTTCGGCGATGATGACATGCTTGAACCTGGCGCAACGCAAAAGATCATCGCGAACCTCCGGCACGGCGGACCATACGCCGTTAAAAAACAACTGCGGCGCCGCCGAGGTCAACACCCTCGGCCAGATTCGCTGGATGAGCTGGCGGGCATGGTTCGGGCCCAGAGCTTCATCGATGTAAACCAGCGATTCGACCGGAACGAACCGGGTGGGAAGATGCAGATCGATGCCTGCGCCACTGAGAAGCTTTCCGCCGGCACGGGTGGCGGCATGGCCCAAGGCCGTAAACACGAATGTGCGCGAGGAATCCGTGCCGCCCGTGAGGATGGTCAGACCGGCTTTTAGGTTCAGCAGCTCGATCAATTTGCCTGTTTTTCCAGGGGCATGGGCCAGGCGCGGGTCATCAAACGTGGCGTAATGTCGGCAGTGCGCCCCGATGAAAGAATGGCGCTGTGCCGGCGACAGCCGTTCCAGCAGGGACAAAAAGCCAAGCACATGCGGGTGGTGGAACAGACCGAACCAGTGGTGAGTGGTGCTGGTGGACTGCCCCATAATTCTTGCCAGCCGCTCGTAGCTCATCGGGCGCCGGTGCTCCTTGGCCAGCCTGGAGCGCAAGTCGCCGAAAATGGCGCCAGCCGTAAACGGATAGCCAGGGGCGGCGATAAGTCCGTCATGGAGAAGTTCTGTTTTCCGAGTTTGCTTGTTCATCGGTTTTCGTTTGCCGGCAAACTCGCAGCGACGGCTTTTGTTCAGGACGCCATCCCTATTTTCGCAAAACCAACCCGGGGGTGGTGCCAGCGCAGAAAGAGCGTCCAACAGGTTGGAATTTTCTTCCCTCCCTCACCTCGCATGTCTTTGATTCTCGCAGGCATAGCCCGCGCTGCGGGCGCGTCGCCGGAACTGCGGCTATATTTGTCAAGCAATGAAAGATCAGCAATGAAAGATCAAACCGAGCATATGGGCAGAGACTGGAGAACCAAAGCGGAAATCGCCGGCCATTATCAGATCGGCGTGCGCACGGTGACCAAGTTGATGCGCCGGAGGATTCTCCCTTACGGCAAGCTGCGAAACCTCGTGCGCTTTGACGTGGCCGCGTGCGACCGCGCGATGGAGTTTTTTGGTAATTCCAGCCGGCTGGAGGGGTTAAAGAGGACCGCTCCTGACGGGCGGGCCGCGCGTCACTGGCAAACCAAGCGGCAACTGGCCGGTCACATTCGTTTCAGCGAACGATCCATCACCACGTTGATGCGGCAGCAGGTTTTGCCTTTCCTCAAACTCGGTCGAATCATTCGATTTGATTTGGCTGAATGTGACCGGGTGATGGAAGCGCTCACCATTCGGAGTGTGGTGGAACGCCGCCTGAGTTCACAACCGAAGGTGACCGAGCCCGGCAGCCGGCTTCTCGCTTCTGGAACCTGAATTCACCGGCAATGATGAGCGGAAAAATCCCTGTGATAACCATCACTTTGCCGGTGGTAAACTTTGTATCTTTAAGAATTTGCCGTGTTGCGCGCGCTTCGGACCTTCTTGACTCTTGCGCCTGGTTTGGTCGTGATCCTATTGAATATTTGTTGTTTATTCTCGAAGTGAATGCACCCGAAGTTGGGTCCAGTCACAATGGCTGGTTCCCCCTTCGCGCCATGGCTTGACGCCGCCGCGCAGTCGTGTTCGCAATCCCGGGTCTTGGGATGGTTGCAATCGCCCTGGAAACCAGCAGGACGCAGCCCGTTCCACCACTGGCAGTTCCTGCAGGTCGGCGCCACAAAGGACGTTCCCCACTTTTTGGCGTCCATGATGGTGTCCCCACGTCCCACACCTGCTCTTGTCATGTGGCTGATGAGCCTCTTGGCCTCCATCAATAATCCTATTACGTTCATATTAGATGTGCGCGCTCAAGAGCCGGGGAAGCGCCGGGTCCCGATGGCGCCCCTGCTTGTTTGGGGATCCGGATGGCCTGGCCGCACTTGAGGCAGACAGCCCTCCCATAGGGGGCCGGTTTACGGAAGACGCCGCAACATTTGCCCATGGCTTTGATGGACGCCATCAACGCCTGACGCTTGGTTTTCTCTTCGTCCTCCCGAACCTCGTTACGCGCCTTTCTCTCCGCCTTCGCCAGCGCTCGCTTGGCCCGCCTCTCTGCTTTTCTTACAGCTTTGCGTTGATACACACCCAAAAAATCCTCCTCACCGCGATCCACCGCCGCTGTATAGCGCGCCAGCCAGATTGCATCCACCTCGTTATCATCCAGCGGCCTGCCATTCCGCCTCAGCAGGCCCGTCTCCGCATCCGCCGCATATTGCGCCGGCTGGGCCAGGGCCAGGGCCAGGGCC
>PLIU01000467.1:11937-31092 GCA_003140095.1 Verrucomicrobiales bacterium | reverse complement strand
TCGGCGATCCGACGGAACTCCAAGTTGTCAACCACCCATGCGACGATGAGAGGGGTGCGTACGAGCGGCTCTTGGGCGACGCCATGGCAGGAGATGGCACGCTCTTCGCGGGTCAGGACGGCGTCGAAGCCGCGTGGGCGGTCGTTCAACCCATTTTGGGGAACGTGACACCCGTGCATATTTACGAACCCGGCACATGGGGTCCGTCCGAAGTTCAGAAGCTCACGGCGGGGATCTCCGGCTGCCCCAACCCAGTCTGGCTGCTACCTCACGGCAAAATATTATAACCTATGAATAAAAACTCCATCGCCTTCGGAACACCAGGAATTGAACCGCGCTGGACGTCCAGTGCCAAAGACGGCATTGGCACGGCATACAACAGCAGTTCCTGCGTCTGGTTCACGTTGAGCCACGGCATTGTTGATGAGATTTATTTTCCGCACGTAGATTCACCCAACACGCGCGATTTGCAGTTTCTCATCACGGACGGCGAATCGTTCTGCCACGAGGAGCGGCGCGACCTAGTTCATAAGATCGAATACCCAGAACAAAACGCGCTGTTTTACCGGCTCACCAATTCCGACCGCGAGGGACGCTATCGTCTCGTCAAAGAAATCCTCGTGGATCCGCACTCGCCGGTTTTCCTGATGCACACACGACTGGAAATCCTGGATCCGAAGTTGCGCGGCAAGCTACGGCTTTACGCCTTGCTCGCTCCGCATCTGAAAGGCACCGGCAAGAACAACTCGGGAGCATTGTGTGGATTGAATGAACGGAAGCTGATCGCGGCGCAACGCGAAAACATCAATATGTCGTTCGGTTGTGCGCCGGCTTTCACGCGTCGCTCCGTCGGCTATGTCGGATTCAGCGATGGCTGGCAGGACTTGATGGACAATTTCAAAATGGATTGGGAATTCGAACAGGCCACGGACGGTAACATCGCTTTGACCGGGGAGATTGATTTGTCCCAAGGAATGGAGTTCACGCTCGGCGTGGGTTTCGGGCACACTCCGCACAGCGCTGCCACCCACCTCCTGCAAGCTTTGGCCACTCCATTTGCCGACCAACGCGAGAAGTATGTCAGCCAATGGCAGCGCACCCGTGCCGAGGTCGATTTGAGCAAGCACACCAAAGACGGCGGTTCAATGCTGCGCTTGAGCCAGTGTTTGTTGCTGGCGCATGAAGACAAGACTTACCAGGGCGCGTTCGTGGCCTCCTTGAGCATTCCTTGGGGTGACACGAAGGACGACACTGATCGCGGCGGGTATCATCTCGTCTGGACACGCGACATGGTGCAAACCGCCACGGCACTGCTGGCCGGCGGGCAGACGGAATCGCCATTGCGCGCGCTCATCTGGCTCGCCTGTGTCCAAGCTGCCGATGGCAGTCTGCCGCAAAACAGTTCAATTACGGGCGAGGCTTACTGGAAAGGAATTCAACTG
Source organism: Verrucomicrobiales bacterium (assembly GCA_003140095.1). GTDB lineage: Bacteria > Verrucomicrobiota > Verrucomicrobiia > Limisphaerales > Palsa-1400 > Palsa-1400. Next base: position 29,650 of record PLIU01000467.1, on the reverse strand, counting down.
GACGAAGTAGCGGTGCCAATTCTGCTCGCCTGGCGATTGCAGCGGGCGGACGCGCTGCGGCAATTCGATCCTTGGACACTGGTTTCGCGCGCCGCGCGGTATTTGATCCTGCACGGGCCGGTGACAGCGCAGGAACGTTGGGAGGAGAATTCCGGTTACTCGCCTTCGACGCTGGCGACCATCATCGCCAGCCTGGTGTGCGCGGCTGAATTTGCGCGCGACCGAAAAGAAAAACTTGCGGCGGACTTTTTGCTCGATTACGCGGACTGGCTCTCGGCGCACCTGGAAGAATGGACGGTCACAAGCCGCGGCGAACTCGTGAAGGACAAACCGCGACACTACGTTCGCGTCACGCCCGCCGATTTGAAACAAGCCGTGGCTTCTTCAAATCCGGATGACGCGGAAATTGTTCTGGCCAACGGCAGCGGCACACATCCCGCCCGTAACATCGTCGGGGGCGATTTTCTTCATCTTGTCCGGCTGGGCGTCCGGGCTGCAAATGACCTGGTGATAGTTGATTCCCTTGAGGTGATAGATCAAGTGCTCAAGCGCGATCTGCCCCAAGGGCCCTGCTGGCGGCGCTATAATCACGACGGCTATGGTCAGAAGGCCGATGGCAGCGCTTACGATGGGACGGGAGAGGGCCGTTGCTGGCCGATTTTGACGGGCGAACGCGCCCATTACGAACTGGCCGCCGGACGCGATCCGTTGCCGCTGATCGAAACGATGGAAAAATTCGCCAACAAAGGCGGCATGTTGCCGGAACAACTCTGGGACGCGGACGATTTACCGGAAGTAAAAATGAAGCGCGGCGGCCCGACTGGATCGGCCATGCCGCTATGCTGGGCGCACGCGGAGTATGTCAGCCTGGTGCGCAGTCACAAGGATGGGGTTTGCTTTGACCGCATCGACCCCGTTTATCAGCGCTATGCCAAGGCAGAAACAGGCAGCAAGATTGAAATGTGGACGCTCGCTCATCAACCACAACGGATCGCCCACGGGAAAACGCTTCGCATCATCACCGAAAAAACGGCGGCAATTCATTGGAGCTTTGATGGGTGGAAGACGGTCAATGACTTGGTAATGCGTGAAGTGGGATTCGGTTGCCGGTTCGGAGATTTGCCGACAGACCAACTCCAGGCTGGCGCCCGCATCGTCTTCACATTTTTGTGGCAAGGGGGTTGGGAAGGGAAGGATTTTCAAGTGGAAATTGCAGCACCAAATCAAACTCAAAAAAACGGTATGAACAAAACAGACAGGTTGCAGGGACGCAGAAGCAGAAAGATTTGAGCCGGAATGAACTGCGGTGGTATGGAGGGGGCTGCATTCATCATTCGGAATTACCGGCCCGGTGCAGTTTGACCGGCGACCCTCATGTCGTCGAGTTTCCATTGACCATCGATTTGTTTCAGGACGAAGGTTCGCACCGCATCTTCGCCGTCGAATGACAAATCGATCATAGCTTGGTCAGGAGAAGTCATTTGCTCGTTGACGATATGAAAGCCGTCGGAGCCCGAGGTAAATCCGTCCACGTAAGCCTTCAACTGGGCCTGTTGTTGTTCCGGTGACAGCCCGTCCTTTTTCCATTCCCGTTGCAGGTCCGCAACAGCTTCCGGAGTTTGATAGGATTGCCATGCGTTCAGATCCGGATTGCCGGCGGCCATGAACCAGAGGAGCGTTTTCAAAGTATCGTCCGGCGTGGCCAATCCCGCGTAGGCCAGTTGATCCTTGGGCCAATAATTCGTCGCGGCCCGCGCCGAGGCCAAGTGTTCCTTAGCTTACCGGAAGGCCAGCGACGGCTGTAGGGTCGGAATTGAACTCCAACCTCGATCAAGACCCTGATTCCGCCTCTTGGAAATCAACGGCTTACGTCGTTGATTTAGGAGAATTTAGCAGGGAGAAAATGCGGAATCAAGAGCAACTTTTCTTAACCGGAACATACGCGGTCACTACGCAATCACTACCCGGTTTGCTGACGTTTTTGCTTACATTCCTGCTGACGTTTCCGTCGAGCCCTTTAGGCCTTCGCATCCGCAGTTTCCAGCTTGGCCCAATTCGCAGCATATGCGGCGATGAAGCTGAAGCAGATGAGCGGAATAATGAATCCAACTCTCATGCCTCCGATGTCCACAATGCGACCCATGAGCGGTGTGATTATCGCCCCACCCACGATGGACATGATAAGTATGGAAGATCCGACCTTAGTATGTTCGCCCAGGCCGTGAATGCTTAATGCAAAAATGGTTGGGAACATAATGGACATAAAAAAGAAACTGACCATGACACCTAATACTCCTGTCCAGCCGCCGCACGCTAGGGCAACGATCATCATGACCGCGTTGATGACAGCGTAGATGGCAAGCGACTTGTGTGGTTTAGTCAGTCCCACCACGGCGCTACCTACTAAGCGTCCGCCTGCAAACAAAGCAAAGGCCACGGTCTGCAAATTACCGGCCGACGTGTCGCTCAAGTTGTTTATATTTGCAACAGCGTAGTTGATAAAAAAACTAAAAATCCCAATTTGCGCGGCATTATAAAGAAATTGAGATGCCACGCCCAGAGTGAAGTGCGAGCGTTTGTGGATCGGTTTGACTGCTTTGCCCTCGGCTTCCGCCTTAAACTCCTCCACGGCGCGCAAATCGGGGACTTTGGAAGAGATAAAAAAGGCCAGAAGAACGGTCGAGGCGATACCGATGCCGAAATACGGAATATAAAGGTGAGGGTTGCTCGTATTGAATTCTCTATTCGCGGCCAAAATGGTATGCGCGCCTATGAACATTCCGAGAATTGCTCCCAAGCCAGTGCAGCTTTGTGCCAAATTGATTCGAGTTGCCCCACTTTCGGGCGGCCCAAGCACTGTCGTGTAGGGATTGGCTATTGTTTCCAAACAGGCCAGACCGGATGCCAAGACTAACAGTCCCAGCAAGAACCCGCCGTAGGTTGCGACGGCCGTCACATGCACAAACCAAAACGCACCCGCCACCGCGAGGGAAAGGCCGACAATAATTCCTCCCTTGTAGCCAAACCGGCGCCCGATCATGCCGGCAGGCAATGCCATCAAAAAGTAACCCCCGTAAAACGCGTTTTGGACGAAGCCCGATTTGAATTTTGAAATGTGCAACGAGTTTTGGAAATATTTGTTGAGGTTGTCCAACAACCCGCTGCAAAGTCCACACAGAAAAAACAATGAGCACATCAACGCGAAGATGAAAATATGATTTTTTCCATCGTCGGTGCGGAACAGGCCGATTCCCTTGCTTTGACCTTGGGACCTGCTCGCTTGAACATGTGAAATCATTGGTTTTAGAAGGTTATGCTTTTTGCTGGCGCATGGAAAAGCGTTTTTAATTTCCGTGTGAATTTCTGTGGCGAGGCCAGCGGTTTAGGAGTTAGATTCTGAACCGAATGGTGCTTTTGGACTACAAATTCGCAATGCTTCGTCAGGATGAAGAGTTCATCCTTTATCGGGGCTTGCGGCAGACAAAAACGGAGACGGACCCGTCCTCTATTCTTGTGCTCGCGCCGACGAAGGAATTACCTGCTTCCGCGACCTTCGAGCGGATGAAACACGAATTGTCCGTGAAGGAGGAACTCGATTCCAGATGGGCAGTGCGCCCTCTCGCCATCGGTCAAGACCGTGACCGGACCGTGCTTCTACTCGAGGATCCGGGCGGCGAGCCGCTCGACCGGTCGCTCGGCCTGCCGATGGAGGTAGGCATGTCTTTGCGTCTCGCCGTGGGTATCACTGCGGCGCTAGGCAATCTTCACCAGCACGGTCTCGTCCATAGAGACCTCAAACCGGCCAATATCCTGGTGAACTTTGGGGGAGGACAGGCGCATATCACCGGTTGTGGCATCGCCTCGCGGCTGCCCTGCGAGCGTCAGGCGGCCAGCCCGCCGGAGACCATTGTCGGCACGCTCGCCTATATGGCCCCGGAGCAGACCGGACGAATTAATTGTCCCGTTGATTTCCGTAGCGACCTCTATTCGCTCGGCGTCACGTTCTATCAGATGTTTACTGGCTCATTGCCTTTCACCGCGTCCAATCCTATGGAATGGGTTCACTGCCATATCGCCAGAAAACCTGTGCCGCCAAGCGAGCGATTGCCGAGTGTCCCAGCCCCGATCTCGCGAATCATTATGAAACTGCTGGCAAAGGCGGCCGACGAGCGCTACCAGACCGCAGCCGGTGTCGAGTACGATTTGCGGCGGTGCCTGGCCGAGTGGGAGGTCCGGGGTCGCCTCGACGAATTCCGGCTGGGTCAACACGACACTCCCAACCGAATTTTCATCCCGGATAAATTGTATGGAAGAGAGCGCGAGATCAAAGCCCTGCTCGACTCCTTCGCGCGCGTTGTTAAAACCGGCACACCGGAGTTGGTGTTGGTTGCCGGCTCTTCTGGCATCGGCAAATCTGCCCTGGCCGACAATCTGCAAAAGGCGGTGACACCGTCCGGCGCCCTCTGCGGCTCTGGCAAATTCGATCAATACAAGCGTAACATTCCCTATTCGCCCCTGGTGCAGGCTTTTCAAAGCCTCGTACGGTCTCTTCTTGGAAAGAGCGAAGCCGAGCTGACGATCTGGCGTAGTGCATTTCAGGAGGCACTGGGGGCGAACGGACGGCTCCTGACCGACCTCATCCCCGAATTGACGCTCATTATTGGAGACCAACCACCGGTCCAGGAACTCGAGTCGCGCCAGGCGCAAAACCGATTCCGCCTCGTGTTCCGCCGATTCATCGAGGTTTTCGCCCAACCGGAACATCCGCTGGCGCTCGTTCTGGACGATTTGCAGTGGTTGGACACAGCGACACTTGATGTAATGGAAGATCTGCTATGTCAGTCGGATTTGCAGCACCTTATGCTGATCGGGGCGTTTCGGGACAACGAGGTCGATGCCAGTCATCAATTGATGGGCACGCTGGATGCGATTCGCAAAGCTGGAGTTCCGGGGCAGGAAATTCGCCTGACTTCGCTGACCCGTGACGACTTGGTGCAGTTAATGGCCAATGCGTTTCACTCTGAGCCGTCCTTCATCGCACCGCTGGCGGATCTGGTGCGTGAAAAAACCGATGGCAATCCATTCTTCGTGATTCAGTTTCTACACGAAATCGTTCAAGCGGGTTTGCTCCACCTCGACCATGAGACTGCGTGCTGGTCCTGGGATCTCGATCTTATCGATGCCAGAGGCTATACCGAGAATGTCGTTGACCTCATGGTTGACAGGTTGAACCACCTGCCGACTCAAACGCAAAATGCACTGCGGCAGCTCGCGTGCCTCGGCAACGGGGCTGAGATCACGATGCTTTCAGAAGTTGTCGGGACACCTGAGGCGCAGCTCCATGCTACGCTATGGCCGGCCGTCCAAGAGGAATTGGTTGAGCGTCTGGAAGACTCTTACAAATTCACCCACGACCGGGTTCACGAGGCCGCCTATTCTTCGATCATGGAGGCATCTCGCGCTGAGGCCCATTTGCGGATCGGGCGGCTTTTGGCCATGAAGATGCCTCCAGAAAATCGGGAGGCTGCGATCTTCGAACTCGTTAACCAACTCAACCACGGAGCCACGCTGATCTCCCAGCATACGGAACGGGAAAAGCTGGCCGAGCTAAATCTGATCGCTGGCAAGCGCGCCAAGGGGACCGCTGCCTTTGCCTCGGCGCTCACTTATTTCATTACCGGGTTGGAGCTTTTGGAGGGAGATTGTTGGGAGCGGCGACATCACCTGATCTTTGCGCTGGAGCTGAATCGAGCCGAATGCGAATTCTTGACGGGCCAGATCTCGGTCGCAGAAGAGCGACTTGCCGCGCTGTCAAAGCGCACCGTTACAGCGGTCGAACGGGCACTTGTCGCATGTTTGTTCATGGATGTCTGTACGGGCCTTCTGCAAACAGGCCGAGCAGTGGCTGTGTGTCTCGACTACCTCCGGCAATTAGGTATCGAGTGGACCCAACATCCAAAAGTGGAGGAGGTGCGGCGCGAATACGACTGCATTTGGTCGCTTCTGGGGAGTCGGATAATCGAGGACCTCATTGATTTGCCTCTGATTAAGGACCCGGCACTCCTCGCCACCGTTGACGTTCTAATTAAGGTCTTGCCGCCAGCTATGCAAATTGATGAGAACTTGGCTTCCCTGGCGATTTGCAGGGTGGTCAATCTCAGCCTCAAGCACGGCAATTGCGATGGTTCGTGTGTCGCCTACGAATGGCTCGCCAGAATTGCCGGACGGAAATTCGGGGACTACAAGGCTGGATTTCGATTCGGCCAACTCGGTTATGAACTTGTCGAGCGACGGGGACTAAAACGTTTCGAGGCGAGCACTTATCATTGCTTCGCGATTTTCGCGGTGCCCTGGATGAAACACGTTCGGGCTTGCCGTGAGCTGCTGCGCCGCGCTTTCGAAGCGGCGAACCGGAACGGAGACCTCATGTACGCAGCTTACTCGTGCAATAATTTGAACTCGGAGCTTCTCTTTGCTGGCGAACCGCTGTCTGAAGTGCAAGCAGAAGCGGAACGTGGCCACGAGTTCGCTAAGAAGGCGCAATTCGGCCTTGTCGTTCATGACATCACGGCGCAACTCGCGCTGATTCGGATGCTGCGCGGGTTGGCACCAAAATTCAACGGCTTTGACGACGAACAGGGCGATGAGGTCCGCGCTGAACACCATTTGAAGAATGACCGGTCCTTGGCGGCCCCGGCATGTCGGTATTGGATCCGGAAATTGCAGGCGCACTGCATTGTGGGCGACTGCGCGACAGCGGTGGACGCCGCCTTGAAAGCGCAACCGTTGCTCTGGACCATATCCGGGTTGTTTGAAGAAGCCGAATTTCACTTTTACAGCGGGATGTCCCGAGCCGCTTATTTCCATGATGCGCCAACCGGCGAGCGGCAGCAGCATCTGGACGCAATTGCTGCAAACCACAAGCAACTAAAGGTCTGGGCAGAAAACTGTCCGGAAAACTTTGAAAACCGCGCCGCGTTGGTTGGTGCCGAACTCGCTCGCATCAAGGGCAACGATTTAGAGGCGATGACCCTCTATGAACGGGCGAGCCGTTCGGCGCGGGACAACGGCTTTGTCAACAATGAAGGGATTGCCAACGAACTCGCCTCGCGATTCTACGCCGCGCGTGGTTTCGACGACATCGCGCGGCTTTACTTGCAAAAAGCCCGCCACTGTTATCTGTGCTGGGGAGCCACGGGCAAAGCACGGCGACTGGAGGAAATACATCCACACCTCAGAACAGAACTGCCAACGCCGGGTCCAACAACCACAACGGAAATGCCATTCGAACACCTCGATCTTGGGACGGTGATAAAGGTTTCACAGGCGGTTTCGGGTGAAATCGTTCCGGAGAAATTAATCCATACGCTCATGCGACTGGCGATTGAGCAGGCGGGTGCCGAGCGCGGCCTGTTGGTGTTGACACATGGAACTGAACAACGGATAGCGGCCGAAGGTACGACTGAACGCGACACGGTGCATGTGCAGTTGCGCGATGTGCCGGTGACCGCGGCGGCGATGCCAGAGTCCATTCTCCTCTATGTCCAGCGTACCCGTGAGAGCGTCATTCTGAACGATGCCGCAGCCACACCGCCTTTTGCCACCGATCCCTATGTGCGCCATGGCCATCCTCGTTCGATTCTCTGTGTGCCTTTGATCAACCAGACCAAGCTCGCCGGCCTGCTCTACCTCGAAAACAATTTGACTCGCCATGCCTTCCGGCCCGACCAGATCGCGGTGTTAAAGTTGCTCGCCTCACAGGCCGCGATCTCGCTCGAGAACACGGGCTTGTACCGCGACCTTGAAGAACGCGAAGCCAGGATCCGACTCTCGGAACATCTGGCGCGTGGACAACTAGAGGCGCTGCAAGAGACATTGGTCTCGCTGGCTCGCGAATCGGAGCCGGGAAAATTCCTTGAACATGTTTTGTGCATCATTTGCCGGCAGTTAACTGCACACAGCATTAGCGTTTGGGAGATGAATGACAAAGTTGGGTGCGTCGATCTGGCCGCCGACTTCGAAAATGGCCAATTGCGCCTTCCCGCGCCGGAACAAAGCCAAGCGACGAACCAATTGCAGTTTGAAACGAAGAAACATCCCGTCTGGGCTGATTTTTTCCACACGGGCGAACATTGTGTCTATGGGGAGATTGACTTTAAACCGCCGGAAGCACGCGTGGCAACCACTCCCAATGGCCCGTGGCATGATTGGCTTAGCAGCTTGGTGGCCAATCCCAATGCGCCGAAAATGATTGAGCGCCTTTCCGCCGCTGGAATCGCGGCAACGCTGTCCATACCCATGATCTCTTCAGGCAGGGTTGCTGGTATGTTCAATATCCGGTTTAAGCAAAAGCGGGAGATCCGAAAGGAAGAAATCGAGTTGACGCGGGCGATGACGCATCAAGCCATGCTGGCTCTCCAATTGATGCGATTGTCGAAACAAAGCCGTGAAGCTGCGGTCGTGTCGGAGCGCAACCGGATGGCGCGCGACATTCACGACACGCTGGCTCAAGGATTCACCGGAGTGATCATGCAACTGGAAGCAGCCAAGGGCGCGACGGCGCTCGGCAATGCGGCCGAGGCTTCTGAACGGATCAACCGGGCGAGTGAACTGGCCAGATCCAGCCTTGGTGAAGCCCGACGGTCGGTTCGAGCGTTGCGCCCGCGTTCGCTTCGCGACGGAAAACTGTCACGAGCGATGGACGATTTGCTCAAGCGTATAACGGAAGGGACCGGGCTGAACGCGGAGTTCAAGACCCATGGAAACGCGGGCGCCATACCGGCAGAACACGAGGAGGAGTTGCTGCGAATTGCCCAGGAATCCCTCACCAACACGATAAAGCATGCCAATGCGCGAAATTTTAGTGCCACTCTGAGTGTCAGTGCTGACAGCGTCCAGCTTCAACTTGTGGATGACGGAAAGGGGTTTGACCCTCATACTGATTACGACGGTTTCGGGTTGATAGGCATGAAGGAACGGGTTGACCGGATGAACGGCCTGTTCGTCATTCGTTCCAAGCCTGACGTTGGTACGGAAATTATCGTGACGCTCAAAAATTGTTCCACCGCGAAACCTGAAGATGGCAATGAGCAAATCTGAAAACAAAAAAGCGGCCGAAACCGCTCGCGGTTCCGCTTCCAGCGCCGAACATTGCGCGGCAGGAAGCCGCAACGCGATCCGCATTCTGGTTGCTGAGGATCATACGATTGTCCGTGACGGATTGATCGCCGTCATTAAACAGGGGCCAGACATGACCGTCGTGGCTGATGCTGGGGACGGACAGCGGGCCGTCGAATTATGGAAACAGCACCGTCCGGATGTGACCCTCATGGACTTGCGGATGCCTGGTTCTGATGGAGTGGACGCTATTTACCAAATCCGCGCGGCTGATCCGAACGCCCGTATCATTGTGCTCACAACCTACGACGGCGATGAAGACATTTATCGGGCAATGCGCGCCGGAGCGAAATCGTATTTGCTCAAGGACGTCAGGCGCGAGGAATTGTTCCAGTGCGTCCGGGAGGTTTATGCCGGGCGAATCCACCTGCCGCCCCTTATCGCAGCCAAGCTCGCCGAACGGTTGCCTGGAGACGAGCTGTCTCCGCGCGAACTGGAAGTGTTGCGGTTGCTGGCGGAGGGCAAGCCCAACAAGCTTATCGGCGTGGCCCTTTCCATCACCGAGGTAACCGTGAAAAGCCATGTGCAGTCCCTGTTCAAAAAACTCAATGTTCTAAGCCGCACCGAGGCTATCGCCGTCGCAAACCGCAGGGGTCTGCTCCATCCTTGAGAATTCCACCGGCAATTGTCGGTGAATGGATTTCTTAATTAGAGTTGACACAGCATCAAAGCTGGGTGAGGGACTTTCTTTGATCCGGCCTTCGTTCCTTCTTTAGTAGGAATTCGTCTTCCTTCCAATGTTCAATTTGCAAGAACGTGCGCTCTGCTACGGTTGAGGAGTGATTTTTAAGGGAAATTTATGCCTAGCCATACCATGATTAAAATTCGACGAGCCAACGAACGAGGCCATGCTGATCACGGCTGGCTGGACAGTTATCACAGTTTTTCTTTTGCAGACTACTACGACCCGGAGCACATGGGGTTCCGTTCATTGCGGGTCATCAATGAGGACCGCGTGCAGGGTGGTCAGGGGTTTGGGACGCATCCACACCGCGATTTCGAGATCATCAGCTATGTTGTCAGCGGCACGCTTAAGCACGAAGATAGCATGGGACATGCGGCTGTGATGAAAGCAAGCGAAGTGCAGCGGATTTCTGCGGGAACGGGTATTGCCCACAGTGAGTTCAACAATTCCCCCAGCGAGCCGGTTCATTTCCTTCAAATATGGGTGCTCCCTGCGCGAAAAGGGGTGAAACCTGATTATGCGCAACAATCGTTCGCCAACGCCCCGACGAATGCTCTCACACTGGCGTGTTCGCCGGATGGCCACAGTAAATCCATCAAGATCAACCAGGATGTTGAACTTTTCATTGGCAAACTCGCTCCCCAAGGAAAAGTTAACCATTCAATCCAGGAACGACGTGGTGCCTGGATTCAACTGATCGAAGGCGACCTCACCTTGGGCGAGAACAATCTTTCGCCCGGTGATGGGGCGGCTGTCGATGGTGAAGAGCATCTTCAGTTTTCGTCCGACACGGGCGCGCACTTTCTTATGTTCGACCTCAACTAATAACAATAAACCCACAGAAAGGATAAAAATAATATGAATCAGTACCAGAAACTCTACACACCGGCAGACTCCGCCATCGTGTTCATCGACCATCAGCCTCAAATGCTCTTCGGCGTCGCCAACGCCGACCGCGCCACGCTAATCAATAACGTCACACTCCTTGCCAAAGTTGCAAAGGAGTTCAAGGTTCCTGCCGTGCTCACTGCGGTTGAGACGGAGTCGTTTAGCGGATACGTCTGGCCTCAATTGCTGGATGTTTTTCCGGGGCAAGCCGTGGTTGAACGCACGTCGATGAACTCATGGGACTCCCAAGAATTTCGCAAGGCGATTGAGGCCACGGGGCGCAAGAATATAATCATGACGGGCCTCTGGACTGAGGTTTGCATCACCTGGCCGACCATTGAGATGCTGGGTGAGGGCTACAACGTGTATGTCGTCGAAGATTGCTGTGGAGCGACCTCGCCCGCCGCCCAAGAAGCCGCGCTCTCGCGCATGGTGCAAGCCGGTGCAATACGGTTGACCACGATTGGCGCCTTACTCGAATGGCAGCGCGATTGGAAGAACAAGGAGCATTACAACAATCTCATGGGATTGCTCAAACAGCAGGCGGGCGCTTACGGCATTGGCGTCGAATACGCCTACACAATGGTTCACCATGCCCCTCAAGCGGCCCAAAAGCCGCAGATCGTGCCCAAGAAAGCAAACTGAGGTTCGCGGAACAACTCGACCAACTATGAAAACTCGAGCCTTTACTTTGGGACTTGTGCTGGCGGCCTTGGTTGCCATTGCAGGTGCCAGTGATCCGACAACAGCCAAGGAGAATGTTTTTGAGACGAGACCGCTGGGGATCAAGGTGTCCATCAAGATGATTGGGCCTTATACCCAGTCTGCGGATCTGCAAATCATTTGTCTCTTCAAACACAAATCCTCTGGCGACACCTACGAAGGTGCGGCAAAGGAGACGGATGCGCATCTCGGCGGTATTCTATCCGCATTGCGCAATCGAGGCGAGTTCGTGGGCGTACTCGGAGAGACATTTCTGTTTTCTCCGCCCAGCGGCAGCATTCCGGCAAAACGGTTCATGGTGATTGGGTTGGGTGACGAAAAGGACCTGTCCCTCAATTCGTTAAAGGTTGTCGGCCGCATCGCCGCTCGTGAGGCGGTCCGACTCAAAGCCAGCCATGTTGCCTGGGCACCGGTCGTTCGCGATGAAGGCAACACCGCCATTGACGTTGGGCAAGGTGACCGGGCTTTTGTGGGGGAACTGCTTTCCGCGTACGACACGGAAAAGCGGCTCCAGGATCAGGGGCTGGCCGACAAGTTCAGCATCGAAGATGTCGTCATAGAAGCCGGGCCGACATTTTTCGACGGGGCCGTAAAGGAGGTCGGAGAAGGCATTGATTCGACCCTGCTCGAAATAGGGCGGCGCAGCGGAACGCCCTACTTCTCACCCGGAAAGTGAAACGATGCGCAACGCCTGGCTTATCCCCATCTTGCTGTTTCAGCCGTCAGTCATCCTGGCTCAGGATGTTGCCGCCGGCGGGGAGAGTCCGGCGCCGCCACCTTCCTACGACATCCTGCGGTTCAATGAGAATTATTCCAGTCTGAGCAACGCCGCGAATCGAAACGACTGGTTTGACCCGATCAAGTATATGCCACTGCGGACCAATGACCCGAATTGGTATCTGACGCTGGGGGGAGAATTGCGTGAACGTTTTGAGGGCAACCATGACGTCAACTTTGGGATCGGCTCTGGCTCAGATTCCTATTGGCTGCAACGAGCAACGTTGTTGGCGGACCTGCACCTCGGCGAACGGGTGAGAGTCTTTGTCGAGGGCATCTCGGGGCTTGTTGGCGGCGAGTCGCAGCCCGCTCCGGCGGTCCAAAAGGACCCGGTCAACCTGCAATTCGCCTTTCTGGACGTGGTGCCATATCTGACCGACGACGAGAAACTCACATTGCGGGTCGGACGTTTTGGCATGAGCTTTGGCGCGGGCAGGCTCGTGGCCACACGTGCTGCGCCCAACATTCCTTTCAAGTTTGACGGCTTCGAGGCGATCTACGAGCGTCCCTTGTGGGAAGCCACCGCATTCGTGACTAGGCCTAGTATTGAATCCACGTATCACTTTGATACCGATGATGACACCACGGCATTTTGGGGACTTTATTTGACGCACTGGTTTGACGCCGCACACAAGGATGGCTTGGACGTTTACTACCTTGGCATCGCCAGTCAAAACGGACAATACGCATCGGGAACAGGAGACGAGGAGAGGCATTCGTTCGGCGCGCGATGGTTTGGCGAGAAGAATCAATGGGATTGGAACGCTGAAGCCGTGGCGCAAACCGGAAGCTTTGCGAATGAATCCATCCTTGCCTGGACTGCCTGTTTGGATTCCGGCTATACATGGAACGCGCCTTGGCAACCGAGAGTCGGTTTGAAAGCGGGTATCGCCAGCGGCGACCACAGTCCCACTAATGGGCCGCAGGGAACCTTTGATGCGCTTTATTTTAAATCCGGTTATTTCAATGACGCCAGCCTAATTCGCCCGCAAAACATCATTGGCGTTCATCCAAATATCGCGGTGAATCCAACGCGATCGGTCTCCATTGACGGAGGTGGTGATGCATTCTGGCGCTATTCAAGGGACGATGCCATTTACGCTCCGCCAGGCTTCATCGCCATTCCGGCGCTGAAAACGGCGTCGGCTTATGTCGGGACGGCTGTGGATGTGAACCTGGAATGGCGAATCCAGAGGCACGTCAGTTTTCTCGCCTCCTACGTTCACTTTTTTAGCGGTGAATATATCCACGCGGCAGGAGGCCACGATGTGGATTATGTCTCCACCACCATCGATTTTCTATTTTAAGCTCAATGAACGAACCCATCCATGTTGCCATCATTCGGACGGTCAAGCCCGGCTGTGAAGCGGCGTTTGAGCAGGCGTTGCATGAGTTCGTCCGGCGATCACTCTCACTGTCGGGACAAATGGGCGTTGACATCATTCGACCCGCGCCGGGCGGTGGGTCGCGGCAATACGGGATCATTCGGAAATTCGCCGACCGCACAGCACTGGCCGAATTTCGGACATCGCCTGAATATCTGGAATGGAATCAAATTGCCCTCGATTTGACTGAGGGCAGTGGGAAGGTCGAAGAATTGTGCGGCTTGGAAAGTTGGTTCACGCTGCCCGGTCAGCCACTACGTCCGTTGCCGCAATGGAAAATGGCCATCGCGACTTACTTGGGTGTCGTGCCAGTGATCATGTTTTTAAGCCTGACCCTGGGGCGGTTAATCCAAAATTGGAATTTCATCCTGAACAACATCGTCTTTAACGCCTTTGTGGTCGCGCTCTTGACCTGGGTGGTCATGCCGCTCATCACACGGGCTTTGCACGGTTGGTTACAAACCAAATAAGAAAGGTCACCTATATGAATACATCAATTGTTCCTGATCTCATCGTTCACAATGGACGCATCACCACGCTTGATCCGAAATATCCCGAAGCCAAGAATCTCGCCATCAAAGACGGGCGTATCATTGGTGTGGACGACGCGGAGGAATACCAACGAGGACCGGAGACGAAAGTGATTGATCTGCAAGGCCGCCGGGTAATTCCCGGATTGAACGACTCCCATCTGCACGTCATTCGCGGTGGACTGAACTACAATATGGAACTCCGCTGGGATGGCGTGCCTTCGCTGGCCGACGCGCTACGCATGTTAAACGACCAGGCGCAACGCACCCCGGTTGGACAATGGGTACGCGTCGTGGGCGGATGGACCGAATTCCAGTTCGCAGAACGCCGTATGCCGACGTTGGATGAAATCAACGCTGCTGCGCCGAACACCCCAGTATTCATATTGCATTTGTATTGTCGCGCTCTGCTAAATCAAGCCGCCTTGCGGGCGTGCGGCTATAGCAAGGACACCCCGAATCCGCCCGGTGGTGAAATCCAGCGCGACCAAAAAGGCAATCCCACCGGCCTGCTCATCGCGCGACCTAACGCGACCATTCTTTACGCCACCCTGGCTAAAGGCCCAAAACTGCCACCGGAACATCAGATGAATTCCACGCGACATTTCATGCGTGAACTTAACCGGCTTGGCCTGACCAGCATCATTGATGCCGGCGGCGGCTTCCAGAATTACCCCGAGGATTACGCGGTTATTGATGAATTACATAAACGGGGAGAAATGACGGTGCGGATTGCCTACAATCTCTTCACTCAAAAGCCGAAACAGGAAAAGGAAGACTTTGCACGCTGGATCAAAATGACGGGGCCGGGAAAAGGCGATGACTTCTTCCGTTGCAATGGCGCTGGTGAAATGCTCGTATTTTCCGCAGCAGACTTTGAAGATTTTCTCGAACCGCGCCCAGACCTTCCAGCCTCGCTCGAAGGTGAATTGAAGGGAGTGGTTTCCTTGCTTGCCGCGAACAAATGGCCCTTCCGCTTGCACGCCACCTACGATGAAAGCATCACGCGCTTCCTTAATGTGTTCGAGGAAGTCAATCGTGAGATTCCGTTCACCGGCTTGAACTGGTTCTTCGATCATTGCGAGACGGTTACCGACCGGAATCTGGACCGTATAAAAGCGCTTGGCGGCGGCATCGCCATTCAGCACCGCATGGCCTATCAAGGCGAATACTTCATGGATCGTTACGGCAAGAAAGCTGCCGAGCGGACTCCACCAGTTCGAAAAATGTTGGAGCTTGGCATTCCGGTCGGCGCCGGGACGGACGCAACGCGCGTGGCCAGTTACAATCCGTGGGTTTCGCTCTATTGGATGGTGACTGGCAAGACCGTCGGCGGCGTCTCCATGTATCCTGACAAAAACCTCCTCAGCCGGGAGGAAGCCCTCAAGCTTTACACGCAGGGTAGCGCTTGGTTTTCCAGCGAAACCGACAAGAAAGGCACACTCTCCACCGGACAACAGGCCGATTTCGTCGTGCTGACAGACGATTACTTCGCCGTTCCGGAAGAACAGATCAAAAGCATTGAGTCGGTGCTGACTGTGGTAGGCGGAAAAATTGTGCATGCGAGAGAGGAATTCGCGCCACATGCACCACCCGCGATTCCCGTCCTGCCGGAATGGTCGCCAATCAAAGTGTTCGGTGGCTACGGCGCCCCCCTGGACATTCGCAAGGCGGCGCGCTCAGGCGTGCTGGTGCCGCAGGCTCACGAGCATGGTGCAGAGTGTAATCACGGTTGCACGCACTCTGCACATCAACTTCTCGCGGGCATCAACGCTGCTCGAAATCCGTATGCCGATTTCTTCGGTCTGGGCTGCGATTGCTTCGCCTTTTGAAGGGAATTCACGCCATGAAAAAAAGCAGGGCTCACAGAAATGCAGCGCCGCCGCTCCAGGTGAACCTGAACGTCAGTCCGGAGGAACAGATTGTCCGACGAGCCCATGAGCTTTGGCAACATCGCAACCACGAACATGGAAGCGATCTTGCCGATTGATTTGCTGCGATCCGCCCCAATAATGCAGAAACAGCAGGGCTGGTTCTCCGCTGGCCGTGTCCAATACATTAAACGACAATTCGCCGGCTCGTGGTATTATATTCATTTTCCAGCCTCCTTGGTGTTCTGGCAGGAGTCGGCATTGGAAGGATAGTCTACGTAGCCTTCGGGGCCGGGTCCATAAATGGTCTCCGACTTGATGTCGTTATTTAGGGGCGCGTTTGTGGCAAGTCGTTCAACCAAATCCGGATTGGAGATATAAGGACGGCCAAAGGCAATCAGATCTGCCAATCCGTCAACAATGAGGCGGTTGCCTCGCTCGCGATCCATTTTGACATTGGCGATGAGCGGGCCTCTGAAGATAGGCCGAAAATGCTGAAACATTCCGTCACCCGTGAGCGAAGCGATGGGACTGCCGGAAAAGTCCGTTGAGGCGCCCATCATCAAGAGGTGAGACAAGCCGTAATCGTTGAGCCGTTTAATGACGTATTCGATGGTCGGCAAGGTTTCGTCATTGGCCGCGAATGCTCCTTTTTCGTGCATGGGGGCGATCTTGATTCCAACCAATCCTGAATTCACAACTTTCAAAACGCTCTCCAGCACCTCGAAAAGAAATCGCGCTCGATTTTCGGCGGAGCCACCGTATTCGTCCGTGCGAACGTTCGTCGCGGTGTTGAGAAATTGTGGGATGAGATAAAGATAATTCGCTTGAATCTGCACTCCGTCGAAGCCTCCTTCCATCGCATTTGCTGCGGCCTTGCTGTAATCTGCGACTGTCCGAGGAATTTCGGCGGTCGTCATCGCGCGGGGCGTCACTGTTGGTTTTTTTCCGCTTGGAGTAACGCTCATCTGCAATGGGTTCACTCCGGACGCGGACACCGGTAACGCACCATTGAGCAACTCAGGATGGGAGACGGAGCCAGTATGCCAAAGCTGCGCGATGATGCGACCGCCAGCTTTGTGGACAGCATCCGTGACCATACGCCAATAGCTGGTCGCCGACACGCACCTCAACGCCAAGGATCGGTTTGACGCCTTCCTTTTTGGCTGCTTCCACAAACTCGACTGCTCCATGCAGGTTGCCGGTGTCCGTCAGGGCGACAGAAGATAGGCCATGCCGCTTTGCCAGTTCAACAATGGTCGTCGGCGACAGTGTGGAATCGAGAAACGAATAATGGCTATGCACCCGGAGCGGAACGTAACCGCTGGCGCCCCGTTCCATCGGCGCAATTTGTCGGCGATTTGGGCGCGAGTGCGGCTTGGTCGCTGTGGGCGCTGCATCTGTTGGCGGCGTCATCAATCGGAAGTCGTGGCCTCGCAAAATGATTGAGTGGCCCCGCATTTTGCGGAGTTCATCAATCACGATGGCCAGCCGTGCCCGTGCGTCCTGCCGCTGTGCCGATACTTCGAGGGGCAATTCACTGCAAAATCGGCCATCGTAAACATTGGAAAGTTTCAACGACACCAAACGCAGACTTACGCGCCGTTTCCAAGCGACGCGAAGCATCGTGTGGAGGCGGGCATATACGTCCGTTTCAAGGTCAGTCGGCTCACGGAG
>PLIU01000467.1:0-11925 GCA_003140095.1 Verrucomicrobiales bacterium | reverse complement strand
TGTTGGCTGAACGATTTTTGCGGCTCCCGCACAGGAATGAGCGGGCGCTCGTCAATGCCGTGAGCGAACTGCCGGATGCTCGCGGCCTGATTACCGAGCACAAGTCCGAGCATGTCGAGCGGCGTAGCTGCGATGTGGCGGATTAACACGAGTCCCGCCGCATTGAGCCGCAGGCTCATTTTCGGGCCGATGCCTGGCAACCACTTGTTTGCGAGTGGGTGAAGAAAAGCGGCTTCGCCTCCGGGCGAAACTTCCTCGAACGCGGCAGGTTTGTTGAGTTTTGACGCCACCGCGCTGACAAGCTTATTTGTGCCGATCCCTTCGCTGACGGTGATTTTGAGTTTTTGGCCGATGGCCTTGCGGATGGTCAGCGCAATTTCAACCGGCGATTTGCGCGTGGCGGACAGGTCAAAGTAACCCTCGTCAATCGAAGTCTGCTCAACGTCAGGGGTAAAGTCGTAGGCGTACGAAAACATCCAGGTGGAAAATTGTTCATAACGCTCGAAGTCACCGGGAAGAACAATAAGTTTCGGGCAGAGCTTGCGCGCCCGGATGGTCGGCATTGGGGTGTAAACGCCGAATTTTCGCGCTTCATACGACGCAGACGCAATGATGCCACGCTTTTCACCGCCCACCGCAATCGGTTTGCCCCGCAACTTCGGGTCGGACGCCTGTTCGACAGCGGCNNTACTTCGGGTTCTCCGCTTTCAGGAACGGCTTGCCGTTCTTCATGAGAAACGTCTTGAGCGTGTTTTTACGGTCAATCAGTGCTGCGACGATTTGCCCCGAACGGGGTTCCGGGCCATGCTCGAAAACCACAATGTCGCCGTCGCAGATGTGCTTCCCAATCATCGAATCGCCCGCCACGCGCAATGCAAAGGTGTTCCGTGTTGGTTTGAAGCCAATGGACTCAACGGTGACGGGAACACACTCGCCAGACTCTTGCTCACGGTCGCGGCTGAAACCGGCGGGAATCGAGCCGAAAACGGGGATTTCCACCACCGCCGCACGGCGGACCGGCTGAAAGGCGTAGGCGAGGCGAAGCGCACGCGCCTTGCCGTCTTCCGCGATAAGCGCCCCTTTTCTGACGAGAGACTTAACGTGGCAGGCAGCGGCATAGGAGCTTGCGAAACCGAAGTGGGCGGCAATCTCACGATGGGTGGGACAAGACCGTCCCGCCGCTAATTCCGTGGCGATGAAATCGCGGACGGCTTCCTGTTTTTTGCTTAAATTTGCCATGACTGCTCATTTGAGCAGTAATTAGGGAGATTTGTCAACCCTGGCTTGAGCGAAGCCTTATTTGCTCTGATCACTGGGAATTTATATGTGTCTGCCCTGCCGTTTTCACGATGTACTCTGGCAAGTACCGGCTATTGGGCGAAATGTGGAAGCCCCCCCATCGTAATCGTTGTCTGCCAAATTTGGCCGTGACAGGGGAAGAAACAAAATGTGACCCCTTCTGCGGTAGCCAAACGTGGCTGGCAAGCCATCGGTGCAAATTCATTAGGCCATTACAATGGATCAAGCCGAGCTCAAATATACGCAATGGAACGACTGGAAACCTCTCCGGTTCTGGTCCGGCTGCTACATAACCTTCGACAATCACTACCGCAGTTACGTCCCATAATTGCGGGTCACCACTCACGCCGAGGAGCCTAAGAATTGGGGCTATTATCTTACGCGCTGCTTCGTATTTCCTTTTAACTTGAGCCACTTTTTCGGCGCAGACCTTGTTGCGATTATTCACTTCGCGCGGATCACCGGGTTGCAACAACCAACGCAATTCACCGATCAGAATTGTTTGAGATTGCTCATCCGCGACAAGGATGTCCACCTCTCCAACGTCTCTGCGAGTCGGTAAATACTCGTGCATCCGCATTTTGGCGAAGCGCTGTCTGACCGCTTGCTCGACGCGATTCGACATGCCCATTTCGAATAATTCACTTTGTTCATCAAAAGAGCGAGAGCCGACTCTAGCGTGCAAAGCCAAATAGTTGCGTGGAAAGTTTGAGGACAAGATGAGCAAAGTCGGTGCAACCACCTGGGCGTCCGAGAATGGGATCAGCGGCTGAAGAGCGGGGTCGGGGGTTTCGGTGTCAGTTCCATACGTTAGCGCTGCCAACGTTGAAGAGACATCTGCCTGGTTTATTCCAGTAATGTCGCTCAACTCCGAAATCAGTTTGGATTTCGAGACCAAAGGGCAAATATCAGCGAGACCTAAGCCACGTATTCCAAAGTGAAGAGCGCCAAAGTGAACGGAAAGAAGGTGGTATAAGCAACGAGCACTCAACGCTTCAAAAACCCGGGGTGCATTGTCAGAACTACCCCAAGGGAATTCCCATCCGTTCGGAACAATCTTTGAAAGATTCGGGATGGCCATCATCAGTTGATTGCAAACGTACGGATTGAATCTGTAGCTCACATGCCCTCCAATGAGTTGGGTTTGGTGGACCATTTCACTAATGTGCAAGTCTGGGGATTCAGGCAGTATGAACGCCCTAATCAGTGCAAGCAATGGGGTGCCGGAATCGTTTTGGCCGTGAATGAAAAGGTCCAGCGCAGAGTACGCGAGTCTGTCATGCGGAGAGCCGAGAACGAGTATGTGCCCTGAAAGACTTCGCGTGGCGGTCGCGGTGCTGGCGTGATAGCTGCCGAAGGCTCTCGAAGCCAGTAGATAATCATCTCCAGTTTTGATAAAGCTCGCAGCAGCTTCGTACGCTGCTGGAATCACCACTTGCTTTTCGGGTGTAATCGCGGTTAGCGATTGCTCTCGATAAATTCGTTCCAGTCCATATCGCAGTGAGTATTTGCATCGGTCAACTAGCAAATTGAAGCCTGATAACTCGACATCCATGTCTTCAACACGAAGATTGCGAGTAAGCATCCAAAGCGCATTGCGCAATCCGTCTTCAAGAGCGATCAGCAGATGCCATTTGGAAACAGCATGGTCTCCGTGCGGAAAAGGTAATTTGTGAAAAGCGGAGTCAATTTGTTTTTCAATCTCGATGACTTCTTGCCTTTCCGCATCCCGCATATTCATAGTGTGTCCTCGGCGTTGCTACTATTTGCTTCCGACACCATCGCTTCGATTGTTCCCAGAGCGTTGCCTTCAAGCCGGTTGTTCACGTAGATAAACGTCTTTCGTCGGGAGTCTTGTTGCCCTTCTTTGATGAGTGCCGCGCCGGCTTTGCGTGCGTCCTCGTTGATTTCCTTGGTGGAGTTGTACGGTTGAAACGCCTTTACCGCATCCTCGTATTTTCGCCCCGGCTTCAACAGGAAGCGTGCGGCCATCCGGTCAGAATTCGTGCGGCTGCCAGGCAGAGCCATTTGCTCGGTTACGGACGGCATGGCGGTCCACGAATTGAATGTGTGCGTGATGCCGTGGCGGGCGAGGCAAGCGAAGTATTCGGGTTTCAGCCAGTATTGGTTCCGAAGTTCCATCCCATATGGCCAGCCAGGCGGGAGTTGGCCGAAAAACCTGTCCAAGTCAGCGACGAATTCCGCCCCATGTTCGTAATCCGTTGAATGAAAGCGCGAAAACTCGAATATCAGGATGCCGATATTCGGGCGGATACCCGCGTGTTCCTGGTCATGAGGTCGTTGGAAAAATTGACGCACTTGGCCAAGGGGTTTCCGGTTGGAAAATAGGCCAAAGGGTTGGCGTAGGGTTTTTGGGAGGACATTGCGGACAATGCCAATCGTGCCGTCGCGGTGACTTTGTTAATTGCACAAATCAACCCGTCTCCGGCGCTCATTTTGATGGTGGCTACGCCGAAGTGATGATGGCTTTCCCGAATGGACTTGTCGCAATTCCGGAGGGCTTAAGCTCGGTTGAGGCTGCACCACTCCTCTGCGCTGGAATCACGACTTTTAACGCTTTACGTCGCTCCGGTGCAATTCCCGGCGAACTCGTTGCCATACTAGGTATCGGTGGCTTGGGCCATCTTGGGGTCCAGTTCGCCTCGCACATGGGGTTCAAAGTCGTCGCGATTGCGCGCGGCGATGAGAAAGAACAATTGGCCAAAAAATTAGGCGCTCATCATTACATCGACAGCAATATAGGAGATCCTGCCGCAGCACTCAAAGCTCTAGGCGGTGCAAAGGTAATTCTCGCTACGGCTTCTGACAGCAAAGCCATGTCGGCAATTATGGGAGGACTCGCGACGCGCGGACGAATGATTGTTGTCGGAGCCGGCGCAGAGGCCATTCAGGTGTCGCCGTTCCAACTTCTTTTTAGTTCCGTAGGAATTGAGGGGGCCTTGACCGGTACGCCCATTGATAATGAGGACACGCTTGGCTTCAGTCTCCTCAAAGGCATCAAACCAATGATTGAAACGTTTCCCTTGGAGAAGGCTGAGGAAGGTTATCGGAAGATGATGAGCAACAAGGCACGCTTTCGCATTGTCCTCACCATGGAAACGTCCGCCTAAAACCATACAGGAGAAAAAAAGCAATGAAACCAGACACAAATACGAAATCGCAGGTGAATTCGTTCCAAGGGCTTTTTGACCGGCAAAAATACCTCTTCGCAACCGGTATAACGCGCAGTTATGAGTGGCGCATCGAGCAACTCGACCGCATGGGCCGCCTGCTTCAAGAAAATGAGAAGTCGCTGCAGAAAGCGGTCACTCAAGATTTTAAGACTGCTACACAAGAATACATCTTTGAAACTTTTGCCTGTATGGGTGAAGTCATGTACCAAAAAAGCCAACTCAAAGATTGGATGAAACCAGTTGAGGCACCGGTCCCGCGCGCGCTGGCTGCCACAGGGCATCGAGGTATTATTTATCGGGACCCTTATGGCGTAATGCTGGTCATTGGCCCGTTCAACGGACCGCTGCTGCTGCTGATTCGTCCCGCAATCGCGGCATTGGCGGCCGGCAATTGTTGTGTACTCAAGTTAAGTGAAGCAATCAAAGCGACAAGTTCTTTATTGCTCGATCTGATTCCTAAATATTTTGGACCTGACGCAGTGACGGCAATGGCTGGACACCGCGATCAAACAACAGAGCTTCTTAAGCTTCCTTTCGATTTCATCTTCTTCACTGGTAGCACGAGCACTGGAAAAGTCATTGCACGCGCAGCCGCCGAAAATCTGACGCCAATCCTCCTTGAACTTGGTGGTCAAAATCCCGCCATTGTGGACGAAACCGCCAATTTGCCGGACGCAGCCAAGAAGATTGTTTGGGGCAAGATGGCTTGGGGTGGACAATGGTGCACGTCCCCTGGCTACGCCTACGTACATGAATCGGTGGCTGAAAAATTCGTTGCGGAAGCTATGTCAGCGTTAATTGCGCTTTATGGCAAAGATCCGAGGAACAATCCCGATTATTCGCGCGTCATCAACGCACGCGAAGTCTTGCGCCTCGCAGCTTTGTTAGACCCCGCGAAGGTGATTGCCGGTGGCAAATCCGACCCTGACGCGAGCTATCTCGATCCGACGCTTGTCTATCCAGTGACTTGGGATGACAAAATCATGGAGGACGAAGTTTTTGGCCCAATTCTGCCCATCTTGACTTACCAAACACTCGACGAAGCAATGGAGCGCATTTCCAAAGGGCCACGTCCGTTGGCCGCTTTTATTTTTAGCCGCGACCAAAAGGCGATTGATCGGTTCACAGGTGAACTGTCTTTTGGCGGCGGAGCGGTGAATCAAGTGAACGTCCACCTCTTTGTTGAATCAATGCCCTTTGGAGGTGTTGGCTCGGCAGGCATCGGTCACTACTATGGGAAGTATGGATTCGACATGCTGACCCATGCCAAGTCCATGCTCATATCTAAACCCGATGTGGCTATCGAACATCTTTTCCCGCCATACACCCCGGAGAAGAATGCTGAGCTAAAAGTCTGGTTCGAGTACTAAGCCTATGGTCCTGGCACGTTTGAAATCGGTAGGGGGTGTTACGATTCCGGACACGGCACTGTGCAAAGCCGCAATCGACCTCTTGGAATCAAGCTCGCCTGAATTTCTCTGCAACCATTGTCTGCGAACATACATTTTTGGAAGCCTTGCCATCCAGAGCATCGGTCGTTCAGTGGCTGACGAGGAAGCCGCTTTTTGCGCCTCTGCGCTACACGATCTAGGACTGCTGCCTGCTTACCGTCGCGACAACCGGTTCGAGGTGGATGGAGCGGATGCCGCTCGCCAATTCTGCGAAAAACACCAGGTGCCACCAGAGCGCGCCGACCTCGTTTGGAAGGCAATAGCACTTCACACATCACCAGGAATCGCAACTCGCCTGGCAGACGAAATAGCATTGGTGCATCTCGGCGCCGGGCTCGAATTGTTTGGCATGGGCCTCAATCAAATGCCGCCACAAATTGTTGAGGAGGTGCTCCAAAAATATCCACGGATGGATTTCAAGACCGAATTCCGAAATCTGTTGGTCGAACACTGTCGGCATAATCCCGCCGTCCAAGTCTTAAACTGGACCGACGATGTAGCGCGCACCGCCGGCTGCACATTGCAGGGTCGGCCAATCCCTACAGCATCACAGTTGATGTCAGTCGCTCCGTATGAGGAGTGACCAACACCAACTCAACGAGCAGCACAAAGTTGAAAAGGAGAAACAACATGCAAAAAGAAACGAAAGATTTAAAAGCACTTACCAAAAAGTTCTTCGCCGTGTACGGCGCTCATGACGTCGAGGCCATGACCGCGCTTTGTGCTGATGACGCAAAAGGAAGATACGCCCCATATGGCCGCGAGTACGTCGTGCCGGTACGGGGTGGGCTTAACGCCTTTTGGAAAGGTTTTACGCAGGCCGTTCCGGATTTCCATGTCGAGGTGGTCGAAATGCTTCAAGCAGAAGGTGACGCCATTGTGGTGCAGGCTGTCCTAGGCGGCACAATTTCGGCGGACGCCCCCGGCGGTATCGCGAAGAAAGGCGACGACATACGCATCCCGCACGCTTATATCATCCGCTACAACGCGGACGGCAAAATCTCCTACATCGATTGTTATTGGGACAACACATCCATCAATAGCATCAAGACAAGCGCACTGTAGGTATTCTGACATTCGTGAACTCGCCTTCAATTAAAACCGCGAGTGAATCAAAGGCGGAAAACGCACAGAACGAGAGTGTGATATGAGAAATGGAAGAAATATTCAAACGAACACAGGAGACATCCTATGAGTGCCCGAAGCCACAAAATTCGCGTGGGGCAAGTGGAGATTTATGCAGAAGACACGGGGCAAGGAAGTCCGGCTTTGGTGTTTCTTCACTACTGGGGCGGCTCACGGCGCACGTGGTCTGGGGTAGTCGAGAAACTTTCCGACCGATTTCGATGCATTGCGGTGGACCTGCGCGGCTGGGGAAAATCTGACCGCCATAACGTGGACTACAACCTTTTCAGCCAGGCCGACGACATCGAAGGTGTCATCGAGGAGTTAAATCTTATGGATTTTGTCCTCGTCGGCCATTCCATGGGCGGAAAAATTGCCCAAATATTGGCTGGCCGCCGACCGGATGGCCTACGAGCGGTCGTTCTTGTCGCCCCAGCTCCGCCTACACCTCTTAGCGTCCCCGACACACAGAAGCAGTCCATGCTCAATAGTTACACAACGCCAGAGGGAATCGGAGACGCTCTAAAGGTTATCAGCCATAAGCCGCTGACATTGGCCCAGCGCCTGCAAGTGACTGAGGATTCCCTGGGAGGAGCGCAAGCCGCGAAGGTCGCATGGATCTCGCGCGGGATGGGGCTCGACATTTCAAAAGAGTCTGCCTCCATCACCGTGCCGATGTGTGTGATTGTGGGGTCGGAGGACCAAGTGGAGAAAGAGGCTGCTTTGCGCGAGGCATTCCTTCCTTTGGTCCCGCACGCGAAGTTCGAAACCATCGCGGGGGTCGGACACCTTTCACCCCTTGAAGGTTCCGATGAGGTAGCAGAGGTGATTTCAGATTTCCTTGCGGAGCAACAACGATCTGCCAACGAGAAAGGAAGAACGTGATTTTGGCAGGAATCAAAGTACCGGATACAAGTCTCGTGCGCGACGCGATTGAGTTAGCGCGGAGTTCGTCAGAGCCTTACCTTTTCAACCATGTGATGCGCTCCTGGCTATTTGGCATTCTGCTTTCACAAAGCGCGCAGCCTGCACCAGACCCTGAACTTTCGGCAGTATCCACAGTTCTCCATGACCTGGGTTTGACCGAACGATTCACGGGGCATAATCGGTTCGAAGTGGACGGGGCTAACGCAGGGCGCGCTTTTCTG
Source organism: Verrucomicrobiales bacterium (assembly GCA_003140095.1). Lineage (GTDB taxonomy): Bacteria > Verrucomicrobiota > Verrucomicrobiia > Limisphaerales > Palsa-1400 > Palsa-1400. The sequence continues at coordinate 3,708 of PLIU01000467.1, read as the reverse complement.
AAGGATCGCGGTATTTCTCCTCAGCAGGTACAAGTTGTGTGGGATGCCATTGCACTTCACACAACTCGTTCCATAGCTCTTCATAAAGAGCCGGAAGTTGCAATGACGCAATCAGGAATCGCAGTGGACTTCCTCGGCGTTGGGCTTGATCGAATTCCGAAGACCTCGCAACGCGAGATCTTGACTGAGTTCCCTCGGTTGGCATTTAAAAACCAGATCCAAGGGTGCCTTTGCAGCCTCATTCGTCGGAAGCCAGCTACCGCCTTTGACAACGGTCTAAGGGATTTCGGCAGTCGATACGTCGAGGGATTCACGGCTCCGAGCCTCGTAGACCTGCTCGCGAACGCGCCATTTTCTGAATAACGGCTCCCTATCAATTAATAAGTCAAAATTAAAAAGCTAAATTATGAAAAAAGATCAAATCCGAAAAGTCATCGATGTTATCTACGACCAGGTCTTCAATCAAGGTCAAGCCGATCTCTATCCAGATCTCGTATCCGGCCCTTACATCCAGCACAATCCACTAGTTCCCGATGGCGTCGCCGGCGTCATGGGATTTCTAAAGCAGGTGGGTCGCCTTCGCTGTGAGGTAAAACGAATCGCCATTGATGGCGACCTAGCCTTCGTCCATGTGCGTTACTTGAACTTGTTTGGCAAGGAAACCGCAGGAGTTGACATCTTCCGCTTCGACGACGCGGGCAAGATCGTCGAGCATTGGGATGTTCTCCAGCCAGTGCCAGCCGAGTCTAAGAACTCAAACACGATGTTCTGATCCTCGGGATCATTATGGAACTCACAAAAGTGAAAAAGAACAAAGCCCTCGTTCTTAAGGCGTTTGAGACGCTTTTCAACGAGAGAGACTACGCTGCGGCCGAACGATATTGGTCTCCCAATTATATCCAGCACAGCGCGCATATTGGTACCGGCCGAGACGGCCTCTTTAATCTCGTCAAGAGCGCACCGGCAACAATGAAGTATGAACATGGAACGATTGTTGCGGACGGAGATTTTGTAATCGTGCATGGACGATTTTCTGGACACGGGCTTGGCACTGCGAATTGGATTGCTGCGGACATTTGTAGGATTAAGGACGGAGTCCTGGTCGAACATTGGGACGTCCTTCAAGACGAGGCTACGAAAGATCAATCCAAGAGCGGGTTACCCATGTTTGGAACCTCATTCGCTGAACCGCCCAACCCGTCTGGGCCGGCTACAACAGTCCATCCGTTGACCGTGGACCAGGCGCGAACAATTGTGTGGCCGCTTTATGACGCGCTGAACGAACCCGCCAAAAAGGACGTCGCGGCCTTGTTGGCCAAAGCCGCACATGCCGACTATCGCTCGTATCATACAAACGAGGATTTTCTAACGCGCGACCAATTGACCGACATCTTCAGGAACATGGGTGTCACTGTTCCTGATTTACGTTGGGAAATTAAGGACATCCAGGTTATCGGCGACCAAGTTGTGGTCCGTGGTGAGGCGACAGGCAAGCCCACCGGTGAGTTCTGGGGTGCGAAGCCGACCGGTAAAGGCTTCAAAACCATGGCGATCGACATCTTCACGGTGAAGAATGGCAAGCTGGCGTCCTGTTATCACATCGAAAACTGGATGACAGCATTGCAGCAGATCGGCAAGTAAAGGTATTGGGGAGCATTTCCCGGCGCAACCACTCGATTGAAAGGAGTTTGAACCAATGCCCGCACAATCAAGGAAATCCAAAATGCAAAAGACAGATAACGAGGCAGTCAAACCATTGGCCGAGACAAACCTGCGCCATCAAATCGAGAAACGTGTTTATGAAATCTGGTTGTCAAGTGGTTGCGAACAAGGTAACGACGTTTCCAATTGGCTTCAGGCGGAAAACGAAGTCTTGGCCCACCTTCAAAAGAGTCCCAACGAGGCTCGCAACGTCGCAATGGATATTTGACTCGCGTTCCACGACCAATGTGGTGAACACATGATGACGACAAAACATCTCAGTATCGAGCGGGTCTGCTATGTCTCAAGGAAATCGCTTCGAGAAGTCTTGGAGATCTTGGATGCGGGCGTCGGTCATCCGAACATGAACGAACTCTGGCAAAAGCTTTTCAATGCCAGCACTGTCAGCGAAGTCGACGAGATAATGCTTTCGGCGGTCGGTTCTTCTGGCCTGATTGAATTCCTGCGGTTCGACCATGGCGGCATTGTTCACAAGGGCGGCAGCAAGAGCGCGCCAGTCAATGTGCGCTTAGTTGTCGGAAATCCCAGCATTATGCGGCGAATGGTGGAACATGTGCCTGATGCTGGCTCTTACGCTCCCGTGACGATCCTGATTGATGAGCGTCCCGACGGGACCCACATCTCCTATGACCGAATGGCAAGCTTCCTCCAGACCTACAGCAACGAGGAGGCTCTTAAAGTCGCCAGGGACTTGGACGCAAAAGTTGAAAAGCTTCTGGCTACGGCTGCGAAATAAACCAAGAAACAATTCAAAGAAAGGAATCGGCATGAAAAGTGGCACAAAGAAATCTGTGATCCTCGTGCATGGAGCATTTGCTGACGGCACCGGCTGGCAAAAGATCATCCCGCTCCTCGAAAAAGAAGGGCTGACAGTTGCCGCCGTTCAGCTACCGCTTAAGTCTCTGGCTGACGATGTTGCGACCACAAAACGTCTGATCGACTCCCAACCGGGTGGCGTGATTTTGGTCGGCCATTCCTACGGCGGAGCGGTCATTACGGAGGCTGGCGCCGCGAACCCAAAAGTCAAAGGGTTGGTTTATGTGGCCGCCTTCGCGCCGGACGCCGGTGAGGCCGTCGGCGCTTTGATCGAAAGATTTTCGCCCTCCCCTTTGGGAACCTCCGTCGCGCCTGATTCGGCGGGTTTCCTGTTCATCGACCGCGCCAAGTTTCAATCCGTCTTTGCAAGCGATTTGCCTGAAGGAGAAGCTTCCGTGCTCGCGGCTACACAAAAGCCCCTGGCCGCGTCAATTTTCGGCGAACCCATCAAAGCCGCTGCGTGGAAGAACATCCCTTCTTGGTACGTTGTTTCGACGCAGGACCAAGCTATCAACCCGGACTTGGAGCGATTCATGGCAAAGCGAATGGGAGCCAAAACCACGGAGATCAAAGCCAGCCACGTGAGTTTCATCTCCAGCCCTTCAGTGGTTGCCAAGGTCATTACATTAGCAGCCGCTTCAATCGGCTGAGTCGCGGACTAAGGAAGTCTGCACGATCAACCCGAGATCAAATTCATAATGCAATCCGACTCACAGCCACTGCTTAGGCCAGTCCAAATGGGCGACCTTAGGCTGCCCAACCGCATTGTCATGGCGCCGCTCACGCGACAACGGGCCGCCAATCCAGGGCACGTCCCGACAAAACTTCAGGCACAATACTACGCGCAACGCGCCTCTGCCGGAGTCATCATCAGTGAAGGCACAGCCATCAGCCCGGAAGCTTATGGATGGACCGATACTCCAGGACTGTGGAGTGAGGAACAGATTTCGGGTTACTGCTCTACGTTGAGTCGGCGCGCGGCTATCACAACCTCTGTCGGCTGCTGTCGCGCCACGCGGAAATCGCAACAACCCGTGATGACGAAGCCTCGGTTGCCGCCCGGCAACGTCTTCCATTTCGGCGGAACGAATTCGATGGATTGACCGATGGTTTGATCGCGGTCAGCGAAGACATGGGACTGGCAGAAATGTTTCCAAACCGATTTTACGG